>NZ_DASRXZ010000130.1:0-15785 GCF_035687345.1 Microbacterium sp.
ACTTCGCCGCGTTCCACGGCAGGCTCCCGTCGAACTGCGCCCTCCGGCCCGACAGCTCGACGAGTCGTCCGGTGAGGCGCGCGCCGCGCGCCGCCAGCGCGGGAAGGTCGACGCCGGGGTGCGAGCCGGGCGCGGCGCCGACGATCTGCAGCGACGGCTCCGACCGCGCGGGCTGTCCGTCGCGCGCGACGATCCGCGCGAGCGTCCCTGTCGCGTGCATCCACCAGAAGATGTCCATGCCGCGATACGCGCGGGGCATGCGCGTGTGGCGCCCGACGGCGAGGGTGACGTCGCGCCCCGCATCCGCCAGTTCGCGCGCGATCTGCACCCCCGATGCCGACGCGCCCACGACCAGCACCCCTCCGTCCGGCAGCGCGCCGGGCTCGCGGTACCGCGTGACCGGGATCACCGGAAGCTCGGAGTCGGGCAGCTCCGTGCGCGGCAGCGCGTGCGGACCGGTCGCGACGACGACGTTCCGCGCGCGCCACGGGCCGCGCGACGTCTCGACGAGGAAGGCCCCGCTCGACCGCGCGACCCTGTGCACGATGGTCGAGCCGATGACCGGCGCGCAGAAGCCGGCCGCGTAGCCCTCGAGGTACTGCGCGACCTCGCTCGCCGCCATGAACCCGTCGGGCTCGTCACCGGCGTACGACCAGCCGGGCAGCCGAGTGAGCCAGTTCGGTGTCAGCAGCCGCAGCGAACGCCACCGCTCGCAACGCCACCGTTCGCCGGGCCGGCCGCGATCGACCACGACGTGGTCGCGCCCGTGCGCGGTGAGCAGGCGACTCACGGCGAGGCCCGACTGGCCCGCCCCGATGACGACGGTCTCGACGTCCTCTCGCACGATGGTCCCTCCCTGACGAATCGGATGCCCCGCACCCCGGCGACCGGGCATGCGACGACTCTCGGCGTCAGACCTTCCGCGGTCCTTCCCTCGCGCGATGCCCGCGAGGAAGCCGCGGGGAAGGCGAACGTCGAAGACTCGGCGCGTCCGCATCCGAGGGAAGGGAACGACATGGACCAGGGACTGGTGATCGAGAGCCTCGTGATCAAGGCGCTGGTGGACCACCACCTGCGCACCCGCGAGGACGAGGACGCCTGGCGCGCGCACGCCGCCCGCCGCGAGCGTCGTCGGCTGCGGCGCCTCCGCCGGCGCTCACGCGTGAAGCGGTCGTGAGCGACGAGACGGCTGCAGGGGCATCCGTCAAGGGAAACAACCGCGCAACACGGTCGGATTAGGCTCTATGCGTGGGTGATCTCTTCGACGGGTACGGCTCAACCCTCGCGCCGCGCAAGACAGCGGCCGGGCGGGCTCCGTTCGACGAGATGTTCGGCGAGCCGGCGCATCCGGGCGCACCCGTGCCGACCCGCGAGGCCTACCGCGAGCTGTACCAGACGCTCGCGCAGATGACGCAGGAAGAGCTTCGCGGGCGCACCGACTCGCTCGCCAGCTCGTACCTCGCGCAGGGCGTGACGTTCGACTTCGCGGGCGAGGAGCGGCCGTTCCCGCTCGACGCCGTGCCGCGCATCATCGCCTTCGACGAGTGGTCGCGCATCGAGGCCGGAGTGCAGCAGCGCGTGCGCGCGCTCGAGGCGTTCCTCGACGACGCGTACGGCCACCAGCACTGCGTGCGCGACGGTGTGCTGCCGGCGCGCCTCATCGCCTCGTCGCAGTACTTCTACCGTCAGGCGGCCGGCATCCACAGCGCGAACGGCGTGCGCATCCAGGTCGCCGGCATCGACCTCATCCGCGACGAGCACGGCGAGATGCGCGTGCTCGAAGACAATGTGCGCGTGCCGTCGGGCGTGAGCTACGTGATCTCGAACCGGCGCGTCATGGCCCAGACGCTGCCCGAGCTGTTCGTGTCGATGCGCGTGCGCCCCGTCGGCGAGTACCCCAACCGCCTGCTTGCCGCGCTGCGTGCGTCGGCTCCCGCCGGCATCGAAGATCCCAACGTGGTCGTGCTGACCCCGGGCGTCTACAACTCCGCGTACTACGAGCACACACTGCTCGCCCGTCTCATGGGCGTCGAGCTCGTCGAAGGCCGCGACCTCCTGTGCGTCGGCGGCAAGGTGTTCATGCGCACGACGCGCGGTCCGAAGCGCGTCGACGTCATCTACCGCCGCGTCGACGACGACTTCCTGGATCCGCTGCAGTTCCGCGCCGACTCGATGCTCGGCGCGCCGGGGCTCATGCTCGCCGCGCGCCTGGGCAACGTCACGATCGCGAACGCGGTCGGCAACGGCGTCGCCGACGACAAGCTCGTCTACACGTACGTGCCGGATCTCATCCGCTACTACCTCGCCGAGGAGCCCATCCTCAAGAACGTCGACACGTGGCGGCTCGAGGAGCCCGAAGCCCTCGAAGAGGTGCTCGATCGCCTCGACGAGCTGGTGGTCAAGCCGGTCGACGGGTCGGGCGGCAAGGGCCTGGTGGTCGGACCGGATGCCTCACCCGCCGAGCTCGCGAAGCTCAAGGAGCGCCTCATCGAAGACCCGCGCGGCTGGATCGCGCAGCCGGTCGTGATGCTGTCCACGATCCCGACGCTCGTCGAGGACGGCATGCGCCCGCGCCACGCCGACCTGCGGCCGTTCGCGGTGAACGACGGCGATGAGGTGTGGGTTCTGCCCGGAGGGCTCACGCGCGTCGCGCTCCCCGAGGGCCAGCTCGTCGTCAACTCCAGTCAGGGCGGCGGGTCGAAGGACACGTGGGTCATCGGCGGCTCCGCTCCCGCGCGGCGCGAGTACGGGCAGCACAGCGCCCCTTCCGAGATCGTCGCCGACCAGGCGGCGCCGACCACGCCGATCTCGATCGTCTACGACGGGCAGCCCCAGCCGGCGCACTCGCCGCACGACCGCCCGCGCTCGCGCGTCGAGCAGCAGGAGCAGCAACAGCAGGCGCGCTCGGTCGCTGACCCCACCGGCGCCGAGATCGCACGAATGACGACGGATGCCGGCATCCGGCCGTCGTTCGCGCAATCTCGACGAGGTCATGGGGGGCGCGACGGCGCTGAGGGGAGCGACGGATGCTGAGCCGCATCGCGGAGTCCCTGTTCTGGATCGGGCGCTACATCGAGCGCTCCGACGGCACCGCGCGCATCCTCGACGTCCACCTGCAGCTCCTGCTGGAAGACCCGTGGATCGACGAAGACACCGCGTGCCGATCGCTGCTGAGCGTCATGGGCTCGGCCCCACCCGCGAACGTCGACCACGTGCGCCGCGACGACGTGCTGCAGCGTCTCGCCGTCGACCGCATGAACCCGTCGAGCATCGCGTACTCGCTCACCGCCGCGCGCGAGAACGCCCGGCGCGCTCGCGAGATCGTCTCGACCGAGCTGTGGGAGACGCTCAACACGACGAACTCCCGGATGCCCCGCCGCCTCCAGTCCGACAAGGTGCACGAGTTCTTCGGGTGGGTGCGCGAGCGCGCGGCGCTCGCGGTGGGCGTCGTCGACTCGTCGACGAGCCGCGACGAGGCGTGGCAGTTCTTCACGCTGGGTCGCGGCATCGAGCGGGCCGACATGACGGCGCGGATGCTGGCGACGAGGTCGCTGACCGAGGCATCCGGCCCGTCGTGGACGACGATCCTGCGGTCGTGCGGTGCGTACGAGGCGTATCTGCGCACGTATCGGGGCATGCCGAGCGCGCGCAACGCGGCGGAGTTCCTGCTGCTCGACCGACTGTTCCCGCGGTCGATCATCTACTCGATCCAACGGGCCGAGGAGTGCATGAGCGCGATCGACCCGCGCGCCGACCGCGTCGGCCACTCGAACACCGTGCTGCGGGCGCTCGGGCAGATCCGCAACGACCTCGAGTACCGGCCGATCAGCGAGATCCTCAGCGAGCTGCCGCAGCACATGCAACGCGTGCAGAAGGTGACGCGCGAGGCATCCGAGGCGATCCGTCAGCGGTTCTTCCCGACGCATGCCGAGCCGAGCTGGATCGGAGAGATCTCATGATGGTTGGAGCGGTTGATGAGCTCGTCGAATCACACCAACCGGGGGTCCGCCCCCGCAGGCGGGGGCACGAGCGATGAAGAGGCTCCGCATCGAGCACCAGACCGGCTTCAGCTACCAGGGCGATGTCTCGGCGTCGTACAACGAGGCGCGCATGCTGCCCGGGTCGACCGACAGCCAGTTCGTGCTGAGCTCGGCGCTCGAGATCGAGCCGTCGACGTCGGTGAACCAGTACGTCGACTACTTCGGCACGCGCGTCGCGTCGTTCGATGTGCTGTCGGCGCACTCGTCGCTCACGATCACGGCGCGCTCGCTCGTCGAGGTGCGTCCGCGGCCGATCGAGCACGTGGACCTGACGTGGGACGACCTGTTCGAGGAGTCGTCGCGCTCGATCGAGACCGTCGAGCAGCTCACCCAGACGAACCGCACGCGCCCGCACCCGGAGGTCGCCGAGTTCGCGCGCTCGATCGCCGCAGAGCACGACCACCCCGGGCGCGCCGCGCACGCGATCGCCGTCGCGGTCGGGGATGCGGTCGAGTACATGCACGGCATCACGGGCGTCCACTCGACGGCGCGCGACGCGTGGGAGGCGCGCAAGGGCGTGTGCCAGGACATCGCGCACATCACGCTCGGCGCCCTGCGCGAGGTCGGCATCCCGGCCCGCTACGTGTCCGGATACCTGCACCCGCGGCCCTCGGCCGAAGTGGGGGTGGCCGTCGCGGGCGAATCGCACGCATGGGTGGAGTGGTTCGCGGGGGAGTGGCAGGGCTTCGACCCGACCAACAACATCGAGATCGGCGACCGGCACGTCCTCATCGGACGCGGGCGCGACTACGGCGACGTGCCGCCGCTGCGGGGCGTGTACGCGGGGCCGTTCAAGTCGCACCTGCACGTGAAGGTGACGATCACCCGCGAGGCGTGACCTCGTTGCTGCGCGCTCGCATCGCGGGCAGCGTCGCGAACTGGGCGGCCGCCATCACGACCGCGACCCCGAGGTAGAGCGCCCCGATGCCGTCGAGGAAGACCACGAAGGTCACAGCCATCGCCACGATCTGCACCCAACTCGCCCACCACGCCCACACCTCGAGCGCCCGATAGGCGAAGAGCAGGATCAGCAGGCTGACGACTTCGAGCGCCGCGAACGCGACGAACAGCATCCGCTCGTCCTCGGACCGCGCGAAAGCGGCCACGCCCACGACGTGGTTCAGGATGAACAGCGCCGTCAGCACGACGAGCACCCACCAGCCCACGCGGAAGGCGATGCGCGTGCCCATCCGACTGCTCTCGACCGGTCGCTCGGTCATGGCAGTCACGGTAGGGGGTTTCCGGGCCGTGGTCCAGACCCGTGATCGGGCGGCGGCTCAGGCCGGAGGCGAGTCGGGGTCGAGCGTCTCGAGGGTGGCCTCCTCGACGGGGTTGTCGGCGTCGAGCTGCTCCTCCGTCGTCTCGTCGCCGCCGGTCGGGGCGTCCTGATCCATGGGCGCATCTTCTGCGCGTCGCTCGCGTTCGTCATCCATGCGGCCACGGTACGGCCGGGGTCGGATGTCTCGACAGGGGTTGACGTCTCGTCGCACGGCTTCACCGCTCAGCGGCGCGTCGGTTCGAAGCGGACGGGCGAGACGGATGCCGCCACCGCCGCCCGCAGGGTCTCGAGCGTCGCATCCGAACCGAACCAGCCGTGTGCACGCGCCTGCACGAGCACATTCCCCAGCGCGGTGGCCTCGACCGGCCCCGCGAGCACCGGGAGCCCCGAGCGATCGGCCGTCGCCTGGCACAGCAGTCGATTGAGCGCGCCACCGCCGACGATGTGCACGACGTCGAGCTCCCGGCCGGTCACGCGCGCGACGGTCGCGAGGGCGTCCGCGAACGCGGCCGCGATGCTCTCGACGATCGTGCGGACGAACGCGGCGCGCGTCGACGGCACGGGAGACCCGGCCTCGCGGAGCGCCTCGGCGATGCGCGCGGGCATGTCGCCGGGCGCCGTGAGGCGGGCGTCGTTCGCGTCGAACAGGGGGATCTCCTCATCGACGGCGGATGCCGCGTCCAGCAGCGCGACGAGGTCGACGGGCGCTCCGTCCTCCTCGGCCCACGCGGCGACGGTCTCGGTGAGCAGCCACAGTCCCGTCACGTTGTGGAGGAAGCGCACGCGCCCGTCGACGCCGCCCTCGTTCGTGAAGAGCGCTTCGCGCGCGGCATCCGTAACGACCGGCTCGGGGAGCTCGACGCCCACGAGCCCCCACGTGCCGCACGAGATGTACGCGGCGTTCGGCGAGGACAAGGGCACGGCGACGACCGCCGACGCAGTGTCGTGCGACCCGACGGCGATGACGTCGAGCGGCGTGCCGATGCGGTCGAGCGCCTCGCCGCGCACCGCGCCGAGCCGCGTGCCCGGGTCGACGAGCGGGGGGAGTGCCGCGGCAGGCACGCCGAGGCGCTCGGCCAGGTCGGGGTCCCACTCGCGAGTGCGCACATCGAGGAGTCCCGTCGTCGAGGCATTCGTGCGTTCGGCGACGCGGGCTCCCGTCAGGAGGAACGCGATGAGGTCGGGGATGAGGAGCGCGGCATCCGCTTCGCCCAGCCGTGCGTCGACCGCGTACTGGTACAGCGTGTTGAACGGCAGGAACTGCAGTCCGTTGCGGCGGTACAGCTCGTCGAACGGCACGACCGCGTGTACGGCCTCGACGCCCGCGGCCGTGCGCTCGTCGCGGTAATGGAACGGCGCGTCGAGCAGCTCGTCGCCCCGCAGCAGGCCATAGTCGACGGCCCACGAGTCGATGCCGACGCTCGCGATGCCCGGCTCGCGGCGCACCGCCTCGGCGAGTCCCGCGACGATGTGGTCGTAGAGCGCGGTGAAGTCCCATCGCAGCGAGCCGTCGGCGGCGGCGACGGGTCCGTTCGGGAAGCGCGCGACCTCCTCGAGCCGCACCGCGCCCTCGTCGACGTACCCGAGCATGACGCGCCCACTCGTCGCCCCGAGGTCGACCGCCGCCACGACCCCGCCGCTCATGCCCCGCACCCGCTCGCCGATCGCACGACTTCGCGTCGAACGCACGACGTGGCGACATCGACAACCCGTGCGCTCGACGCGAAGTCGTGCACTCGGGGCAGGAAGCGGGCGGGGCTCATCGCAGGAACGCCGCCGCGACGCCTGAGTCGACCGGCACGTGCAGGCCCGTCGTGCGCGAGAGCTCCGGTCCCGTGAGCACGTACACCGCGTCGGCGACGTTCTCGGGCACGACCTCGCGCTTGAGGATCGTCCGCTGCGCGTAGAACTCGCCGAGCTTCTCCTCCGGCACGCCGTAGGTGGCGGCGCGGTTGGCGCCCCAGCCCGACGCGAAGATCCCCGAGCCGCGCACCACCCCGTCGGGGTTCACGCCGTTGACCCGGATGCCGTACTCGCCCAGCTCGACCGCGAGCAGCCGCACCTGGTGGGCCTGGTCGGCCTTCGTCGCCGAGTACGCGATGTTGTTGGGCCCCGCGAACACGGAGTTCTTCGACGAGATGTAGACGATGTCGCCGCCCATGCCCTGGTCGATGAGCGCCTTCGCGGCCGCCTTCGACACGAGGAACGAGCCCTTCGCCATGACGTCGTGCTGCAGATCCCAGTCCGCCTCGGTCGTCTCGAGCAGAGGCTTCGACAGGGACAGGCCGGCGTTGTTCACCACGAGGTCGACGCCGCCGAACGCGAGCACCGTCGCGTCGATCGCCGCCTGCACGGCCGCGGGGTCGGCCACGTTCGCGGCGACGCCGATCGCGACATCCGTGCTCCCGAGCTCCGCCGCCACGGCCTGCGCCTTCTCGAGCTCGAGGTCGGCCACGACGACGCACGCGCCCTCGGCCGCGAGCCGCGTCGCGATCGCCTTGCCGATGCCCGACGCGGCGCCGGTCACGAACGCGATGCGGCCCTGGTGCGACTTCGGCTTCGGCATCCGCTGCAGCTTGGCCTCTTCGAGCGCCCAGTACTCGATGCGGAACTTCTCGGCGTCGCTGATCGGCGTGTACCTCGACAGCGCCTCGGCGCCGCGCATGACGTTGATCGCGTTGACGTAGAACTCGCCCGCGACGCGCGCGGTCTGCTTGTTCGTGCCGTACGAGAACATCCCCACGCCCGGTACGAGCACGATGAGCGGGTCGGCGCCGCGCATCGCGGGGCTGTCGGGCGTCGCGTGCGCGTCGTAGTACGCCCGGTAGTCGGCGCGGTACTGCTCGTGCAGCTCCTTCAGGCGCGCGATCGAGTCCTCGACGGATGCGTCGGCGGGAAGGTCGAGCAGCATCGGCTTGACCTTCGTGCGCAGGAAGTGGTCGGGGCAGCTCGTGCCGAGCTCCGCGAGCGCGGGCGCCTTCTCCGACGCGAGGAAGGCGAGCACGACGTCGCTGTCGGTGAAGTGCCCGACCATCGGCTTGTCGGTCGACGCCAGCCCGCGGATCGTCGGCGCGAGTGCGGCGGCCTTCGCGCGGCGCTCGGCGTGGGGGAGGGCTTCGAACCCGGCGCGCACACCGCCGAACGGCTCGGGGTTGCCGTGCTCGGCGATGTAGGCGGCCGCGGTCTCGATGATCCACAGCGAGTTGCGCTCCGCCTCGTCGGACGTGTCGCCCCACGCCGTGATGCCGTGTCCGCCGAGGATGCAGCCCACCGCCTGCGGGTTCCGCCGCTTGATCTCGGCGATGTCGAGGCCGAGCTGGAACCCGGGGCGCCGCCACGGCACCCACGCGACCTTGTCGCCGAAGATCTTCGCGGTGAGCTCCTCGCCGTCGGCGGCGGTCGCGATCGCGATGCCCGAATCCGGATGCAGGTGGTCCACGTGCGCCGCCTCGACGAGCCCGTGCATGGCGGTGTCGATCGACGGCGCGGCGCCGCCCTTGCCGTGCAGGCAGTAGTCGAAGGCGGCGACCATCTCGTCTTCGCGCTCGACGCCCGGGTAGACGTCGACGAGTGCGCGCATGCGGTCGAGTCGCAGCACCGCGAGCCCTTCGGGCTTGAGCGTGCCGAGGTCGCCGCCGGAGCCCTTGACCCACAGCAGCTCGACGGGCTCGCCGGTCACGGGGTCGATCCCGGTGCCCTTGGCGGACGTGTTGCCGCCCGCGTAGTTCGTGTTCGCGGGGTTCGAGCCCAGGCGATTCGAGCGCGCGATCAGTGCCTCGACGGGCTCTGCAACCGGGTTCCGGCGGTCGTCGGTCATGTCACGCCCCCCATCCGGCCTGCACGCCGCCGACGCGCTCGGCCTCGATCTTCTCCTGATACCCGGATGCCGCGTACGCCGCCATCGGGTCGCGGGGGAGTCCGCGCGACTCGCGCCAGTCCGCGAGGGCAGGACGCACGTCGGTGTAGAACGCGTGCATGAAGATCGCGTTCGCGGTGAGGACGTCGTTCGCCTCCTGCGCAGCGTCGAGCGCCTCTCGGTCGACGAGGAGGGCGCGCGCGGTCATCTCCTGCACGTTGAGCACGGAACGGATCTGTCCGGGGATCTTCTTCTCGATGTTGTGGCACTGGTCGAGCATGAACGCGACGTCGGGGCTGTTGAGACCGCCGCCGCGGATGACCTCGAAGATGATGCGGAACAGCTGGAACGGGTCGGCGGCACCCACGATGAGGTCGTCGTCGGCGTAGAAGCGCGAGTTGAAGTCGAACGAGCCGAGCTTCCCGAGCCGCAGGAGCTGCATCACGATGAACTCGATGTTCGTGCCGGGTGCGTGGTGGCCCGTGTCGAGGCACACGACGGCGCGGTCGCCGAGCGCGGCGACCTGGGCGTACGAGGTGCCCCAGTCCGGGACATCCGTGTGGTAGAACGCCGGCTCGAAGAACTTGTACTCGAGTACCAGTCGCTGATCGTCGGACAGGCGCGCGTAGATCTGCTGCAGCGAGTCCTGCAGGCGGTCCTGGCGGCCGCGCATGTCGTTCTGACCGGGGTAGTTCGAGCCCTCGGCGAGCCAGATCTTGAGGTCGCGCGATCCGGTCTCGTTCATGATGTCGATGCACTCGAAGTGGTGCTCGATCGCCTTGCGGCGGATGCGCTCGTCGTGGTGGGTGAGCGCGCCGAACTTGTAGTCCTCGTCCTGGAAGGTGTTCGAGTTGATCGTGCCGAGCTTGACGCCGAGGTCCTCCGCGTGCCGCCGCAGGTCGGCGTAGTCGTCGACCTTATCCCACGGGATGTGCAGCGCGACGCTCGGGGCGAGCCCGGTGAAGCGATTGACCTGCGCGGCATCCGCGATCTTCTCGTACGGGTCGCGCGGCGTGCCCGGCGTCGTGAACACGCGGAACCGCGTGCCGGAGTTGCCGAACGCCCACGACGGCAGCTCGATGCCCTGGGCCTCCAGGGTGGACAGGATCTCGGGGGTGAGGGTGCTCACGGTGTGCGCTTTCGTCTCAGATTCGCGGTGTGTCGGTGTCGTTGCGGGTGCCGTCGCCGCGTGCCGCAGCGAGCTGGTCTGCGAGGTTGAACACCTCGGTCAGTGGGGTGACGGCCTGGTCGGGCCGACCGTCGAGTCCGACGAAGAACGGGGCCATCTCGGCTTCCCAGCGGGCGGCGACCGCGGATGCCGCGAGATACGCCTGCGCCGAGGCGTCGTCGTCCGTCTCGTAGTAGCCGAAGAGCACGCCGTTCTCGCCGAGGTACAGCGAGTAGTTGCGCCGGCCGGCCGCGGCGATCTCGGCGAGCATCTCGGGCCACACCTCGCGGTGGCGCGCGACGTACTCGTCGACGAGCTCGGGCCGGATCCGCAGCTGGAAGGCCACGCGGGTCATGGGATGGTGCCTTTCGGAGGGACGGGGTGGGGTGCCCGGTCGGCACGCACGAGGCGTGCCGACCGGACGTGCGACTCAGAAGTCGAAGTCGCCGATGTTGTCTGCGTCGAACACGTACGGGTCGCCGAGCAGGACCGTCGCGTCGGCGCCGACCTCGTAGGAGCCGAGCTTGCCCGCCTCGAACGTGTCGCCCTCTGCCCCGGTGATCTCACCGGTGATGAGTGCCTGAGCGGCCCACGCGGCGAGGTAGCCGAGGTCCTCCGGGTTCCACAGTGCGAACGCGGTGACGGTGCCGTCCTCGACGTACTCGCGCATCTGGTTCGGCGTGCCGAGACCCGTCAGCGCGACCTTGCCCTTGAAGTCGGAGGTCGACAGATAGCGCGCCGCGGCCGCGATGCCGACCGTCGTGGGCGAGATGATGCCCTTCAGGTTCGGGTGCGACTGCAGCAGCGCCGCGGTCTTGTCGAACGACGTCTGGTCGTCGTCGTCGCCGTAGACGACCTCGACGAGCGTGATGTTCGGGTGCTCGTCGGCGAGCAGCTGCTCCATGTCCTCGATCCACGCGTTCTGGTTCGTCGCGTTGGCCGACGCGGACAGGATCGCGATCTCGCCGTCGTCGCCGATCTGCTCGGCGATCAGGTCGACCTGGATCTTCGCGATGCCCTCGGCGGTTGCCTGGTTGATGAACAGGTCGCGGCAGTCGGGGTTCGTGTCGGAGTCGAACGTGACGACCTTGACACCCGCGTCGCGGGCCTCGTTGAGGGCGTCGCAGATCGCGTTGGGGTCGTTCGCCGACACGACGAGCGCGCCGACGCCCTGCTGCGTCGCGGTGTTGATGTAGCTCACCTGTGCGTCGGGCGTCGCCTCGGCGGGGCCGACCTCGTTGAAGGTGCCGCCGAACTCCTCGACGGCCGCCGAGCCGCCCTTGCTCGAGGTGTCGAAGTACGGGTTGCCGAGGTTCTTGGGCAGGAACGTGATCGAGAGGTTCTCGCTGTCGCCGCCGGCGCCGTCGGTCGGCGAACCGCCCGACCCGGTGTCGGCGCAGCCGGCGAGCGTGAGCGCGGCCGTGACGGCCACGGCCGCGATCGCGGCGACACGCTTGCGTGCAAACGTCATTGTTCTTTCCTTTCGTGGAATCCGCCGCGACGGGTGTCGTCGGCGTCGTGCAGCGGCCTCGTCATGTTGCTGTGGAGGCCGCGACGCGTGGAGGTCGGCCGGGGCGCCGACGGGACTGCTGCAGCCGGTTGAGCACGCTGGCTGCGACGACCGACAGCACGAGCAGGACCCCGGTGACGATGTTGATGACGTCGGACGTGATGTTGGCCAGTCGCAGGGCGCTCGAGATGACGCCGATGAGCACCGCGGCGGCGACCACGCCGTGCAGCGCTCCGCGCCCGCCGAACACCGACACCCCGCCGAGCACGACCGCGGCGATGACCTGCAGCTCGAGCCCGGTCGCGTTGTCGCCGCGCGCGCTGCCGAAGCGGAGCGTGTAGAAGATGCCCGCGAACGCGGCGACGAGGCCCGCGAGCACGAACAGGATGAACTTCATGCGCTCGACGTCGACGCCCGAGAAGCGCGCCGCGTCCTTCGAGAGGCCGATCGCGTAGATGCCCCGGCCGAACGGCGTGAAGTGCAGCAGGATGACGAACACGACGAGCAGGATCAGGAACGGCACCATGATGTACGGGATCGTCGTGCCTGCGATCCGGGCCTTCGCGAGGGCGGTCCACGTCTCGGGGAAGTCCGTGACGGCGGTCGTGCCGAGCAGCCCGACGGCGAGGCCGCGGAACAGGGCGAGCGTTCCGATCGTGACGGCGAGCGACGGAAGCCCCACGACCGTCACGAGGAAGCCGTTGAACGCCCCGCCGACGACGCCGACGAGCAGGGCGATGAGGGCGGCCGCCTCGAACGGGATGCCCGCCTGCACGGCGACGCCCGTCACCACGCTCGAGAGGCCGACCATGCTGCCGACCGACAGGTCGATCTCGCCCGTGACCATGATGAGCGTCATCGGGAGCGCGATGAGCAGGATCGGCGCGATGTCGAGCAGCAGGTAGGTGAGCGTGATGGGCTGCCCGAACCCGCGCACCGTGACGGATGCCACGACCACGACGAGCACGAGGAGCCCGATGATCGCGGACTCGCGGGTCAGCAGCATCCGTCGCCACAGCGGCTTCGCGTGACCCGGGATCACGCGCGTGGCCTGGGTCGTCCCGGTCATCGTCGTCATGATTCGTCGTCCCTCGCCTCGATGAGCCGGCGTCTCTGGCGCACCGCGAGCACGCGGTCGAGCACGATCGCGCCGATGATGAGCGCGCCGACGACGGCGCGCTGCCAGAAGTCGGGGATGCCGAGGATCGGCAGCGCGCGGTTGATCGTCATGAGCAGCACCGCGCCGATCGCCGCGCCCCACACCGATCCGACGCCGCCCGTGATGGCGACGCCTCCGATGACGGCTGCGCCGACCGCGTCGAGCTCCCACCCGGCGCCGGCCTGCGAGCTCACCGATCCGTAGCGCGCGGCGTAGAAGACACCCGCCAAGCCGGCCAGTGCACCCGACAGGACGAACGCCGTGAGCACACGGCGCGTGACGCGCAGGCCGTACAGCTCCGCCGCGGCCGGGTCGGAGCCGATCGCGTAGTACTCGCGGCCGCCGCGGGTGTTGCGCATGTACCAGGCCGCCGCCGCGAGCACGACGAGGGCGACGATCGTGAGGATCGGGATCCACAGGATCGAGCCCGTGCCGACGGCGAGGAACTCGCGCGGCATGTCGGATGCGTTGACGCGTGTGCTGCCCGCCCACAGCACGTTGATCCCGCGGTAGGCGTACAGCGTGCCGAGTGTGATCACCATCGCCGGGACGCGGGCGAACGCGACGAGCGCGCCGTTGATGAGGCCGAGCACCGCGCCGAGGAGCACCGCGAGGAGAACGACGACGGGAATCGGCAGCCACGGCATGTCGATGAAGAGGCGCCCCGTGAGGTAGGCGGTCAGGCCGATGACCGAGCCCACCGACAGGTCGACGTTGCGCGTGATGATGACGATCGCCTGGCCGACGGCCACGAGCATGAGGATCGACGGCGTGAGCAGCAGGTCGCGCCAGCCGTCGTTCGAGAACAGGAACGCCGGGTTCTTGATCGTCGCCGCGACGACGACGATCGCGAGCGCGACGAGGATGCCGAGCTCTCGCGCACGGCCGAGCGCGCTGATGCGCTTGGTCAGCCCCGAGACGGGGATGCGTGTCGTGGGAGGGGTCGTGGTCACTGGAGCTGCTCCGATGCGTGGGTCGCGGCGTACATGACGTTCTCGCTCGTCGCGTCGGCGCGGTCGATCTCGGCGGTGATGCGGCCTTCGCGCATGACGAGCACGCGGTCGGCCATGCCGAGCACCTCGGGCAGCTCGGACGAGATCATGAGGATGCCCATCCCCTCGCCGGCGAGCTGCGAGAGGAGGCGGTGCACCTCGGCCTTCGTGCCGACGTCGATGCCGCGCGTGGGCTCGTCGATGATGAGCACTTCGGGCTTGGTCGCGAGCCACTTCGCGAGCACGACCTTCTGCTGGTTGCCGCCCGAGAGGGTCGCCGCGACCGTGTCGAGCGCCTGTGCCTTCACCTCGAGGCGGCTCGCCCACACCTCGGCCGCGCGGTTCTCCATCGCTGTCGTGAGCAGTCCGAGCCGCGCGAGCTCGCGGCGGATCGCGAGTGTGATGTTGCGGCCGACGCCCGACTCGATCACGAGCCCCTGCTTGCGACGGTCCTCGGGCACGAGCGCGATTCCGGCGCGCATCGCCGCGGTCGGCTCGCCTTGCGGGATGGCCTTGCCGCGCATCCGCACCGTGCCCTCGCGGTAGGAGTCGACGCCGAAGATCGCGCGCGCGACCTCGCTGCGGCCCGCGCCCACGAGTCCCGCGAGGCCCACGATCTCGCCCGAGCGAACCGTGAACGAGATGTCGTGGAAGACGCCGGGCGTCGTGAGGCCGTCGACCTCGAGGAGCGGCTCACCGATCTCGGCGGGCTGCTTCGGGAACAGCTCGGTGACCTCGCGCCCGACCATCTGCCGCACGATCTCGTCGACGCTCGTGTCGGCGATCGCGCTCGTGGCGATGTAGGCGCCGTCGCGCATGACCGTGATCGTGTCGCACAGGTCGAACACCTCGTCGAAGCGGTGCGAGATGAAGATCAGGGCGCGCCCCTCGTCGCGCAGGCTGCGCGCGATCGCGAACAGGCGGTCGACCTCGCGGCCCGACAGGGCGGCCGTCGGCTCATCCATGATGAGCAGGCTCGCGTCGAGCGACACCGCCTTCGCGATCTCGATCACCTGCTGGTCGGCGATCGACAGGCCCTCGGCGAGGCGGTCGGGGTCGATCGCGACACCGAGGCGCGTGAACAGCCGCTCGACCTCGTGACGCATGGCCTTGCGGTCGATGCGGCCGAAGCGGCCCGTGGGCTGGCGCCCCATGAAGATGTTCTCGGTGACCGACAGGTCGGGGAAGAGCGTCGGCTCCTGGTAGATGACGGCGACGCCCGCGGCCTTCGACTGCGCGGTGGACGTGAAGTCGACGTCCTCCCCGCGCAGGCGGAACGTGCCCGCGTCGCGCTGGTAGAGGCCCGCGACGATCTTCACGAGCGTCGACTTGCCGGCGCCGTTCTCGCCGACGAGCGCGTGGATCGAACCCGCGTCGACCGAGATCGTGCCGGACCTCAGAGCGATCACCGACCCGAAGGCCTTCTGGACGTCGGCGAGCTCGAGCACGGGGGTCGCGGTCACCGGGGCATCACCACTCTCGTCATTGAGGGAGTGAATCGTTTCATTCCCTGCCGAAGCGACAGTAGGCTATGTTCTGAAAGGCGTCAAGCCGGATGCCGCGACCGTGACTGATTCGTTTCATCCGCACGATCGGCGGCCGGACTCAGGGTGGAGGTGACCGATGGCAGTCAGCGTGCGAGACGTCGCCGACGACGCGGGCGTCTCGGTCGGCACGGTGTCGAACGTGCTCAACCGGCCCGAGAAGGTGGCCCCCGAGACCGTGGCGCGCGTGCAGGCATCGATCGAGCGACTGGGGTTCGTGCGCAACGACGCGGCGCG
>NZ_DASRXZ010000131.1:0-32174 GCF_035687345.1 Microbacterium sp.
AAGCCGTTTACACGGGTTCGAATCCCGTCGCCACCTCCACTCCCGGTCCCGACCGGAGCATGACTCGGGCGATTAGCGCAGCGGTAGCGCGCTTCCCTGACACGGAAGAGGTCACTGGTTCGATCCCAGTATCGCCCACCACTCGAAACCCCCGGTTGACCGGGGGTTTTCTCGTTGACGCATCCGGATCACCTCACGCGTTCGCTGGGATACACCGGCCGGATGTGCCGTGCGAAATACCGGCCGACGCTGTCGGCGGACATGATTCCGCGGTGTACCGACGGCGGAACCGCGTAGTAGCGGTAGACGTCGCCCGACGTGAAGGCGATCTCGAGCACCGCCGTCGAGGGGTCGTAGCCGACGGCGGCGATCACGCTCGACTCCACGGGCACGTGCTTCATCGTCCAGACGATAAGCACGGCGGAGCGCGGATACCGTTGTGCCATGCCGCTCGCCGACCGCATCCGCTCCGGCCTCCGGGCGATCGCTGACCCCGAACGGGCCGCGGGACAGCAGGAGTACATGAAGTCCGCGATGCCCTTCTACGGCGTGCCCGTGCCCGAGGTGCGCCGTATCGCCCGCGCGGCCGCGAAGGGCGAGGCCGACCCCGACGTTCTGCTCGAGTCGGCACTCCAGCTGTGGAATGAGGCGACACGTCGTGAGGAGCGCTACGCGGCGCTCGCGCTGCTGGCACAGAGGCCGCTCCGCGCCGACCCGCGGCTCATCCCGGTCGTCGAGCGCATGGTGCGCACAGGCCGGTGGTGGGACTTCACCGACGAGCTCGCGCACCGCGTCGCCGAGGCGCATGACGCGCGACCCGCCGAGACGGCCGAGCTCGTCCGGCGGTGGAGCGTCGACGATGACTTCTGGATGCGCCGCATCGCGATCCTGTCGCAGCTCGGCCGCCGGGAGCGGGTCGACCGCGACCTTCTCGCCGCGGTGATCGAGCCGAACGCGGCCGACCGTGAGTTCTTCATCCGCAAGGCGATCGGGTGGGCATTGCGCGAGTACGCCCGCGTGGACCCGGCGTGGGTCCGGCGTTTCGTCGAAGAGCACGAGCTCAGCCCGCTGTCGGTCCGCGAGGCGCTCAAGCACCTCTGAGCCCTGCGCGGCGCGCACGGTCGCGGCACAGAGCACGTCCTGCCAGACTGCGACCCATGTCGTCGACACTGCTCGTGATCGCCGCGGTGCTCCTGGTGGCTCTCGGCGTGCTCCATTCGATCCTCGGCGAGCGGTACATCATCCGTCACCTCCTCGGCAGGGACGATCTGCCGTCGGTCCTCGGCGGGCAGACGTACACCGCCGGGGTCATCCGGTTCGCGTGGCACATCACCTCGCTCCTCGCGATCGGGATCGCGGCCGTGCTGGCGCTCATCGCCTTCGGAGCGGACTGGCGCGGCATCGTGATCGCGATCGGCGTCACGTGTCTCGCGTGTGCCGTGCTGCCGGTGGTCTACACACGCGGCCGCCATCTGTCGTGGGCCGTGTTCGGAGCCGCGGGCGTGCTGTGCCTGGTGGCCGCGATCATCGGCTGACGCCGGCGCGCGGCATCCGTCTCAGCGCTCGAGCTCGGCGAGCATGCGCGGGAAGACGTCGGCGTGCGCGTTCCGCCCGATGAACAGGTCGGTGTAGCGGTAGCCGGGGATGACGTGGAGCGAGTTGCGGCCCGGGTTGTGGCGCTCGAGGTGGTCGAACGACGCTTTCTGCGACTTGGGGAGGAACGCGCGGCTCTCCTCGCCCGCGAACAGCGCGAACTTCGCGTCGGTCTTCGGCGGGGAATCGGCGAAGCGTCGGGGGAGTCCGTTCCTTGCGTTCACGGCGACGAGCTGGCCCGCGCGATCCGACGCGGCGAGCTGTGCGTAGAAGCTGAAGGGGATCTTGCCGAACTCCGTGCGAAGCCAATCGTGCGTGGCATCCGTCAGATTCTCGTGTTTCCACAGAGCCGGATGCCCCGACCCCAGCGCGAAGCTCGCCATGTTGCACCCGGGGTTGCGGCACTCGGTGTGCCACAGGCGCACCACGTTGCGGGTGAGCAGGGCCACTCCGCGTTCGGGGCCGTCGCCCCACGCGACGTCGATGTACGCCGTGCGGTGGTGCAGCACGCGCCGCAGGACGTGCAGTTTCGCCTTCGTGGCGCGGGGGAGGATCGGATGCAGCGACGCCCCGCTCGCGACCACGACGTCGACCTCGGGGATGAGCCCCGCCACGGCGGCCATGCTCGATGCGGCGGCGCCCTGGCAGTGCGCGATGATCTTCACCGAGTCGGCACCCGTGCGCGCCACGACTTCGCGAACGGCGGACGGGATGTCGTGGCCGGCGACGTCGTCGAGCGTCCAGGGGAGCGGGTCGAGGTCGAGCGACCCTCGCCAGTTGAGCATCCACACGTCCCAGCCGTCGGCGACGAGCTCGTCGACGATCGAGCGCACGCCCGGCGGACGGAACATCTCCGCGCGCATGCCCGCGCCGTGCACCAGCAGCGCGGGCCCTCTGGTCGGCTCGCTCTCGCCGCGCACGCGGATCAGGGTGAGCGGCGTTCCGTCGTCGGTGTCGAAGAAGTGCACCTCGTTGCGGTAGCGCACCGCCGGTGTCACAATCCTCGGCGCGGTCACGTGATCATCTCCTCAGAGCGTCGCGTGCGGGCATCCGCGCTCGGGTCGTCGAGGTGCCGCTCGGGCGAGGCGTCGACAGGCGTGCGGGGCGCGGGGGACAGGTACGCGTCCATCACGGACTTCATGAAGAAGCCGCCGAACCGTGCGATCGCGCCGACGGACCCCGAACCGGCTCCGCGGAACGTGGTGATCTGCCGCACGAAGTCAAGGGGCAGGATGCGCAGCACCCCGGCGCCGATGACCTCGTCGGTCTCTCCGGGCGGGATGTGACCCTGCATGAGCGTCACGTAGAGCGTCGACGTGTCGCGCCAGACGTCGAATCCGGGATCGTCGCGAACGGTCTTGAAGCCGTACATCGTGAGCGGTGCGCCCGAGAGGTCGTTGAACCACAGGCGATACTGCATCTCGCGCGTGCCCTCGGCGTCGCCGGCGACGAACAGGTTCGCCCAGCCGCGCTTCACGGGGAGCTCCCCGCCGAGCACGTCGCACCGCACGAAACCCTCGGCCGTCGCCGTGTGATCGGGCTCGTTCGCGAACGTCTCGACGTCGGGCGCCGTGATCGTGAGCTGGAACATGAATCGGTGGGTCAGTTGCCGCCCGATCCGGTATCCCGTGACCGGGTCGGTCTCGCCGAGCGTCAGGTAGCCCTTCATCTGCTCGGTGAACTCCATGCCCGCGCCTTCGGCGGGTGCAGGAGGAGCGGTCTCGGATGCCGCGATCACCGCGCGAGGCGCGCGACGGCGTTTCGGCCTGGGTTTCTCGAGCGCACGTTCGACGGCGCGATCCGCCATCGCCGCGATCGTGAGGGACGGGTTCGGCCCGACGGGTCCCGGGACCGCCGAGCCGTCGACGACGAAGAGGTTGGGATGCCCGAACGACTCGTTCCAGCTGTCGACGACGCCTTCGTGCACATGGCGGCCCATGGGCGCGCCGCCGAGCGGATGCACCGTCACGACGCGCTTCGTCCACCACAGCGGGTTGTCGCGGAAGCGCCCGTCGAGCTTCTCGGTGATGTCGCGCATCGTCTGGCGCATCGCTTCGAAGTACGCGGCGCTCGTCGCGGTCGTCCAGTCGACGTCGAGCTCGCCGTCGCGCAGCGTGATCCTTCCGTCGGGCGTGTCGCGGCCCATGCCGAGCAGGGGGAGCGATGTCGCCGTGAGCCGCCCCTCTCCGATGAGCTTCGCGATCTCGGCCGAGATCGTCGATTCGTTCTTCTTGGCCATGCGGTGCGCCATGATCTTCGACACCACGTTCGCGGCGCGCTTGACCGATGATGTGACCTGCGCCGCCTCGATGAGCCAGTTCGCGAAGTCGGGGAAGCCGGCCTCCTGCACGTAGTAGCCGCGCCCCGCGCCCTCCTCGTCGACCCCGTCGGGGCGACGGATCGCGGTCGTGATGACCGGCCCGCGGTTCGGGTCGATGACCCGCAACTGGCCGCCCGGACGCGTCGTCGTCCCGCCCACGCAGAAGGTGAGCAGGTCGCCGTTGCCGCTGAAGCGCAGGCCGACCGCGCGGCCGAGTGACGGGAGGTTCACGCGGTTGCGCAGCAGGAGCGATGTCGTCCCGAAGGTGCCGGCGCCGAGGAAGAGCTGTCCGCACCGGATGACGCGCTCGGTGCGCTCGTAGTGCCCGTTCTCGTCGGGCTCGGCGGCGTACTGCCGGTAGCGCACCTCGTAGCCTCCGTCGGACACGGGCGCCACGCTGTAGACCTCGGAGAGGGTGCGGATGTCGGCGCCGAGGTGCGCGGCGGCGGAGAGGTACGTGTGGTCGAGCGTGTTCTTGGAGCCCTCGTTGCAGCCGAGGTCGCACTCGCCGCACAGGCGGCACGTGAGGCGCGTGACGCCGTGGATGTTGCCGTACGGAGCGTCGTCGATGATCTGCTTCTGACCGGCCCGCGCGCCCGGACGCGGGGCGAACGAGATCGCCAGCGGCGGGGAGAACGCCTCCAGGCCGAGCGCCTCGGCCGCTTCGCGCAGGGCCTTGGCCTTCGGCAGATCGGGATAGGGATTCGGGCTCGGCGTCATCATCTCCTCGACGGCGTCGTAGTGCCGATCGAGGTCCGCACGGCCGATCGGCCAGTTCTCGTAGCCGCCGCCCGGCAAGGGCGAATCGTGCACGAACCACCGCTCGTCTTTCCGCAGGAGCACATTCGCGTAGATGAGCGAGCCGCCGCCGAGGCCTGCCGACACGATGGCCTCGAGCTTTCGGAACGACCGGATGTCGAAGAGCCCGAGCAACTCGTCCTTCGGCTCCCAGAAGTTGCGGCTCATCTCATGCGGCGTGCGCGCGAACGTGCCGGGCGCGTACGCGCGGCCGCGCTCGAGCAGGACGACGGAGCGGCCGGCTTCGGCGAGGCGGAAGGCGGAGACGGAGCCGCCGAAGCCCGACCCCACGACGACGGCGTCGGCGTACTCGACCGCGGCCACGTCAGTTCTCCCCGGTGCCGGACGGCGCGAGCGTCCGTGGGCGGATGGCGGACATCGTCGGTACCTCCCGGTGGACAGCTGCTCACGGCGGAGTGCAGGCCGGCGACCCGCCGTCGAGCGGCGCGATCTCCCCAGTCATCGGCCCACTGCTCCTCACCGTAGTGAGCGGAGGTCGCCGCCTGCAATGTATTCAGAGCCCGGGTTGGGCCTCTTGATACAGGGGCGGCGGCCGCGGCATCCGTCACACCGCAGAAGGTGATGGTCGCCGAACCCCCGCATCACTATGATTCGGGCAGGACGACTGGGGATTCCTCCACGAACGGAGCTTGCATTGAGCAAACCGTCATTCTTCGACCGCGCGCTGGGGAGGTTCTACGCGCGGGTCAATCGCACGACGCCGTGGCACCGGCTTCCGTTCCTGCTGGGGCTGTTCAACCTCGTCGCCCTGCGCGATCAGCTGCGCGAGGAGAACCTCCACGACACGCGCACTCCCGGCCGCGCGCGGCTCACACCGGGCGTCACGCTCGCGACCGCACCCGAGGCCGAGCGGCGCTTCCGCTCGGCGGACGGCTCGTACAACGACCTCGCCGACCCCGACATGGGCAGGGCCGGCACGCGCTTCGCGCGGAACGTGCCGCTCGAGAAAGCCTGGCCCGAAGAAGGCGATGCCCTCATGTCGCCGAGCCCACGGCTCATCAGTCGCAAGCTCATGCGGCGCGAGGAGTTCACGCCGGCGACCTCGCTCAACCTCGTCGCCGCGTCGTGGATCCAGTTCCAGACGCACGACTGGTTCGCACATACCCGCGAAACGGACGAGCACCTCGAGGTGCCGATCGTGGAGGACGACGATCCATGGTTCGAGCGCCCCATGCGCATCCCGCGTACGAGGGCCGATGACACGCGCGTCGCGGCCGATGCGAGGCTGCCGCCGACCTACATCAACAGCCAGTCCCACTGGTGGGACGCGTCGGCGATCTACGGCTCCTCGAAGGAGCGCCGCGACCAGGTGCGCAGCGGCGTCGACGGCAAGCTGGTCCTCAAGGACGGGCAGTTGCCTCTCGACCCCGCGACAGGGGTCGCGCTGACCGGCTTCAGCGAGAACTGGTGGGTGGGTCTCGGGATGCTCCACACGCTCTTCACGCTCGAGCACAACGCCGTGTGCGACGAGCTGAAGAAGCACTACCCCGACATGACGGAGGACGAGCTGTTCGGCACCGCGCAACTCGTCGTGTCGGCGCTCATCGCCAAGATCCACACCGTCGAGTGGACCCCGGCGATCATCGCGCACCCCGTCATGAAGGTCGCGATGCGCGCCAACTGGTGGGGTCTCGCGGGCGAGCGCATCCACCGCCGGTTCGGGCGCATCAGCAGGAGCGAGGTGATCAGCGGCATCCCCGGGTCGGAGGCGGACCATCACGGTGCGCCATACCAGCTCACCGAGGAGTTCGCGGCGGTCTACCGCCTGCATCCGCTGCTGCCCGACCGGCTCGACGTGCGGGCGCTCGCCGACAACAGCGTCCTCGACACGATGGAGTTCCAGGAGATCATCCTCCTGAACGCGCACCGCGTGCTGACCGAGGGCGTGCGCACCGACGACCTCTGGTACTCCTTCGGCATCCAGCACCCGGGCGCCGTGCAGCTGCACAACTTCCCGAGCTGGATGCAGGACATCACGCTCCCCGACGGCGTGCGCCTCGACCTCGCGGCCCTCGACATCGCGCGCGACCGCGAGCGCGGCGTGCCGCGCTACTGCGAGTTCCGGCGCCTGCTGCACCTCAAGGCGCCCGAGACCTTCGAGGAGCTCACCGACAACCCGCAGTGGGCGCAGGAGCTGCGTGAGCTGTACGACGGCGACATCGAGCGCGTCGACCTTCAGGTGGGCATGCACGCCGAGACGCCGCCGAAGGGGTTCGGCTTCAGCGACACCGCCTTCCGCGTGTTCATCCTCATGGCGAGCCGCCGGCTGAAGAGCGACCGGTTCATCACCGACTGCTTCACGGAGGAGTACTACACGAAGGCCGGCCTGAAGTGGATCGCCGACAACACCATGAAGACGGTCCTGCTGAGGCACTATCCGAGCCTCGCTCCCGCCCTCGACGGCGTCGAGAACGCGTTCGCGCCGTGGAAGACGGTGCCCGCGACAGCCGCGGCCGGATCCGCCGCATCGCGAGCCGCACGAGACGGGGAATCGACATCATCCGTCGCCGCGTGACCCGCGGCACCCGCGCACGACCCGACGTCCGCGTCCTGAGGAGTTGACATGAGCCCCGAGAAACCGCTGCCGCCCGGTCGGTTCGGCCTGCCATGGGTGGGGGAGTCGCTCTCCATCGTGCGCAGCAACCACGGCTTCTACACCGACCGCTTCGCGAAGTACGGACCGGTGTTCAAGACGCGGCTGTTCGGCATCGACTTCGTCGTGTTCTCGGGTCACGAGGCGTTCCACGCCTTCGCGACCGATCCGCGCATCGAGCGCGGCGGGGCAGACCCCATCTCGGTCGAGCAGCTGTTCCTCAACTCGCTCGCACTCCTGGACGGGTCGGATCACCGCCTGCGCAAGGCGGTCATGCTTCGGGCCGTCGGGTTTCGGTCGGCGATCGAGGCCTACCTGCCCCGCATGCAGGCGCTCATGGAGCCGATGATCGAGCGCTGGGTGAAGGACGGCACCGAGACCGTGCTTCCCGAGCTGCAGCTGTTCGCTGCACGCCTCTCGGGCGCTCTCTACACGGGCGACGAGAGCGAGGAGGCGGCCCAAGAGCTCAACCGGGTCGTCGCCGACATGCGGGGCGGCTTCCAGACGATCCCGTTCCCGATCCCCGGCACGCCCTACGCACGGGCGATCCGGGCCCGCAACCGCCTCATCCAGATCGTCGACGACGCTGTCGCGGGCCACCAGACCTCCGACAACTACGACGACATCGTGTCTCGCATGCTCGTGGCGGCATCCGAGTCGGGCGTCGATGCGGACGAGCTCAAGGGCGACATCCGCCACCTCGTCTTCGCGAGCCAGGGCGGCTACTTCGTGCCGCTCACGCTGCTCACGATGGCTCTCGGTCAGCATCCGGAGATCGTCGAGAAGGCGCGCGCCGAGATCGACCGCATCGCCCCGTCAGGGCAGCTCACGATGGACCAGATCGACGAGCTGGAGTACCTCGAGCAGATCACGAAGGAGGTGCGCCGCTACTTCGCGATGAACTCGGCGACCTTCTTCGGACGCGTCAAGAAGCCCATGGAGGTCGCCGGCTACCGGATCCCGGCCGGATGGGGTGCGATCGGCGCGATCCACATCAACATGCGCAACGAGGACGTGTTCGAGGATCCGGACCGCTTCGACCCCGATCGGTTCGAGGCGGATGCCGAGGCCGCGCTGCCTCCCGGAAGCTACGTGCCGCACGGCGGCGGACTCGCGACGCACCATCGCTGCCCCGGCGAGAACATCGTCACGGTGGCGATGAAGATGTACCTCGTGCTGCTGCTGCGTCGTGCCACCTGGACGCTTCCGCCGCAGGACCTCGAACTCACGAACGAGCTGTTCCCCCTGCCCGAGAGCGGACTCGTGGTGAGCTTCCACGCGCACGCGCCCGTGAGTGCGACGGCCTGAGGGAGCGGATGCCATGCCCAAGCTCTTCCGGCTCGCGAGCGTCATGATGTCGGGGCTGCGTCAGCCCGTGGACCGCACGCCCGCCGAGGTCGGTCTCGACTTCGAGGACGTGACCTTCCCCTCAGCCGACGGTGTCACCTTGCGCGGGTGGTTCATCCCGGCGGGACCGGATCGCGCGCCCACGGTCGTGTGGGTCCACGGCTGGCCATGGAACAGGCTCGGGAACGTCGGAGGACGCGTGCCGTGGCCGGACCGCAGCGTCGACCATCTGCCGGCGACGAGGGCGCTGCACGACGCGGGGTTCCACGTGCTGATGTTCGACCTCGCGAGCCACGGTGAGAGCGGCGAGCGACTGCCGCTGACGTACGGAATGCGCGAGAAGCGCGACTACGTCGGCGCCGTCCGCTACCTGCGCACGCGCGCGGACGTCGACCCCGACCGTATCGGCGCGATCGGCATGTCGGCGGGTGGCAGCACGGTCCTGTACGGCACCGCAGAATGCCAGCCGATCCGCGCGCTCGTCGCGATCCAGCCCACGAAGGTGTCGATCTTCAGCCGCAACATGGCGCGCAGCGAGGCACGGCCTCTCGGCCCGCTGTTCGCGCGCATGCTCGACATCGTCTACTGGTTCCGTCGCGCGCCGGTGCCCAGCAGCCACGACCCCTCCGTTCCCGCGGCGGGACTCGGCGACACCGTCGTGCAGTACGTGCAGGGCACGGGCGACCAGTGGGGCGAGATGTCCGACGTCGAGCACATGTCCGCCGTCACGCCGAACTCGGCGGGCGTCATCGCCTACCCCTCCCAGGAGCGATACGGCGGGTATCAGTACATCAACACGCACACGAAGGACCTGGTGGACTTCTTCGCGAAGCACCTGTGACGACCAGGCGGATGCCGCGGCATCCGCCCCCCCCGTCGAAGATCCGACCGCGCGCTCAGCCGTGCCAGAGCGCGTCGTGCGCCGCCTGGCGCGTGTACTGCGCCGGATCGAAGAAGCGGTCGTAGTACTCGAGCTCGAGGTGCGAGAACTGCAACCACATGCCGGGCGTGTAGAACGCGTCGACGTGGGCGGGGAAGCGTCCGTACGTGTCCCAGACGTAGTTGCAGATCTCCTTCGTGTAGGCGATCTCATCGGGTCCGAACTTCGACCCCGCCTCGAGGAACGCGCGCGCGTCGTCGCGGTTGCGGTACGAACGGGAGAAGACGTCTTCGTTGCCGTACGCGGCGCCGCCGGCGGCGTACTTCGCCTCGATGACACGGTCGACCGCCTCGTCCATCGACGACACGTAGGGCGGCGTGAGCCCTTCGAGGATGCCGTCGATGCCGACCGGGTTCGGCTGCGACGCCGGCACGGGCGGCCACTTGCGGTGCTTCTTCGGCTCCTGCATCCGGAACCCGAGGCCGTGCCAGCCCTTCGCGTCGTCCTGCTGCCAGATGTACGGCGGGAAGACGGCACCGTGGATCCAGCCCCCGAGGCCCATCGCCTGCCCGAGCAGCATGAGGTTCTGGAAGTAGAAATGCGCCTCGTAGTCGGTGCGCATCGTGTGGGCGAAGCCGAGCGGCGCCTGGCTGTCGGCGCTCACGTACCCGCTGCGCACACGGTCGAGGCCGCCGATCGGGTGGTACGGGATCTTCGGGGTGATCCCGAGCCCGCCGCCGATCTTCGCGATCCACTCCACGACGTTCTTGGGGTGGAACGTGCGCCAGTCGTCGAGGAAGAGCGGGCGCATGCCGCCAGGCTCGGTCAGCAGGATGAGGATCGCGTTGATGTACTGCCACGTGCAGTCGACCACGGGGAAGAAGACCGTCGTGCCGGCGACGTTCGATGCCTGGTTGTTCCAGCCGAGGTAGTAGGGCCACTCACGCGGGAACTCGAGGCGGCGATCCGACACGCGCACGAGGCACTCGTCGGCGTACGCGATCCAGTCCGTCTCGGTCCAGTCGCCCCACTTCGGCGGCAGGTCGCGCAGCAGCTCGAGCGCGCGCTCACCCTTCGGCGCACGCAGCAGGAAGATGCCGTCGTCGTTGATCATGAAGAAGTGCGTCGCCTGCGCGTTGTCGGCGCTCGAGCCCGTGCGGGCCATGATGTTCAGGAACGGCGTGCCCAGCTCGGGCAGGCCGTTCGTCTCGACCAGCGGACCGTCGTGGGTCGTGACGCCCGTGATGCCGGCGACGCACGTCACGAGGATCGCCTCTTCGAGCTTGCTCAGCGGCGCGGGGTCGTTGTGACTCTCGTGGCTGAGCGGCCCCGCGTTGACCGAGAAGCCGCGCGGGATGCGCCGCGTGCGCCGCTCGGTCAGGGCCGACAGGAAGGGGTACTGCGCGAGATCCGCGAGAGCCGGATGCGCCCGCGCGCCGCCCGTCGCCGCATCCGTTCGTTCGTCGACGCTTCCGCTCATCGCATCTCCTCGGTCGATCGGTCAGTTGTGGCGGTCGAGCTGCTCGGTCACCAGTGGGTAGACGTCGCGCGCGGCGTCCTTGCCGATGAAGCAGTCCATGTGCGCGTACCCGGGCACCACGTGGCGCGAGTACAGCTCGGGGCCGTTCTGCTCGCGCAGCCACTCGTAGGTGAGCGCGCTGCCCTCCGGCAGGAACAGGCGGTTCTCCTCGCCGTGCAGGAACGCAATCGGCACACGCATGTTGTGCGCGCCGTCGAGGTAGTCGTGTTCGCCGTCCATGCTCACGGCGTGGTTCTCGCGGAGGATGCGCGTGATGTGGCGCAGCGTCGTCATGTTCGCGACGCCGAACGCCTCGTCGATGTGGTCGTGGGTCGCCTCGTTGAGGTTGTCGTGCTCGTAGACCTCGCCGTACATGAACATCACGCGACGGCAGAAGGGCCGGTCGCACGGCTCATCTCCGGACGGATAGACCGCGAGCGCCTTGTCGTACAGGCGCTCGATGAACGACGCGTCGTCGTCGATCTCGGTCGTGAGCGTGTCGACGCCGAGCGCCTTGATGAGATCGCCGGCGTAGATGCCGGCACGCAGCTCGTTGAGCGTGCCCGCACGCGGATGCAGTGTGAGCTGCGATGCGACGGCGGAGCGCACGCGCGCGAGCCCGTTGCTCAGCGCCATGAGCATCGTGAGCGAGCCGACGCAGTGCGCCACGATCTGCACGTCGTCGGCGCCGGTCGCCGTGCGCACGGTCGCGACCGCGGCGGGGTAGTCGTAACGGGCGATGTCGTCGAGCGTGAACTGCGTCGAGCCCGACGGCAGCGCGGGGCTCGCGCGGTAGTCGAACACCCACACGTCGTAGCCGTGCTCGTAGAGGTGCTCGGGGAAGTTCGTGTCGGTCGTGTCGATCGTGAACGCGAGCGCCGATGTGCCGAAGCCGGGGGAGAGGATGACCGGACCCTTGGACCCGCCGTTGAAGCGCGTGAGGCGCAGGCCGACCCCGTCCTCGGTCGTGAACTCGTGGATCTCTGGCTCGCCGCAGCGCAGCGGCCGCCGCGGACGCTCCGCCGTCGTGATCGCGCCGTCATCGGCCTGCGTCATCGAACCCCCCGAGTTCAGCGGTGCGTTCCCCGCCGCGCCATGGGCCCCAGCTCGCGCGGCGACGATTCAGCATATTGCCGAGGAGGCGCGGAGGGAACGGCTGATACCTGCGCGACCGGTAGCCTTGATCCCGAGCCACCTCTGGAGAGTTCCCTTGACTGACGTCGCCATCCCGTCGGACGTTTCCTACCCCGCCGACGGATTCGCCCTCTTCCCCGACCGCTCCGTCATCGCCCTGCGCGTGAACGGCGAGCTGAGAGACCTCGCCACGACGGTCGAAGAGACGGATGCCGTCGAGCCGGTCACCATCGACAGCCCCGACGGCCTCGACATCCTTCGCCACTCCACGGCGCATGTGCTCGCGCAGGCCGTGCAGCGCATCAACCCGCAGGCGAACCTGGGCATCGGTCCGCCGATCCAAGACGGCTTCTACTACGACTTCGGCGTCGCGGAGCCCTTCACGCCGGAAGACCTCAAGGCCATCGAGAAGGAGATGCAGCGCATCATCCGCGAGGGCCAGCGCTTCGTGCGCCGCGTCGTGACCGACGACCAGGCGCGCGCCGAGCTCGTCGACGAGCCGTTCAAGCTCGAGCTCATCGGGCTGAAGGGCCCTTCGACCGGCTCAGGGACCGAACTGTCGAAGACCGAGGGCGCGTCGGTCGAGGTCGGCGCGGGCGAGCTCACGATCTACGACAACGTCGACCGCGACGGGCAGACCGTGTGGAAGGACCTGTGCCGCGGCCCGCACCTGCCGAACACGCGACTCATCGGCAACGGCTGGGCGCTCCAGCGCGTCGCCGGCGCGTACTGGCGGGGGAGCGAGAAGAACCCGCAGCTGCAGCGCATCTACGGAACCGCGTGGCCGAGCAAGGACGAGCTGCGCGCGTACCAGGCGCGCCTCGAGGAGGCCGCGAAGCGCGACCACCGCCGCCTCGGCAAGGACCTCGACCTGTTCTCGTTCCCCGACGAGATCGGCTCGGGCCTCTCGGTGTGGCACCCCAAGGGCGGGATCATCCGCCAGGAGATGGAGCAGCACGCCCTCGAGCGCCATCGCGAGGGCGGCTACACCTACGTGTACACGCCGCACATCACCAAGAAGGACCTCTTCATCGAGTCCAACCACCTCGTCACCTACAAGGAGGGCATGTTCCCGCCCATCCACCTCGACGAGGAGCGGGACGAGAGCGGCGAGATCACCAAGCCGGGCGTCGACTACTACCTCAAGCCGATGAACTGCCCGATGCACATCCTGATCTACCGCGAGCGTGCTCGCAGCTATCGGGATCTGCCCATGCGGCTCTACGAGAACGGCACCGTCTATCGGTACGAGCTCTCGGGCGCGCTGCACGGCCTCACGCGCGTGCGCGGCTTCACGCAGGACGACTCCCACCTGTTCGTCACCCTCGAGCAGCTCGAGACCGAGGCCTCGCGCGTGCTCGACTTCGTCCTCTCGATGCTGCGCGACTTCGGCCTCACCGAGTTCGAGCTCGAGCTGTCGCTGCGCGACGACGAGAAGGACAAGTGGATCGGCGACGAGGAGCACTGGGCGATGGCCAGCGACGCGCTGCGACGTGTCGCCCAGGCATCCGGCCTCAAGCTCACCGAGGTCCCCGGCGAGGCCGCGTTCTACGGGCCCAAGATCGACCTGAAGACCAAGGACGCGATCGGCCGCACGTGGCAGCTGTCGACCGTGCAGATCGACTTCAATCTGCCCGAGCGCTTCCACCTCGAGTACACGGGTCCCGACGGCGAGAAGCACCGCCCGGTCATGATCCACCGCGCGCTGTTCGGCTCCGCCGAGCGGTTCTTCGCGATCCTGCTCGAGCACTACGCCGGCGCGTTCCCGGTGTGGCTGTCGCCTGTGCAGGTCGTCGGCATCCCCGTCGCCGAGGAGTACGCCGACTATCTCGCCGGCGTCGTCGACCGGCTCAAGGGTCAGGGCGTGCGGGCCGAGCTCGACCACGGCGACGACCGCATGCAGAAGAAGATCCGCAACCACACGACCCAGAAGGTGCCGATCATGCTCATCGCGGGCGAGCAGGACCGCGCCGCCGGGGCCGTCTCTTTCCGCTTCCGCGACGGATCGCAGCTCAACGGCATCCCGGTCGACGAGGCCGTGCGCCGCATCCGCGACGCGATCGACACGAAGGCGCTCGTGAACACCGCCGAGGACCTCGCGTGAGCGAAGACGTGGTCCCTGAGCCTGTCGAAGGGCGTGTCGACGGTTCGACGGGCTCACCGGCCGGTGGGGGTGCGGTCCCTGAGCCTGTCGAAGGGCCTGTTGACGGTTCGACGGGCTCACCGGCCGCTGGGGGTGCGGTCCCTGAGTCTGTCGGAGGGCGTGTTGACGGTTCGACGGGCTCACCGACCGGCGGGGGTGTGGTCCCTGAGCCTGTCGAAGGGCCTGTTGACGGTTCGACGGGCTCACCGACCGCTGGGGGTGTGGTCCCTGAGTCTGTCGGAGGGCGTGTCGACGGTTCGACGGGCTCACCGACCGGCGGGGGTGCGGTCCCTGAGCCTGTCGAAGGGCCTGTTGACGGTTCGACGGGCTCACCGGCCGGTGGGGGTGCGGTCCCTGAGCCTGTCGAAGGGCCTGCGGCCGAGCTGATCGACGGTCCCGACGCGAAGCTCATCGACGCGGCGCACCTGCCGGGCGTGCCGGACGAATTCCAGCGGCTGTGGACACCCCACCGCATGGCGTACATCACGGCGGGGCCCGAGCCGCTGCGGCACACGTGCCCGTTCTGCGCGGCGCCGACGATGACCGACGAGGAGGGGCTCATCGTCGTGCGCGGACGCACCGCCTACGCGCTGCTGAACCTCTTCCCGTACAACTCAGGCCACCTGCTGGTGTGTCCGTACCGCCACATCGCGACGTATGACGAAGCCACGGATGAAGAGGTCGCCGAGATCGGTCTGCTGACACAGCAGGGCATGCGCGTGCTGCGCAAGGTCTCGAACTGCGACGGGTTCAACATCGGCATGAACCAGGGGCGCGTCGCCGGTGCGGGCGTCGACGAGCACCTGCACCAGCACATCGTGCCGCGGTGGGCGACCGACGCGAACTTCTTCCCGATCATCGCGAAGACGAAGGCGCTGCCGCAGCTGCTCGGCGAGGTGCGCAAAGCGGTCGCCGACGCGTGGCCGGAGCATCCCGTCGCCGACTGACTCGGCCCTCCGGGCTGCGGGTCAGCGGACCTGACGCACCTCGAACTGCAGACGCGGGTGGGCGTAGAACTCCTGCGCCTCGACGAGCTGCAACTCGCGCTCCCCGGACTCGTGCGTGAGCGAGAGCAGGTCGAACACGCTGGAGGTCGTACGGGCAAGAGCCACGCCGGCGTCACCCGTCTCGCGGTAGTGCGCCGTGAAGAGTGCCGCCGTCACATCACCGGAGCCGTTCGCCTTCATCGGCAGGAGCGGCGTCTGCACGATCCACGCCCCGGCGTCGTCGACCGCGAGCATCTCGATCGTGCCCTCCTCTCGGTCGGGGCGCTCGACGCTCGTCACGAGCACCGTGCGCGGCCCGGTCTCGCGGACGAGGTCGACAGACGCGAGCGTCGACTCGAGCGTGTCGGGCTCGGTGCGCGTGAGGTAGCCCAGCTCGAACTGATTCGGCGTGACGATGTCGGCGGCGGGCACCACGCGGTCGCGCAGCAGATCGGGGATGGCGGGCGCCACGAAGCATCCGGATTTCGCGTTCCCCATCACCGGATCGCACGCGTACACGGCGTTCGGGTTCGCCGCCTTCACGCGTGCGACGGCGTCGAGGATGACGTCCGCGATGCCCTCACCGCCCTGGTAGCCCGACAGCACGACGTCGATCTCGGGGAACACGCCGCGGTCCTCGACGCCGGCGAGCACCTCGCGCACGTCGGCGGGATCGATGAGCGGCCCGCGCCACGCGCCGTAGCCCGTGTGGTTGGAGAAGTTCACGGTGTACACCGGGAGCACCTCGACGCCGATGCGCTGCAGCGGGAACACCGCCGCGGAGTTGCCCACGTGACCGTATGCGACGGCGGACTGGATCGAGAGGATCTTCACCGGTCGATCTTCGCATCTCACGGAGAGACCCGCTCCGCCGCGACGCGCACCGCCGCCGCGACGTCGGCGGCGAGCTGCTCCGCGTCGGCGTCGTCGAGGTCGTGCACGGTGAGCCGCAGTCGCATCGACGGCTCTCCGTCGGCGTCGAGCACGAAGTCGTCGCCGATGCGGGCGAGCCAGCCCCGCCGCATGAGCTGCTCGGCGACCGGCCGCGCGGGCACCGGCACGCGCACCCACAGGTTGAGGCCGTCGCCCGGTGCGGCCGGCACGCCGTGCGCGGTGAGCCGCTCGGCGAACGCGGCGTTGCGCCGCGCGTAGTGTCGGCCTGCCCGCTCGATCTCTTCGATCACGTCGGCGTCGGTGACGAGTGCGTGGACGAGCCGCTGCAGCAGGTGGCTCACCCACGTCGTGCCCGGCGTGAGCCGCATCGCCAGACGGTCCGCCGTGTGCGGGTCGGACGCGGTGACGGCGACGCACATGTCCGGTCCGAGGAACTTCGACACCGACCGGATGAGCGCCCACCGGCGATGCTCGGGCCCGATGAGCGAGTGGTACGGGCGCTGGGACAGCATCGAGAAGTGGTCGTCTTCGATCACGAGCACATACGGATGCTCCGCCAGAAGCCCCCGCAGCTCGGCCGCGCGACGCGCCGACAGGCTCGCGCCGGTGGGGTTCTGCGCCCGCGGCGTGCACACGACCGCGCGCACGCCCTCGGCGAGGGCCGCCCGCAGCCCGTCCACGGTCATGCCCTCGTCGTCGACGGGTACGGGCACGGGCCGGTAGCCGCCGAGCCGCACGGTGTGGATGCTCGCGAGGAAGCACGGGTCTTCGAGGGCGACGCCGTCGTCGCGGGTCAGCGCCTGCGCGAGCAGCCGCTCGACGGCGTCCGCCGCGCCGCTGGTGATTGTGATGCGCATGGAGTCCGCGGCCGGCACGTCGCCCATCCACTCGCGCGCCCACGACTCGAGGTCGGGGTCGATGACGGGCTCGCCGTAGAGGACGGGGCGGCCGGCCATCCGGGCGAGGGCGCGGGTCGGGTCGGGGATGAGATCGGGATCCGGATTGCCCGTTCCGACGTCGCGCAACACGCTGTCGGGCGCGAATCCCTCCTGCGGAACGGGGGAGCGCTCGGCGACGTGCGTCCCGCCGCGACCGCGCGTGACCAGCAGGCCGCCCTGCGCGAGCTGCCGGTACGCCGCCACGACCGTGTTGCGGTTCACGCCCAGCTGCTCGGCGAGACTGCGGACGGGCGGAAGCGGGTCTCCGGCGCGCAGCGATCCGCGCTCGATGAGGCCGCGCAGGCTCAGCGCGATCTCGGAGGCCGAGCTTCCGTCGATGTCGAGAGTCACAGTCACCGTCCGTCCTTGCCGCGTCGGATGCCGCGTCCGGCAATGCTATCGTTTGGCCTAGGCCAATGTGGGATTTGTCCAGGGCCGAACGGCAGCATCCGAACGAAGGGATCTCCTGTGACCACCGCCGAACTGGGGACCGCGCGCGTCAAGCGCGGTCTGGCAGAGATGCTGAAGGGCGGCGTCATCATGGACGTCGTCACCGCCGACCAGGCGAAGATCGCCGAAGACGCGGGAGCCGTCGCCGTCATGGCGCTCGAGCGCGTCCCGGCCGACATCCGCGCCCAGGGCGGCGTCGCGCGCATGAGCGACCCCGACCTCATCGACGAGATCATCGCGTCGGTGTCGATCCCCGTCATGGCGAAGGCGCGCATCGGCCACTTCGTCGAGGCGCAGGTGCTGCAGGAGCTCGGCGTCGACTACATCGACGAGTCCGAGGTGCTCTCGCCGGCCGACTACGTCAACCACATCGACAAGTGGACCTTCACCGTCCCGTTCGTGTGCGGTGCGACCAACCTCGGCGAGGCGCTGCGCCGCATCAACGAGGGCGCCGCGATGATCCGCTCGAAGGGCGAGGCCGGCACGGGCGACGTGTCCGAGGCGACCAAGCACATCCGCAAGATCACGAGCGAGATCAACCATCTGCGCTCGATGACGAAGGACGAGCTGTACGTCGCCGCGAAGGAGCTGCAGGCGCCCTACGAGCTCGTCGCCGAGGTCGCCGAGACCGGCAAGCTGCCGGTCGTCCTTTTCGTCGCCGGCGGCGTCGCGACCCCCGCGGATGCCGCGATGATGATGCAGCTCGGTGCGGACGGCGTCTTCGTCGGATCGGGCATCTTCAAGTCGGGCAACCCCGCCGAGCGCGCCGCCGCGATCGTGAAGGCGACCACGTTCTACGACGACCCGACGGTCATCGCCGACGTGTCGCGCGGACTCGGGGAGGCGATGGTGGGCATCAACGTGGCGGACCTGCCCGCGCCGCACCGGCTCGCCGAGCGTGGCTGGTGACCCGAGACCCCGGGTAGGGGTCCTCGCCCTCCAGGGCGACGTGCGCGAGCACGTGCGGGCGCTGACGTCGCTCGGCGCCGACGTCGACCTCGTGCGTCGGCCTGCCGAGCTCGAGCGCGTCGACGGCCTTGTGATCCCCGGGGGCGAGTCGAGCGTGATCGACAAGATGTCGCGGGCGTTCGGCATGCAGCATCCGATCCGGGACGCGATCCGCTCGGGCCTGCCGGTGTACGGCACGTGCGCCGGCCTCATCATGCTCGCCGACCGGATCACCGACGGCATCGCGGGGCAGGAGACGTTCGGCGGCCTCGACGTGACGGTGAAGCGGAACGCATTCGGCAGTCAGGTCGACTCGTTCGAGACGGATCTCGAGGTGCCCGTCCTGGGTGAGCCGCCCGTGCACGCGGTCTTCATCCGCGCGCCGCTCGTCGAAGAGGTGGGACAGGGCGTCGAGCCGCTCGCGAGGCTCGACGACGGCCAGGTCGTGGCGGTCCGCTCCGGCAACCTGCTCGGCACGTCCTTCCACCCCGAGGTGACGGGTGATCTGCGCTTCCACGGGCTCTTCCTCGACGCCGTGCGCGCCCACGCCGGGCGGCACGGAGCGGATGTCCGCGCGGGTTAGATTTCTGCCATGACGATCAACGCGTGGTGGCGCGACAGTCCCGAGGAACGCTACTGGATGATCGCCCCGTCGCGCGGGGTCGTGGGCGACGCGCTGATCGCCCCGAAGGCCGACGACGACCGTCGCTTCGAGTGGTCGCACGAGCTCGTCGCATGCACCGAGCCGGGCGACACGCTCTTCGTGTGGGATCGCACGCTCGCGGTGCCCGGCATCGGAGCGTGGGGCGCATCCTCGGTCCGCTCGGCGAGGAGGGCCGGATGCGTCGTGGGCGACTTCTGCCGCACTGGCGCATGCCCGTGAGCGACACCCTGCGGCTCGCGTCTCCGATCTCGCTCGCGTCGCTGCGCCGGGTGGGCGGTGAGATCGTGGCGCTGCGCGACCGCCTCGAGGCGGCGGTCGAGGGCCCGGTCTACTTCCCGTTCATCGGCGCGCCCGACACGCTGGCGCCCGCGCCCGACACGCTGGCGCCCGCGCCCGCGTACATCGCGAAGATGCCGCGCGACCTCGTGGCGCTGCTGTCGTCGCGCTTCGGGTTCGAGTTCGCCCTGTAGCCTCTCGATGTGACCGTGTGGATCGCGCTCCTGCGCGGAGTCAACGTCGGCGGCATCACGATCCGCAGCGCGGACCTCGCCGACCTCTTCCGCTCCCTCGAGCTCGAGGGCGTGCGGACGGTGCTCGCGAGCGGCAACGTGCGCTTCGAGACGGGCGGCGGGGCATCCGCTCGCGCGAAGCTGAAGAGCCGGATCGAGAAGGCGCTGCGCGAGCGGTTCGGCTACGACGCGTGGATCGTGCTCGTCACGGCGGACGAGCTGGCGAAGGCGATCGAACGGTTCCCGTTCGACGAAGAGGACTCGTCGCGACAGCCGTGGGTGATCTTCTGCTCCGACGGCGACGTCGCGAAGGAGCTGGCGGATGCCGCGGCATCCGTCGACGATCAGAAGGCCGACCCCACGGCCTTCGAGAAGGTCTCTCCGCACCTGTCGGTCGTGTACTGGAACCCCGTCAAGGGCACGACGACCGACACAGCCTTCGCGAAGGTGCTCGCGAAGGCGCGGTACAAGTCGACCACGACGAACCGCAATCTCCGCACGCTCGCCAAGCTCGTCGACTGACCCCCGCGCGGGGGCGCGGCATCCGGGTCAACTAGAATCGATCGCATGTCCGGCCACTCCAAGTGGGCGACGACGAAGCACAAGAAGGCCGTCATCGACGCGCGTCGTGCCAAGTCGTTCGCCAAGCTCATCAAGAACATCGAGGTCGCCGCGAAGCTCGGCGGTCCCGACCTCGCAGGCAACCCGACCCTGTACGACGCCGTGCAGAAGGCGAAGAAGACGTCGGTTCCCAACGACAACATCGATCGCGCGATCAAGCGTGGCGCGGGCATCTCGGGCGACGCGGTCGAGTACCAGAGCATCATGTACGAGGGCTACGGGCCGAGCGGTGTCGCCCTCATGATCGAGTGCCTCACCGACAACAAGAACCGTGCCGCCGCCGAGGTGCGCACGGCCCTCACGCGCAACGGCGGCTCGCTCGCCGACCCCGGCAGCGTCGCGTACAACTTCTCGCGCAAGGGCGTCATCGTCGTCTCCGGCGAGGGTACGACCGAAGACGACGTCATGGAGGCCGTCCTCGAGGCGGGCGCCGAAGAAGTCGAGCCGCACGCGCAGGGCTTCGAGGTGATCACCGAGGCATCCGACCTCGTCACCGTCCGCACGGCGCTGCAGGAGGCCGGCATCGACTACGAGTCCGCCGACGTCGAGTTCGTGCCGAACCTCAAGGTCGAGATCGACGCCGAGACGGCGCGCAAGGTGTTCCGCCTCATCGACGCGCTCGAAGACAGCGACGACGTGCAGAACGTCTACAGCAACTTCGATCTGACGCCCGAGGTCCAGGCGGAGCTCGAAGAGGACGACTGACCGGCGCCGGGCGCGCCTGGCCGCCGTGGCCGAAGGGCGCGCATAGCGTAGGGGAGTGCCATCCCTTCGCGTCCTCGGGGTCGACCCCGGCCTCACCCGGTGCGGGCTCGGCGTCGTCGACGTCATGCCCGACCGGTCGGCGACGCTCGTGCACGTCGGAGTCGTGCGATCCGATGCGGATGCCCCGATCGAGGCGCGGCTCGCCGTGATCGCAGCGGGCATCCGCGCGGTCATCCGCGACCATTCGCCGCACGTCGTGGCGGTCGAGCGCGTCTTCGCGCAGAGCAACCGGCACTCGGTCATGGGAACGGCCCAGGCGAGCGGCGTCGCGCTGCTCGCGGCAGCCGAGGCGGGGCTGGCAGCGGCGACGCACACGCCGAGCGAGGTGAAGGCGGCGATCACGGGCTACGGATCGGCCGACAAGCGTCAGGTGCAGACGATGGTCGCGCGCGTGCTGCGCCTCGACGAGCTGCCGAAGCCGGCGGATGCCGCGGACGCGCTCGCTCTCGCGCTGTGCCACGCGTGGCGAGGTTCCGCACCGACCGCGGGGGCCCCAGCGCACCGGACGCTCACTCCCGCACAGCGTGCGTGGCGGCAGGCCGAGCGTGTGCGCCGATGACGCGCCGCACGCGTGTCGCTCGAACATACGTCCGAACCGCCTCCTAGGGTGAAGTCATGATCTCCTCGCTGCACGGTCGCGTGGCCCATGCCGACGCAGACCACGTCGTCGTCGAAGTCGGCGGTGTCGGCTACGCGGTGGCCGTGCCGCCGCAGGTCTCGCGCGCCGCGCGCATCGGCGAGGAGCTGCGGCTGCACACGAACCTCGTCGTGCGAGAGGACGCGCTGTCGCTGTTCGGGTTCGAGACGCGCGAGGAGCTCGTGGTCTTCACGCAGCTGCTCGGGGTCACGGGCGTCGGTCCCAAGTCGGCGCTCGGCGTGCTGTCGGCCCTGTCGGTCGACCAGATCGCCGAGGCGGTCGCGGCCGATGACGAGGCTCCGTTCCGCCGCGTCTCGGGCATCGGCCCGAAGACGGCGAAGCTCATCGTGGTGCAGCTCGCGGGCAAGATCACCCCGTCCCGGCCCGTCGGAGCCCCCGCCCAGGCGGGTCCCGCCGACGCGGTCTTCGCCCAGGTCGCCCAAGCGCTCGTCGGGCTCGGCTGGTCGGAGCGGGTCGCGGCCGAGGCCGTGGCATCCGTCGCCTCCGAGGCGCCCGACGCGGATCGCGCGTCGGTGCAGGCGCTGCTGCGGATGACCCTGTCGGTCCTGGGCCCGGCGCGGAAGGAGCCCGCCGGTGGATGAACTGCGCGACGCGACCGAGCCCGTCGACGAGACCGAGCTCGCGATCGAGGGAGCGCTGCGTCCGACCTCGCTCGCGGAGTTCGTCGGGCAGCCCAAGGTGCGCGGCCAGCTGCAGCTGCTGCTCGACGCTGCCCGCATCCAGCAGCGTCCGCCCGACCACATCCTCCTCGCGGGGCCTCCGGGTCTCGGCAAGACGACGCTCGCGATGATCGTCGCCCACGAGAGCGGGCGGCCCCTGCGACTCTCGAGCGGCCCGGCCATCCAGCACGCGGGCGATCTTGCGGCCCTCCTCTCGAGCCTCACGCCGGGGGAGGTGCTCTTCATCGACGAGGTGCACCGCATGGCGCGCACCGCCGAAGAGATGCTGTACCTCGCGATGGAGGACTTCCGCATCGACATCATGGTCGGTAAGGGCGCGGGCGCGACGAGCATCCCGCTCGACCTCGCCCCGTTCACGCTCGTCGGCGCGACGACGCGGTCGGGCCTGCTGCCCAACCCGCTGCGCGACCGCTTCGGCTTCACCGCCCACCTCGAGTACTACGACCCCGAAGACCTCGAGCGCGTCATCTCGCGCTCGGCGGCGATGCTCGGCGTCGACCTGCCCCCCGAGTCGTTCGCCGAGATCGCACGCCGCTCGCGCGGCACGCCGCGCATCGCGAACCGCCTGCTGCGCCGCGTACGGGACTACCTCATCGTGCACGGACGAGAGAAGGGCGCGGCGGACGCCGCGGTCAGCGCCGCCCTCGAGCTCTACGACGTCGACTCGATCGGGCTCGATCGTCTCGACCGCGCGGTGCTCGACGCGATCGTGCACCGGTTCCGCGGCGGGCCGGTGGGCCTGTCGACGCTCGCGGTCACGGTCGGCGAGGAAGCCGAGACGATCGAGTCTGTCGTCGAGCCGTATCTCGTGCGGATAGGGTTCATGGGGCGCACGCCGCGCGGGCGCATCGCGACACCGGCGGCGTATGAGCACCTGGGCATGAGGCATCCGGATCACGCACAGGCGCTGAGACTCGATGACCTATAATCGCTGAAGGCTTTCGCCAGACCCCCTTGCACGGCACCGCTGCCCCGTTGTGTGCCCGATTCGAAAGGTGCCCACACCTCCATGGACTTCGCGAGATTCTTCGCCGACTACGGCCTCATCATCCTTCTGGTCGTACTCCTGATCTTCATGTTCTGGAGCTCTCGCCGCCGGATGCAGAAGCAGAAGGCCGAGCAGGAGGCGAAGGCGCGCCAGACCGTGCCGGGCGCCGAGGTGCTCCTGCAGGGCGGGCTCTACGGAACGATCGTCTCGTACGACGCCGACAACCTCGACCAGCCCGCGATCGTCGAGCTCGCCCCCGGCGTGCAGATCAAGGTGCACAGCCAGGCGATCCTGCGCGTCGTGAGCCCGACCGAGGGCGTCGTCACCGAAGACGAGTACCTCTCGGCCGAGGAGAGCCACGCCGAGTACGCCGAGGGCGTCGCCGACGGCGAGATCAGCTCGATCAGCGACGACCAGAAGCGCGCCGCCTCGGACGGCTCGGCCGACGAGTCCGACTCCGACACCGGCACGAAGCCGCAGGCCTGATCCGCAGCCCCTCCGCGGGCACCCGAGAAAGCTCACCCCCGTGGCCACACCGACCCCCGTCCGGCACGCCTGGCGCGCACTGACCGGTCTGCTCATCGTCATCGCCGTCCTGTTCGGCATCAACGCGCTCGGCGTGTACGTCTTCAAGGCGAGCTCGTGGACGCCCGAGCTGGCGCTCGACCTGCAGGGCGGAACGCAGATCGTGCTCCAGGCCCAGTCGGTCGACGGTGCCGCGCCGACGACCGAGCAGATGGACCAGGCGGCCACGATCATCCGCCAGCGCGTCGACGCGTCGGGCGTCGGCGAGGCCGACATCGCCACGCAGGCAGGCAACCAGATCGTCGTGCAGATCCCCGGCGAGGCCGACGAGGAGACGCGCAACCGCATCGAGGCATCCGCCCAGCTCCAGCTGCGTGCGGTGCTCACCGCGTCCGCTCCGACCAACACGTTCGTGGGCGACGACGGTGAGTCGACGCCGTACCCCTCGCCAGACCCGACGCTTCCGAGCACGCCGTCACCCGAGCCGACAGACGGCAGCGACACCGCGTGGATCACGCCGTACCTCCAGGCGGAGTTCCTCGCGTACGACTGCGCCGACCCGAACAACGACCCGGCGAACGCGCCGGCCGATCAGCCCCTCATCACGTGCGAAGCCGACGGGTCGGCCAAGTACATCCTCGGGCCCGTCGAACTCGACGGCTCGTCGATCGACGACGCGACCTTCGGCATCCAGCAGAACGACGGCCGTTGGGCCGTCAACCTGCGGTTCGACGACGAGGGCACGCGGATCTTCGGCGACATCAGCCAGCGCCTGTACGGCGCCACCCCGCCGCTGAACCAGTTCGCGTTCGTGCTCGACGGTCTCGTGCTCACGGCGCCCGCCATGAACCAGGTGATCCTGGGCGGCGATCCGAGCATCACCGGCAACTTCACGCAGGAGTCGGCCAAGACCCTCGCCGACCAGCTCCGCTACGGTGCGCTGCCCCTGAGCTTCGAGGTCGTCAGCTCCGACACGATCTCGGCCACGCTCGGGTCGCAGCAGCTCCAGATCGGCCTCGTGGCAGGCCTCATCGGCCTTGCCCTCGTCGCCGTCTACTCGCTCGTCGTCTATCGCGCGCTCGGCTTCGTCATCATCGCGTCGCTCGCCGTGATGGGCGTCATCACGTACATCGCGATCTGCATCCTCGCGTGGCGCATCGGCTTCCGCCTGTCGCTCGCGGGTGTCGCGGGTCTGATCGTGTCGATCGGCTTCACAGCGGACTCGTTCATCGTCTACTTCGAGCGCATCCGGGACGAGCTGCGCGACGGCAAGTCGATCACGGGCGCCGTCGAAGACGGCTGGTCGCGCGCGAAGCGCACGATCTACATCTCGAAGTCGATCAACGTGCTCGCCGCCGTCGTGCTGTACATCCTGGCGGACGCCACGGTGAAGGGCTTCGCGTTCACGCTCGGACTGACGACCGTGATCGACGTGCTGATCTTCATCCTCTTCACGCACCCGGTCATGCAGCTGCTCGCCCGCACGCGGTTCTTCGGCGAGGGGCATCCGCTCTCGGGCATGGATCCCGAGGCGCTCGGTGCGGTGTACCGCGGCCGCGCGCAATTCCGCTCGCCCGTGGTCGCGGCCAAGACGAGCGCCGATCGGCGCGCCGCGCGATCGCGCGGTGAGGCGGCACGACGCCAGACGATCGCCGAGCGCAAGCAGGCCGAGCTCGCGGCGGCCGCTGCGCAGGACGCGAAGCGAACTCCCGGCACGACGAAGGGAGGAGACGACTGATGCGCTCCATGAGCCAGTTCGGCAACGACCTCTACACCGGCAAGACCTCCTTCCCGTTCGTCGGCCGCCGGCGTCTGTGGTTCATCATCGCCGCGATCCTGGTGATCGGCTCGGCGTTGGTTCCCCTCGTGCGTCCGATCCAGTTCTCGATCGAGTTCACGGGCGGCTCGCAGTTCACCGTCTCGGGTCTGTCCAACCCGGACCAGCTGATCGCCACCGACGCCGTGCAGTCGGTCGTGCCGGATGCCACGAATAAGGTCACCACGGTCGGCGACAGCGCCGTGCGCGTGCAGACCGACCAGATGACCAGCGAAGAGACGCGCGAAGTCACGGCGGCCCTCGCCGACGCGTACGGCGTGCCCGAGAGCGAGGTGACGTCGTCGTTCATCGGCCCGACGTGGGGTGCCGACGTCACGCGCCAGTCGCTGTGGGGCCTCGCGATCTTCCTCGCGCTGACCTTCCTGATCCTTGCGCTGTACTTCCGCACGTGGAAGATGTCCGTCGCCGCGATCATCGGCCTCGTGGACGTGCTGATCATCACGATCGGCGTCTACGCGCTGTTCGGCTTCGAGATCTCGCCCGCCGCCGTGATCGGATTCCTCACGATCCTGTCGTACGCGCTGTACGACACGACGGTCGTCTTCGACAAGATACGTGAGAACACGAGCGAGGACGGGGAAGTGTCCGGCCGCACGTTCGGCGAGTCGGTCAACCTCGCCGTCAACCAGACGCTCGTGCGTTCGATCAACACGACCGTCGTGGCGATCCTCCCGACCGGCGCGATCCTGTTCATCGGCGCCCTGTGGCTCGGTGCGCAGACGCTCACCGACATCTCGCTGTCGATCTTCGTGGGCACGATCGTGGCGGCGTACTCGACGATCTTCGTCGCGGCACCCCTGTACTCGCTGTTCCGCGAGAACGAGCCGGCGATCAAGGCGCGCGACGAGCGCACCCTCGCCGCCCGTTCGCAGGCGCGCGTTTCGGTCTGACCACACGTGGGCGAGTGCCCTCCCGCTGCGGCGTAGGATTGTGAAGTCCAGCGGAGGGGAGGATTCATGACCGAGACCGTCCCCTCCGCCGCCCAGACGTCGTCGCTGCGGCGCCTCGTGCCGCGCATCTTCTCGCGCTCCGCTCGCCGCGACGACGTCGAGCAGCTCATCCGCACGGTGCGCACGCACCACCCCAAGGGTGACCTGTCGATCATCGAGCGCGCGTACACGGTCGCCGACAAGGCGCACGCGGGGCAGACCCGGCAGAGCGGTGAGCCGTACATCACGCATCCGCTCGCCGTCGCGCAGATCCTGGCCGACCTCGGACTCGGGCCCAAGGCGATCGCGGCCGCCCTGCTGCACGACACCGTCGAAGACACGGGGTATCCGCTCGACGCGATCGCCGCGGAGTTCGGCGACGAGGTCGCGATGCTCGTCGACGGCGTCACCAAGCTCGACAAGGTCAAGTACGGCGAGAGCGCACAGGCCGAGACCGTCCGCAAGATGATCGTCGCGATGTCGAAAGACATCCGCGTGCTCGTGATCAAGCTCGCCGACCGCCTGCACAACGCACGCACGTGGGGCTTCGTGCCGCCCGAGAAGGCGCAGAAGAAGGCGACCGAGACCCTCGAGATCTACGCACCCCTCGCGCACCGCCTCGGCATCCAGACGATCAAGTCCGAGCTCGAGGACCTGTCGTTCGCGGTGCTGCATCCGAAGCTGTACGCCGAGATCGACAGTCTCGTGAAGCAGCGCACGCCGCAGCGAGAGCAGTACGTGCAGAGCGTGATCGAGGCCGTCGACGCCGACCTTCGCGAGCTGCGCATCCGAGGCCGCGTCATGGGACGACCGAAGCAGCTGTACTCCGTGTACCAGAAGATGGTCGTGCGCGGGCGCGAGTTCGACGACATCTACGACCTCATCGGCATCCGCGTGCTCGTAGGCAGCGTGCGCGACTGCTACGCGGTGCTCGGCGCGATCCACGCACGCTGGACGCCGCTTCCGGGCAGGTTCAAGGACTACATCGCCACTCCGAAGTTCAACTTGTACCAGTCGCTGCACACGACGGTGATCGGACCCGGCGGCCGAACGGTCGAGATCCAGATCCGCACCAACGAGATGCACCAGCAGGCCGAGTACGGCGTCGCCGCGCACTGGAAGTACAAGGAGCGCATGAACGGCGGCAAGGCCGACCCGAAGGCGCTCGACACCGACATGGCATGGCTGGCGCACATCTCGGATTGGCAGGCCGAGACGGCCGACCCGGGGGAGTTCCTCGACTCGCTGCGCTTCGAGATCGGGGCGAAAGAGGTCTACGTCTTCACGCCGAAGGGCCGCGTGATCGGCCTTCCCGCGGGTGCGACGCCAGTCGACTTCGCGTACGCCGTGCACACCGAGATCGGCCACCGCACGATGGGTGCGAAAGTGAACGGCCGCCTCGTGCCGCTCGAGTCCGAGCTCAAGAGCGGCGACGTCGTCGAGGTGTTCACGTCGAAGAACCCGGATGCCGGGCCGAGCCAGGACTGGCTCGGGTTCGTCAAGAGCACCCGCGCGCGCAACAAGATCCGCGGGTGGTTCACGAAGGAGCGCCGCGAAGAGGCGATCGAGCAGGGCAAGGAGGCGATCGCTCGCGCGATGCGCCGCCAGAACCTCCCGCTGCAGCGTCTCATGAGCCAGGACTCGTTCGCCGAGGTCGCCCAGCAGCTGCGCTACGACGACGTCTCGGCGCTGTACGCCGCGGTCGGCGAGGGTCACGTGTCGACGCAGTCGGTGATCGAGAAGGTCACGGCGCTCGTGAGCGCGAACGACACGACGACGGGCCCGATCGATCTGCCGCCGATCGGGCGCACGCGCGCCCCGCGCGGCGGCGACTCCGGCGTGCTCGTGCGCGGCGCGCCCGACATCCTCGTGAAGCTCGCGAAGTGCTGCACGCCCGTGCCGGGCGACGAGATCGTGGGCTTCGTGACGCGCGGCAGCGGGGTCTCGGTGCACCGCTCGGACTGCACGAACGTTCAATCGCTCAAGTCCGATCCGGATCGGCTCATCGAGGTGAGCTGGGCGCCGACGACCAAGAGCGTGTTCCTCGTGCAGATCCAGGTCGAGGCGCTCGACCGCTCGGGGCTCCTCAGTGACGTCACGCGTGTGCTGAGCGAGCATCACGTGAACATCCTGTCGGCGACCGTCTCGACGACGAACGACCGTCTCGCGCTCAGCCGCTTCGTGTTCGAGATGGGCGACATCGTGCACCTCGACCGCGTGCTCAACGCGGTCCGTCGCATCGACGCCGTGTACGACGTCTACCGCGTCACGTCCTCCTGACCGGCGTCGTTCTGGCCGCGCGAGAGCGCGTGAAGCAGCACGAGCGCGCTGCGCTTGTTGGGGAGCCGCCCGTGACTCTCGATCCAGCGGATCGCGTCGTCGGCGAGACCCGGATGCGCCGCCGCGAGCGCTCGCGCGGCATCGAGGTGCTCGGGGTCGTCGACGCGTGCGACGTCTGCGAGCGTTCGCACGAGCGTCGTCACGAGGACACCTCCGATCGACAGCAGGTCGGCGGGGTCGACGGCGAGGTCGCGGTAGACGAGGCGCAGCCCGTGGACGTGGTGGAGACGCCGCTGTACGGCCCGCTGCACGGTGTGGCGCCCCGGAGGATCGTGCCGCGCGCCGTGGATCCACGCGGCACTCACGTGCGTCGCGGCGAGTGTGTCGCGGAGCATCTCGCGCAGCGAGCCCGCCCGCAGCGCCGCGGTCTCCACCGCGTCAGCGGGGATGTACGCGTCGCCGAGGCCCACGAGGTGACCGTCGAGGCACGCCGCCGACAGCTCGGCGGTGGACAGGCGGTCGTCGGCGAAGTACAAGAACGGCGATGGCACGGCGCGAGTCTGCCGGAACGGCGGATGCCGCATCAGCTCTTGCCGTCCGGCTGTGGAGAACCGCCGCCGAACGCACGCCTGGGGGAGAGGTGATCAGCCCCCGAGCGCCTTGAGCCACGTGCGCCGCGCCTCGAGGGCCTCCTTGGCCTTCTCGGCCGCTGCCTTGTCGCCGGCCTTCTCGGCCGCCGCGAGCTCCTGCTCGAGCTTCTCGATCGCGTCGGTCAGCTGGCGCGTCATGTCGTTCGCGCGCGCCTTCGTCTCGGGGTTGTTGGTCTTCCAGTCGGCGTCCTCACGCGCCCGGAGCGCCTGCTCGATCTTGCGCAGGTCGTCGTCGAGCCCCCGCTCGACGTCGCGCGGGAAGATGCGGCCGAGGTCGTCCCAACGGCGCTGGATGCTCGTGAGCATCGACCGGGCCTTCGCGAGGTCGCGCTCGTCCTGGATCGCCTTCGCCTCTTCGAGCAGCGCGCGACGGGCCTCGATCTTCTCGCGCGACGCCTCGGCTTCGGCCGCCTCGCGCTCACCGCGCGCCGCGTAGAGCACGTCGCCGGCGGCCTTGAACCGGGCCCACAGAGCGTCGTCGGCCTTCTTGCCGGCGCGGCCCGCCGTCTTCCACTGCTCGAGGAGCTCGCGGTACGCGGCGATGCCGTCCTCGCCCTTCGGGGCGAGCGCCTCGGCCTTCTCGACGAGCTTCGACTTGCGCTCCCGCACCGCCTTGTGGGCCTCGTCGAGCTGCGCGTAGAACTCGCGGCGCGCCTTGTCGAGGGTGGCGCGCGCGTCGCGGAATCGCTTCCAGAGCTGCTGGCTCGTCGACTTGGGCAGGCGCGGACCGTGCTGCTGCTGCGACTGCCACTGCTCGAAGAGCTCGGCGATCTCGGCGGAGGTCTGCTTCCACTGGATCGTCTTCGGATCGCGCGCGGCGAGTGCCTCGGCGCGTTCGACGAGCTCCGTACGGGCCTTCACGGCCTCTTCGACGGCCTGACGGGCCGCGGCGGCCTCGGATGCCGACGCCGCCGAGAGCTCCTCGGTCAGGGCGTCGAGGCGCGCGCGGAGCGACGCGAGGTCGCCGACGGCCGCGGCATCCGTGATCTTGTCGTGGAGGGTGCGGGCGGTCGCGCGCAGGTCGGACGCCGAGGCGCCGCCGCGACGGTGACGCACCTCGAGCAGCGTGACCTCGCTCGCGAGGTCGTTGTACTTGCGCTCGAAGTACGCGAGCGCCTCTTCGCGCGTGCCGTCGGGGAACTGACCCACCTCGCGCCATTCGGCGCCCTCGCGCACGAACACGGTGCCGTCCTCGTCGACGCGGCCCCACGGCTCGTCGCTGCCGGCCGACTCGGCGGCGGGAGACGTGGAGGCGGGGGCATCCTCGGCCGCGGTCGCGGCATCCGTCTCTTCAGCAGCAGTCGCGGCATCCGTCTCGCCGGCATCGGCCGCGTCCTCGGCCGCGGGCTCCGGCTCGCTCGCCGCCTCTTCCGGCGCCGGGGCTCCGGATGCCTCTTCGGGGGCGGCCGCGGCGTCGCGCGCCTCGGGGGCCTGCTCGTCGGGGGTGGTGGGCTGCTCGGAGACCGCCTCGGCGTCGAGGTTGTCGGGCGTATCGGGAGTGGACTCGGCTGCGGAAGTCACGGGATGCACCTCATCGCGGCTGTGCGCCGCCTGGGGGAGTATGGACGGCCCCAGCCTAGTACGGCGGGGTGGCCGACTCAGGACGTTGCGGTCGGCTCGGGCGTCGGCGTGCCCGTCTCCGTGGGAGTCGGCGTCGGGGTCGACGGCGCCGGAGTCGGCGTCTGCGTAGGCGTGGGACTGGGCGCGGGCTCGGGCGCACCCGGACCGACCGTGAAGTACGCGATCTGACCGCCGATCACGGCGAGGATCAGGATGCCGCCGGCGATCCCCGCGATGAGGTTGTCGCGTGTGCGGCGGCGGGCGCGGCCTGCGTGGAACTCCTGACGAGCCTGATACAGCCGTGCACGTTCGCGCGCGGCGCGAGCTTCGCGTTCCTTGCCCGTTGCCACAGGACCTCCCTCACCCCGGTGCTCCGGGCCGCGTCGATCCTACAAAGACGCCGGGGTCGGGCCAAACCGTCCTGCGGAGCGTCGTGCGAGTGGTGTCGAGCCCGCGTCGGCGGCCGCGGATAGCCTGGTCGGGTGACTTCGCCCGCCGCTCTCTTCCAGGGCCAGACCCCGCTCGCCGTGCGCATGCGGCCGGTCTCGCTCGACGAGGTGGCCGGTCAGTCGCACCTGCTGCGGCCCGGGTCGCCGCTGGTGACGCTGGCGAATCCGGATGCCGCGGCCAAGCCGGGGACGTCGGTGATCCTGTGGGGGCCGCCGGGCACCGGCAAGACGACGCTCGCGCAGGCGATCGCGCGCTCGTCCGGCCGTCGGTTCGTCGAGCTCTCCGCGATCACGGCGGGCGTGAAGGACGTGCGCGAGGTCATGCAGGATGCGCTCAACCAGCGCGACCTGTACGGGCAATCGACCATCCTGTTCCTCGACGAGATCCACCGCTTCACCAAAGCGCAGCAGGACGCGCTGCTTCCCGGCGTCGAGAACGGGTGGGTCGTGCTCATCGCCGCGACCACCGAGAACCCGTCGTTCTCGGTGATCTCG
>NZ_DASRXZ010000132.1:0-2294 GCF_035687345.1 Microbacterium sp.
CGATCGCCGTGAAGGACCGCGGCCCCGGCGGCCCCGGCGGACCCGGCGGACCCGGCGCCGGAGGGCCCGGCGGACCCGGTGCCGGAGGGCCCGGCGCACCCGGCGGACCCGGTGACGGCGGACCCGGCCACGGCGGACCCCCGCACGCCGGCTGATCCGGCAGCGGGGACGGCGCTCACGGGACCTGTCGCGCACGCGCGCGGCGGAGTATCGTGAGCGCCGTTCCCGCTCATCCCCACCCGATGAGTACCCGACGAGAACGACGATGCTGTCGACGAATCGGGGAATCGAGATGGCCGAGAAGGATCGCATCGGGGACATCGCGCGCGACCGGGCGACACGGATCGTCCGCACCGACCCGTCAGTGCGCTTCCACGCGGGCTGGCGCTTCCTGCCGGATGAGGAGCGGCTGACGCTGCCGCCATGGCGCGACGCACCGCGCCGACCCGACATCTCCGTCGACGTCGTACGCGGGCGCGACCTCGTCGCGCTGCAGGTCGACTTCTTCGGGGCTCGGCTGGAGACCGACGACAGCGGCGCGCCGCCGTCCGTGCGGCGGAACAGCGCGTCGGGCGCGCACCTGATGGTGGTGATGTTCCCGTACCAGCACGCCCACGAGCAGGCGCAGTACGTCACAGACACCGGCTCGCAGGGAAAGCCGATCTACCCCGACCCGATCGATCCGACCCAGACGACGACCACGCCGCCGAGCCAGCCGGCGGCGACCGTGTCGGACAACGCCCCGCCCTCGATGCCCGTCGGCTACCGACCGGCGCGCGCGAGTCGGCTCGTCTTCGCGATCGGCGGGAACGACAGGATCGAGTTCACCCGCGCCGGCATCCTGCGCGCGATGACCGAGCTGACGCCGGTGCTGCATCCGAACGCGGAGCCGCCTGGCAAGAGCGGCACGATCGACGACTCGACCGACGCGCTCACGTTCGTGTGGATCGCACCGAACCTCATCGCGCGGTACACGGCCACGCGGATCCGGCTCGAACGACCGACCGCGGCCGACCGACGCACGCAGCCGCCTCCCGACGCGTCGACGCCGGGTGGAGCGCTCCGCTTCGCGCAGAACCTTCGCGACGTGCATGTCGACTCCGCGCGGCTGTCGCTCGCGGCCGGCGCCTCGCTCGGCGCGCGAGCCGAGATCCCGGGGCCGCTGCGCGACATCCTCGACCGGCCGCCGATCGTCGTGCTCCCCGATCGCGGCACCTACTCGAGCCCGCCGACCGACGAGCAGACCGCGATCGAGGCGCCCTACCGCCTCGTCATCTCCCCGTCGAGCGAGGGCCGGTGGGTGCACGCGGAAGCGCCCGTGGCATCCGATGACACCGCCCGGAACGTCGAGCTGTGGCATAGCCGCCTCGGTCAGGCGACCTCTTCGGGCGCCACGACCGAGCGCAACGACAACGACCGCCGCATCGTCCGCGCGATCTGGACGCGCGACCGCGACGGATTGACGTCGAGCGTGTGGCGCAAGAACGAGGACAGCGACCTCACCCACCCCCTCTCGACGCCGCAGGGCACCGCAGACCAGCCGTTCCGCGGTTCGCTCAACCGCGCCGACCGACACCGAATCGTGCGCCAGACCTCCGAGCGCTGGCCGGGCATCAGGGACGAGCGCTCGGTGCGTCCCGTGCGCGTCGACAAGCTGTGGCTGTCGTCGCTCGGCGCGTACCTCGACCTGCACGGCGCCTGGTACACGAAGGAGTACTCCAACCTGAATCCGGGCATGCCGTCGGTGCTCGCGTGGGACCACATCGCCCCGCTCGGACGCGACCAGTGGGTGCGCGTCGTCTACCCCGGGTACCTCTATCCGCTGGGGCATCCGGCCGCCCTCGTGAAGATCACCGAGCGCCGCGTCACGCAGAACCCCGCCGTCGCGAGCCTGTACCAGATCAAGTTCCTCGTCGTGAGCGAGCCGAGCCGCCCGTACACGGCCCCGGACTGGCCTTTCAAGCGCATCGACGTCCGCCCGACGACGACACCACCGCTGGCCGATCCGGATGCCGTCGCGAACGACCCGTACAGCAGCCAGACGTACTTCTGGCCGCAGCTCGGCGATGGATCGTTCTTCGTGTTCGACCTCGACGTGTGGGACAAGGACGACCGTCCGGGAAGCCTGCGCGCGCCGCTGCTGTGGGTCGCGGAGCACTTCGACAAGCCGAACCAGGTCGACGCGGAGTACGACGGCGACGCGAAGCGCGTCGTCCCCGCGAATGGGCAGCGGTTCGCCTTCACACCGCGGTCCAAGGCCGGCGATTCGATCACCGAGACGCAGGTGCTGCGGT
>NZ_DASRXZ010000133.1:0-42178 GCF_035687345.1 Microbacterium sp.
CGTGGCGATCGTGGGTGTACCCGTGCCGATGACGGCCTCGAGCAGGTCCTGCTGCGCTCCGGGGAGGCTCAGATCGGCGGCGTCGCAGCCCTCGCCGCTCGTGCCCCGGCCGAACAGCCCGGCCCGGTCGCCGAGGGCGACGATCGCGACGTCCGCGGCACGCACGGCGTCGAGCGCCTCGTCGAAGTCGCGCTCGCCGCCGTCGACGCTCGTGCCCTGCACGTACGTGATCTCGGCGTCGGGGAACTCCGCGCGCAGCGACTCGAGCAGCGTCGGAAGCTCGATCCCGTCGCCGAACTCGGGGTGGTGGATTCCCACGTGCAGCGGGAACGAGTAGCAGCCGAGCACCGCGTACGGATCGTCGCCGTTCGGTCCGACGAGTGCGATGCGCTTCGGCGAGCGCAGTGGCAGCGTGCCGTCGTTGCTCAGGAGCACGATCGCGCGCTCGGCGAGCTCGCGCGCGAGCGCGCGGTTCTCGGCCGGGTCGAGGTCGACCGAGCCGCGCACATCATCGGCCGTCGCACCTTCGCGTCCTTGCAGCACCGGCGGGACGTATCCGGACTCGCCGTCGAGCAGCCCCAGCTCGATCTTCTGTGCGAGCACACGGCGCAGCGCGCGGTCGATGAGCGCCTCCGGCACGACGCCGTCGCGCACGGCCTCGACGAGAGCGGGGCCGAAGGTCTTGCGACCGGGGAGCTCGACGTCGATGCCCGCCTTGAGCGCCTGGTGCGCCGCGTCGGTCCAGTCCGCGGCGGTGCCGTGCTGGGTCACGAGGAACGCGATCGCGAAGTAGTCCGCAACGACGGTGCCCTCGAAGCCCCACGTGTCGCGCAGCAGCCCGGTGAGCAGCGACTCGTCGGCGGCGGACGGCACGCCGTCGATGTCGGTGTACGAGTTCATGACGCTGCGCACGCCGCTCTCGCGGATCGCCATCTCGAACGGAGGCAGGATCACGTCGGCGAGCTCGCGACGGCCCATCGACACCGGGGCGAGGTTGCGGCCCGCCTTCGAGGCCGAGTAGCCCGCGAAGTGCTTGAGCGTCGCGACGACGCCCGCCGACTCGATGCCCTTGATGTACGCGGTCGCGGTCGTGCCGACGAGGTACGGATCCTCGCCGATCGTCTCCTCGACGCGGCCCCACCGGGCGTCGCGCACGACGTCGAGCACGGGGGCGAGGCCCTGGTGGACGCCCATCTTGCGCATGTCGGCGCCGATGCGCGCGCCCATGCGCTCGACGAGGTCGGGCGACCACGTGGCACCCCACGACAGCGGCACCGGATAGGCGGTCGCACCCCACGCGGCGAAGCCCGCGAGGCACTCCTCGTGCGCGAGGGCGGGGATGCCCAAGCGGGACTCCGACACGATGCGCTGCTGCGTGCGCAAGAGCGACACGGCGCCGGCCGCCGGGTCGACCGGGACGGTGCCGTACGTGCGCGTGAGCTGCCCCAGCCCGAGCGGTGCGACGTCGGCGAGATCGACGTCTTCGGTCATCTCGTTCTGGTTCGGCGCGACCTCCGCCCCGTCGTTCGACGCGGCGATCCAGATGCCGTACAGCTGCGCGATCTTCTCTTCCAGCGTCAGCTCGGCCACGAGGGCGTCGACGCGCCGGTCGACGGGGAGCGCGGCATCACGCCACGCCTCGATCGCGGCCTCGGTCGAGGCATCCGTCGTCATCCCTTCACCGCCCCCTGAAGACCGCCGACGATGCGCTTCTCGGCGAGGGTGAAGAAGAGGATCGCGGGAAGCATCGCGAGCGAGGTGTACGCGAGCACGCCTGTCGTGTCCTGACCGTAGGCCGTCGAGAAGAACTGCACGCCGAGTGGCAACGTGTAGTCTTCGGGGCGCGCGCCGCCCGCCTGCAGCACGAACAAGGGCAGGAGGTACGCGTTCCAGCTGCCGACGAACGCGAGCACGCCGACCGTCATGAGGCCGGGCATCGACAACGGCAGCATGATGCGCCAGAAGAACCCGATGCGCGACGTGCCGTCGACCACCGCCGCGTCTTCCAGCTCGCCCGGGATGGCGCGCAGGAAGGGCACGAGGATGATGATCGTCGTCGGAAGCGCGAAGGCGACCTGCGGGATGATGAGACCCCACCACGATCCGAACAGGTTCAGCTGCCGCAGCAGGACGGTCAGCGGAAGGATCGAGATCGTGAGCGGGAACAGCAGCCCGGTGGTGAACAGCGCGTAGAGGAAGTTGCGCCCCCGGAAGTCGTAGCGCGCGATCACGAACGCCGCCATGACGCCCAGCAGCATGACGCCGAGCGTCGTGCCGAGCGCGGTCACGGTGCTCGCGAGCACCTGGTTCCAGAAGCGCGGGTCGCTCAGGATGCGCGCGTAGTTGTCGATCACCCACGGGTTCGGGAGTCCCGCGGGGTCGGCGAAGAAGTCCGGGTTCGTGCGGAAGCCGGCGATCGTGACGTACAGCACGGGGCCGATCGCGATGGCGGCGACCACGAGCGCCACGACGTAGACGACGGGCTGGCTCCAGTCGATGCCGCGCTTGCCCGCGCGGTGCTCGAGTGCGGCGGTCATGTCAGCGCACCCCCGTCGTGAGGGCGCCCTGCAGGTCGCGACGCAGCGCGAAGCGCTGGTACACCAGGGCGACGACGAGCGAGATGAGGAACAGCACGACCGCGACGGCGCTGCCGTAGCCGATCTGCGTCACGTTGAGGCCGTATTCGACCATGTACACCGCCATCGTGGAGGAAGCGTGGAGGGGTCCGCCGCCCGTGACGATCCACACGAGGTCGAACAGCTGCAAGGAGCCGATGATCGACAGGAACGCCCAGATGCGGATGGTGGGCCCGAGCAGGGGCACGGTGATGTGCCATTGGGTCTTCCACCAGCCGGCGCCGTCGAGTGCGGCGGCTTCGTAGAGGTCTTCGGGGATGCCCGCGAGCCCGGCGAGCATGAGGATGATCGCGAGGCCGAGGTACTTCCACGTGAGGATGCCGAACATCGTCCACATGACGACGTTGGGGTCGGCGAGCCAGGCCGGCGGGTTCTCGATGCCGATCATCCGCAGCCACGTGTCGATGGGCCCGTACCGTGCCGGCGGGACGGACTGGAGCATGATCTGCCACGCGAGACCGGCGGTCACCTCGCTGAGCACATACGGCACGAAGATGAGCGCGCGCAGCAGCCCGCGGAACCGCAGGCGCCGGTTCATGAGGAGCGCGACGAGGATCGCCAGCGGCCCTTGGATGAGCAGCGACAGGAACAGGATGAAGAAGTTGTTGCCCACCGAGCGGTGGAACACCGGGTCGGTCAGGACCCGCGCGTAGTTGTCGAAGCCGATGAAGCGTTCGAGGGGCCCGAGGCCGTTCCAGTTGAAGAAGCTGTAGTACGCGGCCAGGACGACGGGGAGGAGGACGAACAGGAGGTAGACGAGAACCGCCGGTCCTGCGAACAGGGTGACCTCGCCCCATTGGCGCCTGCGGGCGCGCGCCGAGCGCTTCCTGGTCCCGACGGGGGCCGGGCCCGCGTCAAGCGCGGGCCCGGCCTCGTTGATTGCGGTCATGAGGTGCGATGTCGCCTTACTACAGGGTCGCGGCCGCGTCGTTCATCGCCTGAGGAACGTCCTCGGGCGAGCCGTTGCCGAACATCAGGTTGACGATGGCGTCGTTCATCGCCTTGCCGATGACGGGACCGTACTGCGTGTCGAGCCACGTCACCACGAGCTCGGCGTTGACCGTGCCCTCGGCGATCTGCTTCAGCACCGGGTCGGTGATGCCGGCCTCGGCACCGGCGACCGTCGGGATCTCTCCGGTCTCGGCGAAGCGGGTCTGCACGTCGACGCTCGAGATGTACTCCAGGAGGTCGAGCGTCTCATCCGGCGCGTCGACGTAGACGCCCCACGCGTCACCCGAGCCGAGCGCGGCGCCGGGAGCACCTGCGGCGCCCTCGATGTCGGGCACGGGCATCCACGCGAGCCACTCGGGTGCGGGCGGGTTGTCGGCCGGAGCGCCCGGGACGAGCTTCGCGACCTCGCCGCGGTGCCACGTTCCCATGAGCTCCATCGCCGTCGACTGGGCCGCGAGCAGGCCCGCCGAGCTGTTCGGCACGCTCTGCGCCGGGGTGCTGGTCGGGTTCTGCTGGAACGGGAGGTCACCCTCGAACTCGTCCATCCACGCCTTGAGGTTCTCGCCCGCCTCGACGAAGCACGGGTCGTCGAACGTCAGGGTGTCCGCCGCCTCCTTGAGCGCATCCTCGGAGCACGTCTTGATCGCGAACTGGTACCACCAGTGCGCGGCAGGCCAGCCGTCGCCCGCGCCGACGCCGATCGGCGCGACGCCCGCGTCGGCGAGCTTGTTGATCGCCTCGCTGAACTCGGTGAACGTGGTGGGCGTCTCGGTGATGCCCGCCTGCTCGAAGAGGTCGGCGTTGTACCAGATGCCCTCGATGCCGAAGCGGAAGGGGATGCCGTACTGCTTGCCGTCGACGTTCCAGCCGGTGCCGGCGCCGCCGATCGAGTCGATGACGTCGGTCAGGCCGCTCAGGTCCTTCAGGTAGCCCGCCTCGACCTGGGACTTGATCTCGCCCTCGGCCCAGACCATGAACAGGTCGGGAGCCGCGTCGCCGCCCGCCTGCAGCGCGTTGGGGATGAGGGTGCGCTGGAGCTCCTCGTTCTGGAACGCCTGGACGTCCACGGTGACTCCGGGGTTGTCGGCCTCGAACTCCGCCGCGACCTCTTCCCAGAAGGACTTCAGCGGCTCACCGGTGCCGTTGTGCCACCACGTGATGGTGACCTCGTCGCCGTTCCCATCGTCGCCGGTGCCTCCGCCGCCGGCCGCACAGCCGGCGAGGGCGCCGATCGCCAGGCCGGTCGCGGCGACGCCCGCGGCGAACCGCAACGTGCTGCGTGTGTTCATCTTCGAACCTCTCGAAAGTTTCGACGGTGTTGTCGAAAGTGATCTGGACGGCTCAAGGATAGGAGTCGGCGGATTTCGAGTCAAGCCCAACATATTCGGCGGTTGCAGGCGTCGGATCGCGCCCACCGCCCCTACAGTGGTCAGGTGGCCGACCGCTCAGGCACCGTCGAAGGGGTGCGACGCGCGAATCTCGCGCGCGTGCTGCAGTTCGCCCACCTCGAGCGCGCCCTCTCGCGGTCGCGATTGACCGCCCTCACGGGGCTCAACCGGTCGACCGTGGCCGACCTCGTCGCCGAGCTCACGGCGCTCGGCCTCACGATCGAGCGTGCCCCCGACCCGTCCCGCCGCGTGGGCAGGCCGTCCCCCGTCGTCGCCCCCGACCCGCGCGTCGTCGCGATCGCCGCGAACCCCGAGGTGGACGCCCTCACGATGGCGGCCGTCGGCCTCGACGGCGGCATCCCGGCACGGCGACGCATCGACGTCGACCACCTCATGTCGCCCGAAGAGGCGGCTCGCCTCATCGCCGAGGTCACGGACGAATGGCGCGGCACGGTCCTGCGCGACGCGCGCGTCGTCGCTGCGGGCGTCGCCGTGCCCGGCCTCGTGCGCGCCGCCGACGGACTCGTGCGCATCGCGCCACACCTCGACTGGCGCGACGCTCCCGTCCGCACGCTCGTCGAAGAGGCGACGGGGCTGCCGACCGCGGTGGGCAACGACGCTTCGCTCGGCGCGATCGCCGAACACCTGTTCGGCGCCGGCCGCGGCATCGACGATCTCGTCTACCTCAACGGCGGTGCGAGCGGCATCGGCGGCGGACTCATCGTGCACGGCATCCCCGTGGGGGGCACGGCCGGCTATGCGGGTGAGTTCGGGCAGAACCGGCCCGGCATCCTCTCCCCCGCCGACCGCCGTGCGGCCGACGGCGTGCTCGAAGACGAGGTGAGCCGAGCGCGTCTGCTGGCCGCCGTGGGCCTGTCCGCCGCCGACGAGCCGACGCTCGCCGCCGCGATCTTCGCGTCGGAGGCACCGGATGTCACCGCCGAGGTCTCGCGCCAGCGACGCATCCTCGCGACCGCTCTCGCCAACGCCGTCAACGTGCTCAATCCGGCCGTCGTCGTCCTCGGCGGCTTCCTCGCGACGATTGCCGAGAGCGACCCGGCGGCGCTGGACGAGTCGGTGCGCGCGCAGTGCATGCCGGCATCCGCTGAAGACCTCGAGATCCGCACGGCCGTGCTCGCAGAAGACCGCCTGCTCATCGGGGCCGCCGAGGCCGCATTCGGAGACCTCCTGCGCGATCCCCTGGCGGGCGATACCACCACAGGCCAGGTGCGCGCGGCGACGGCATCCTGACCGCCTCCACGCGTGCGCGACCCTGTCCACACTGTGGACACCGCCTCCCACGGATGCTCACCAGGTGAAATCTTTCGCCCGTTCAGGCTTTCGCCGCCTAGGGTGAACGCATGGGCACGATCTATTACGGCGGAGCCGGCACCCCGATCCACATCGAAGACCGCGCCCTGGCGCATTTGAAGGTGGTCATCGCCACGAAGCTCCGCCGGAACGAGAGTTTCACCGTGTCGTGGCGCCACCCCGAAGGCGAGCCGCGAGGACGCAGCACGATCTGGCTGCACCCCTCGATCCCACTGCGGTTCGTGTTCGACGACCCCGAGCCCGCACAGCTCAGCCGCGAGTGGATCGAAGAGCTCGCGAACTCGGCGAACTCGTCCGGCGGCATCATGCTCGTGGCCGAGCACTTCGATGCGCCCGGCGCGCCCGCCGTCGACGAGCCTGGGGCGGACGGCGACTCCGGATCCTCCCCCGCACCGGCGGTGACGGCCGAGCAGTCGCGCAGCCTCGCCTGACGGCGCCGCGCGGGGTCGAACCGGGTCAGCCCTCTTCGACGACCGGCTCGTCGGCGGGCTCGGGCACGATCGTGAGCCCGTTGGGCCCGCTCGCGGCCTGCATGAGCTCTTCGACCCACATGCGGTTGATGCGCGGCTGCCGCCCGCCGTAGAAGTGGAACTGCATGGGCACGGACGGGTGCATCCAGAAGCTGCGGCGACCACTGCCGTCGCCCATGTCGACGTCGAACATGAACGCCTCGGAACGGCGCAGCTTGTTCATCACGACGATGCGCAGATGCGCGAGGGAGCGATCCTCGATCTCGACCGAGTTGCCCGACGCGTCATAGATGAACCTGCCCATGCCAGGAGCATAGGCGGCCCAGGGCGCGCAAGCGAAACGCGACGCGGCAGACGGCGCCCCGGCGACGGCTGCGCCGCCCCGGGCGCCGTGTGGTCCGTCAGGCCTCGTCGGGCGGTGCGACGGGACGCCCGAGCGACAGCATGAGCCGGTTCGCCCAGTTGAAGAACGCCGCCCCGTGGATCACGTCCGAGATCTCGAGATCGCCCAAGCCCGCCTCGCGCAGACGCGCGACGTGACTCGGTCCGAAGGCAATCGGCGTCGCGGTGAGGGCGGCCGCGGCATCCGTGATCGCGTTCCACCGCTCGCCGAGGTCGGCCCCCACCCCCTCACCCAGGAGGATGTCGACGAGCTCCGGCCGCTTCGAGAAGTGCGCCGCGAACCGCGCGTGCACCGACGCGCAGAAGACGCACCCGTTCACGCGCGACGCCGCCGCGGCCGCCAGCTCGCGCTCCGCCCGCGGGAGACCCTCGGCGGTGTTGTAGAAGATGTCCTTGTCGACGAGCGTGCGCGCCCGCAGGATCTCGGGATCGCGCGCGAGCAGGCGGAAGTAGTCGCTCGACGCCCGCGCGCGGTCGACGAGTCCGTCGTAGTGGCGCTCGGTGAGCTCGTCGACGGGCAGCGGCTCGAGCCACGGCAGCCAGCCCACCTCGCCGCGCGTGAACGCATGCGGATGCGGCTCGTCGTACGTGAACGTGTGCACCTGGGTCGCGAATGTCTCGCTCATGCGCCGACCTCCTCGAGCACGCGGAGCCCCGCGACGACTCGCTGCTGGAACGCGAGGAACGCGACCAGCTGCGACAGGGTGACGATCCCCGACACGGTCCACCCAGCGTCCAGCAGGCGCTGGAGCGCGGCATCCGCGGCTTCGCGGGGCCGATAGACGAGCAGGTGGGTGTGCTCGAGCGCCGCCGCGAGGCGGTCGCCGAGCTGGGCGCGCGCGTCCTCGGGAACCGAGAACCGCAGCCCGTCGGTGCCCTCGGCGGCAAGTCCCGGTTCGCGATACCGGCCGAACGGACCGGAGGTGCCGGCCCGGTCCGCAAGGGACGCGATGACGGATGCCGCGCTACCGTCCGCGTCCGCGGCGAGTCGCGCGTAGTGGTCGGCCGTGGCATCCGCTCCGGTCAGCCGCGTCGCGAACGCCGCGATGAGTGCGCGCTCGGTCAGCGAGACGTCGGAGTCGTCGACGGGGTCGAAGAGCGCGTCGTAGCTGGCCTGCAGTTGTTCGCGCGTGACGGGACGGATGCTGCGGACGGCGGTGACGACGCCGTCGGGCGCAGCGCCCGTGAGGGTGTCGACGACGTCGACGATGGGGGCGGTCATGCGGTCTCCTTTCCGAGGGATCCTTCGAGGGCGGATGCCAGGCTGCTGTCGCTCGTCGCCCAGCCGAGCTTCGGGGCGACCTCGGTCGCGAACAGCTCGATCGAGCGCAGGACGAAGTCGTGCGGCGCATCGACCGAGTGCACCTGGAACGCGATCTCGTCCGCGCGTGCGAGTGTCTCGTCGGCGGCGAGCGACGCGACCACCTCGTCCGGGGTTCCGAGGTGCGTGTCGAGGGCGACGACGAGCTCGTCGAGCGAGTCGCCGGGGATCGTCTGGCCCGCCCGGCGGAAGCCCTCGGCCGCCCGGCGAAGGCCGACCTCGGCGAAGCGCAGGGCGTCGGCGCGGTCGTCGGCGACGAACACGGTGCGCGAGGCGGTGACGCGAGGCGGGACGCCGGCGGGAAGCGCTTCGAGGTACGCGTCGATGATCGGCTGCTGGATCGCGGCGAGCGACGCGTGCAGGTCGTCGGCGGGACGCGGCTGCGTGCGCGAGAGGAGCAAGCCGTGCCCGTGGACACCCGCGCGCGTGCCGCCCGCCGCCGAGAAGGTCGCCTGCCACACGCGGGCGCCGAGTGTCCCGGCATCCGGATACAGCGTGTTGCCCCCGCCGACGTCCTGCCCCTCGAGCGCGAGGAGGAGCGTGCGGAGCTTCTCGTCGTACACGGCCGCCTTGTCGGAGACGTGCAGGCCGAACGGAATGAACGACGACGGTGTGCCGCCGCTGCCGAGGCCGAGGTCGATGCGCCCGCCCGACAGGAGGTCGGCGACGACCGCATCCTCCGCGACGCGGACGGGATCTTCGAGCGGCAGCGTCACGACGCCCGTGCCGAGGCGGATCTCGCTCGTCGCCGCCGCCGCGTGCGCGAGGAAGACGAAGGGCGAAGGCAGGCCGCCCTCGGCGGCGCGGAAGTGGTGCTGCGCGACCCACGCGCGCTGGACGCCGAAGCGCTCCGCGTGCCGGATCTGGTCGGTCGCGAGGCGGTAGCGCTCGGCGGGGGGCGCGTCGTCGAGGAGTCTCGTGAAGAAGGCGAGAGTGGGGGCGGTGGTCATGCCGCGACCTCCGTTCGTCCGGGCACGGCTGCGAGCAGCTCGCGCGTGTATTCATGGGTGGGGTTGGCGAAGAGTTCCTCGGTCGCGCCCTGCTCGACCACGCGGCCGCGCCGCATGACCGAGACCGTGTGGCTGATGCGACGGACGACCGCGAGATCGTGCGAGATGAACAGGTACGTGAGACCGAGCTCCTGCTGCAGCGACTCGAGCAGCTCGAGGATGCGCGCCTGCACCGTGACATCGAGGGCCGACACCGCCTCGTCGAGCACGACGACGTCGGGGCGGATCGCGAGCGCCCGCGCGATCGCGACGCGCTGACGCTGACCGCCGGAGAGCTCTCGCGGCGTGCGGTCGAGCACGTCGTGCGGGAGAGCGACGCGGTCGATGAGCTCGGCCGCGCGCGCGGCGCGGTCGGCCCGACGGCCCTCGCGGAAGTTGTGCAGCGGCTCCGCGACGATCTGCGCGATGCTCTGGCGCGGGTCGAGCGACGAGAAGGGGTTCTGGTAGACGAGCTGGATGCGACGGCGCAGCTCCCGCACCTCGGAGCGTGAGAGCCCTGCGACGTCGGTGCCGTCGAGGTCGATGCTGCCGGCATCCGGATGCAGGAATCGCGTCACCAGCCGCGCGGTCGTCGTCTTGCCCGACCCCGACTCTCCGACGAGCGCGTGCGTCGTACCGCGGCGCACGCGGAACGACACGTCGTCGACGGCGCGGAACGGCTCCCGCCCGCGCACGGCGAACTCCTTCACCAGTCCGGTGGCCGTGATCGCGTACGGGTTCTCGGCCGCCGCGGCCGATGCGTCACGCAGGAAGAGCGGCGCCGGCGGGCGGCGGAAGCCCGTCTCGAGCGCGGGGGCATCGGCGAGCAGCTGCCGTGTGTACGCGTCGCGAGGACCGGCGAGGATGTCGGCCGCAGGGCCCTCCTCGACGACGCGGCCGTCCTTGAGCACGACGATCCGCTGCGCGCGATCGGCGGCGACCCCGAGGTCGTGCGTCACGAGCAGCACGGACGTGCCCTCTTCTCGGCGCAGGCCGTCGATGAGGTCGAGGATGCGCCGTTGAACGGTCGCGTCGAGTGCGCTCGTGGGCTCGTCCGCGATGATGAGTCGCGGCCTGAGCGCGATCGCGGTCGCGATGAGCACGCGCTGGCGCATGCCGCCGGAGAGCTCGTGCGGATACTGTCGCGAGCGCAGCTCGGGGTCGTCGAGCCCCACGCGCTCGAGCAGCTCGAGCACGCGCGCCCTCACGACCCGCGCGTCGCGCTCGCCGTGCACCCGGAGGATCTCGCCGACCTGCACGCCGATCGGACGCACGGGATCGAGAGACGCGACGGGATCCTGGGGCACGAGTCCGACACTCACTCCGCGCACGGCACGCAAACGGCGCGACGACCACCCCGCGATGTCGACGCCGCCGAGGCGCACCGCACCGCCGTCGACCCGCCCTCCCTCGGGGAGCAGGCCGATGAGGGCGTGCGCGGTCGTGGACTTGCCCGACCCGGACTCGCCCACGAGCGCGACGACCTCGCCCTCGGTGACGTCGAACCCGACGCCGTGCACGACCTCGCGGCGTCCGGAGCGGCCGGCGTACGAGACACGCAGGCCTTCGACGCTGAGCACGGTCATCGCGAGCTCCTTCCGAGCGACTGACTGATGCGGTTGGCGCTCAGCACCACGACGAGCACGACCAGGCCGGGCAGCGTCGTGAGCCACCATGCCGTCGCGACGTAGTTGCGCCCCTCCGCGATGAGCAGCCCCCACTCGGGCGTCGGCGGCGGAGCGCCGTAACCGAGGAATCCGAGCGTCGAGATCGCGAGGATCGCCGTGCCGAACTGGAGCGCCGCGAGGCCGATCACCGCGGTGAGCGAGTTCGGCAGCACGTGCCGACGCAGCACCGAGAAGAACGTCCCGCCGCTGCCGAACGCCGCCTCGACGTAGTCGCTGCGCCGCACGCGCACGACCTCGGACCGCGACAGCCTCGCGAACGACGCGACGCTCACGACGCCGACCGCGATGGCGGCGTTCACCGTCCCGAACCCGAGCAGGATGATCACCGACAGCATGAGCAGGAGCCCCGGGATCGACAACAGGACGTCGACGATCCGCATGAGGATCTCGTCGACGATCCCGCCCACCGACCCCGCGACGACCCCGATGATCGTTCCCGCGGCGAGCCCGACGGTCACCGCGATGAGGGCCCCCGACAGGGAGTGCACCGCGCCGTGCACGACGCGCGCGTAGAGGTCTCGGCCGATCGCATCCGTGCCGAACCAGTGCTCGAGGCTCGGCGGCTGCAGCTTCTCGGCGGGCACCCCGTGGATCGGGTCGTACCCGGTGAACGCCCACGGAATGAGCGCCCACAGCACGGCGATCACGACGACCGCGACGGCGAGCACGAGTGTCCACGACGGGCGACGCCCGCGGGCGAACAGGCGCGCGATCGTCGAGCGCCTCGCGGGTCGGCCGGACTCGGCCGCGGCATCCGCCTCGATCGGATCGGCGACGACGCCGGATGCCTCGTCGCGCGCCGCCGAGCGGACGGCGTCGATCTCGGGGGGAAGGACGGGAGCGGTCATGCGGATGCCTCCACCGGTGTCGGGGCTTCACCGACGGTCGCGGGGCCGGACGCCGTGCGGCGCGAGCCCGAGCGCAGTCGCGGGTCGAGCACGGGGTACAGCAGGTCGACTGCGAGGTTCACGACGATGAACGTGAAGGCCGCGAGCACGACGACGCCCTGCAGCACGGGGATGTCCTGGTTGGCGACGGCCTGCTCGGTGACCCTCCCGATCCCCGTGCGGCCGAACACCGTCTCGGTCACGACCGCGCCACCGACGAGCTCGCCGAACAGCACGCCCGCGATCGTCAGCGTCGGCAGGATCGCGTTGCGCGCGACCGACGTCCACAGCACGCGCGACTCCGATGCGCCCTTCGCGCGGATGACGGTCACGAACGGCTGCAGCCGCACCTCGTCGATCGAGCGGATGAGGATCTGCGCGAGCGGCGCCGAGATCGGCACGGCGAGCGTCAGCACCGGCAAGATGAGGCCGACGACGGGGTCGGCGCCCACGATCGGCACCCAGCCGAGGCCGAACGAGAACACCTGGATCAAGAGGATGCCGAGCCAGAACACGGGGATCGAGACGAACACGCCGGGGATCGCCTGCAGTCCGCGGCGCAGCCACCCGAACGGCGACAGCGTCGAGAGGAACGCGATCACCACCGCCAGGATCGCCGCGACGACGAATCCGATGCCCGCGAGCGCGATCGTCGACGGCAGCGCCTCGCCGATGAGGTCGAGCACGCCCGTGCCGTACTGCGTCGAATACCCGAACTCCCCGCGCAGGTAGCCGGCGAGGGTCGTCAGGTACTGCTGCCACCACGGCGTGTCCACGCCGTAGTTGATCCGGATCTGCTGGATCTGCTCCGCCGTCAGCCCGAGCTCGGGGTTGTCGTACCGGATGAGGATCGCATCCCCGGGCATCAGCTGCAGCAGCAGGAAGGTGACCGTGTAGGCCGCGATCAGCACGATCGCGGCCTGCCCGGCCCGTCTCAGCGCGTAGCGCATCGGCTCAGCTCCTGCGACCTACTTGTCGAGCCACACGTCGTAGAACAGCGGGCGGCCGACGGATTCGTACTCGACGCCGTGCACGTACGGAGCCGTGCCGTACACCTGCGGCTCCTCGAACAGCGGGATCACGTACGCCTGCTCGGCGAGGTAGTCCTGCACCTCCTGCGAGGCCTCGACGCGCTTCGCCGGGTCGGGCTCCGAGGCCACGACCTCCAGCAGCCGGTCGAGCTCGGCGTCGTCCGACAGGAGCGTGTCGCGGTTCTGTGTGTGGTACTGGCTCTTGATGACGTCGAGGTCCGCGCGGCCGACCATCGAGTGGTACAGCGGCGTCTTGAGCGGGTCCTGGATGTCTTCGGCGTAGGTGCCGGCATCCGCCGACTTCACGTTCAGCTCGACGCCGATCCTCTTCAGCTGCTGCGCGATCAGCTCGAGCGTCTGCTTCGACAGCGGCTGCGGCTTCGCCTCGTAGACGGTGAGCGAGAGGCGCTCGCCATCCTTCTCGCGGATGCCGTCCGAGCCCGGCTCCCAGCCGGCCTCGTCGAGCAGCTCCTCGGCCTTCTCGGGGTCGTACTCGTAGAACGACGACTCGTCCTTGTAGCCGAGCGCCGTCGAGCTGAGCGCCGAGGTCGCCTTCGGGTAGTTCGCGGTGAAGATCGTGTCGACGACCTCCTGCGCATCCACGCCCGCGACAAGCGCCTGCCGCACCCGGACGTCGCTGAGCAGCGGGTTCGTGAAGCGCAGGCCGATCGAGTTGTTGACGCCGCGCGTCTGCGGGGCGTGCAGCTCGAAGCCCGCCGACTCGACGCGCGCCTCGTCGAACGCCTGCACGTAGCGGATGTAGTCCGCCTGACCTGCGAGGAGCGATCCGATGCGCACCGAATCCTCCGGCGCCACGATCAGGTGGATCGCGTCGAGGTACGCGCGACCCTGGTGCTCGAAGCTCGGCGGAGCCCAGTCGTAGTCCTCGCGTGCCTCGAACGTGAGCTCCGTGCCGAGCTTCTCGTCCGTGATCACGAACGGCCCCGAGCCGACGATCTCCGTCGCGTTGCCCGCGCCGAACTCCTCGAGCGACAGGTCGAGCGTGTCAGGCGACAGCAGCCCCGAGTTGATCGTCGACGTCGCCTGGAGGAAACCGGGCGCGGGCGCCGAGAAGCGGAACGTCACGGTGTCGTCGTCCACGACTTCGCTCGACTCGTAGTTGTTGATCGCCTCGGAGACCGTCAGCCCGAGGTCGGGGTTCCCCAGCCCGTAGGTGTCGAAGTTCTTCGCGACGGCCGCCGCGTCGATGGGCGTGCCGTCGGAGAACGTCGCGTCGTCGCGCAGCTCGAACGTGTACTCGGTCGCGTCCTCGTTCACGGTCCACTCGGTCGCGATCCACGGCTCGATCTCGAGCGTCTCGGGATTCTGCCACGTCAGGCGCGCCGTGATGTTGTTCACGATGCCGCCGTTCGGGTAGAACCCGGCCTGCGGCGGATACAGGTTCGTGTAGGTCTGGTGCTCGAGGTAGGTCAGGGTGCCGCCGGTGACCGGATCGCCGGCGGGCTCACCCGATCCGCTCGGCGCGTTGCTCGACGCGCACGACGCGAGGGTGGCCGCGGTGGCGATCGCGGCGAGTGCGGCGACGGCGCGAACTGCGGGACGGGACATGTCGGGTCTCCTGGAATCGGGGGATCGGAAGGCTGGCGGCCACGCTACGCAGGTCGCGGCGAGCGCCGCCGAGTGTGACGACACAGCCCGTCACCGCTCGAAAGACGCGTTCACACGCGGTCACAGTGGGCAACACGGATGCCGCTTCGCCGGTCGCGCGCACCCGGTCGCTGAGCCCGTCGAAGCGTCGCCGCGGATCCCGCGCCCCGGTCGCTGAGCCCGTCGAAGCGTCGCACCCGGTCGCTGAGCCCGTCGAAGCGTCGTAGCGGACGCCGCGCCCCGGTCGCTCCCACCCGGTCGCTGAGCCCGTCGAAGCGCCGCCGCGGACACACGGTCGGCCCGCTGCGCTCCTCGCTCAAGAACCGAGGGAAGCGGCGGATGCCCCGGCGGGCGCATGCAGCAGCCGCGGCGCGCCCAGCCCGAGCCGCTCGCGCAGCGTCTCGCCCTCGCGACCGAGCAGTCCGCGGCGTCGCAGCTCGGGAACCGCGAGCGCGGTGAACGCCTCGAACTGATCAGGCTGGAAGGCCGAGAGCACGTTGAAGCCGTCCGCCGCGCGCTCGTCGCTCCAGCGCTCGAAGTGGTCCGCGACGGTCGACGCATCGCCCACGACGAACGCTGCCGGAACCGCGTGCGCCGCGATGAGGTACCGCCACGTCACGGGGAAGTCTCCGCCGACGCGGCGACCCGTCCTCTGCTCGACGAGCGCGAGCGTGCGCGCGGCGGCCTCGCCGAATCGCGCCGCTGCGTCGCGCGCGACCAGTTCGTCGACACCGGCCCGGCGCGATGGGTCGTCCGGCGCGAGGTCGGCCGCGTCGAGGAAGGCCGCGAGGGAGCGGTTCACCGGGAACCCGGTCCGCTCGACGTGCGGAGACTCGCCGTCGTGGATCGGCACGAGCAGCAGCAGGCGGTCGACGATCACGCGGGCCGCGGCACCCGTCTCCGCCACCACCGGAAGCACCGGCGCGATCACCTTGAGGTCGTCCGGCCGACGGCCCGACGCCGAAGCCGAAGCCCGCAGTCGTGCCCGCGTCTCGCGCGCCGTGTGGAGGTCGGGTGAGGCGATGAGCGCGAGGTCGGCCTCGGTCGCCGCCAAGGCCCGCGAGCGGTCGGATGTGCCCGCGTGGACGATCGGCGGATGCACCTGCGGCGGCCGCGCGACGTTGAGCGGACCTTCGACCCGCACGTACTCGCCGCGGAACTCGGGCGCACGCAGACCGCGCTCGTCGATGAGCGTGCCCGTGAGGCGGTCGGCGATCCACGCGTCCTCGTCCCACGACTCCCACAACAGGCGCAGCGCGTGGACGAATTCCTCGGCGCGGTCGTACCGGGTCGCGTTGTCGGCGTGCGCGTCGCGTCCGTGGTTCGCGGCCGCGCGCGGCTCGGCGCCCGTCACGAGGTTCACGCCGGCGCGCCCACCCGTGAGCAGATCGAGCGACGCTGTCGCACGGGCCGTCGCATACGGGTCCGCGTACGTCGTGTTGACCGTCGCGATGAGCCCGATGCGCTCGGTGATCCCCGCGAGGTAGAGCACCGCGCTCACGGGATCGATGCGCGCCAACAGGTAGGGGTCGCGGAACTCGAGGTCGGGACCCGTCGCCAGCCAGTCGCCGAAGAAGAGGTAGTCGAGTCCCGCGTCTTCACCCAGCTTCGCGATGCGGCGGAGGATCGCGGCATCCGTCTGCGGATCGGCGTGCGCGCCCGGATGCCGCCAGCCCGACGGATACGCGCCGAGCGTCCGCACCATGGCGCCCACGATGAGCGGCTCGGTCATGAAGGCACCACCTCGGCGGCGGGTGTGCGTCCGACGGCGACGAGCCGCCCGCGCGTGTTCGACCATTGGCTCCACGAGCCCGGGTACACGGTCACCTCGATGCCCGCGACGGCACCCGCGAGCGCCGTGTGGGTGGCGGCGATCCCCGAGCCGCAGTAGGCGGCGACCGGCACCCCCTCGGTCGCGCCGACGGATGCGAAGGCCGCGCGCAGCTCGTCGGGCGGCCGGAACCGCCCGCCGTGCACGTGGACGGTCGTCGGAAGGTTCACGGCCCCGGGGACGTGGCCGCCGACCGGGTCGATCGGCTCGGTGTCTCCGCGATAGCGCTCGGGCGCGCGCACGTCGAGGAGCGTTCCGCGCCACGGCCAGTCCTCGACGTCGTCGATGTCGGCGACCGCGTCGGGGTCGAGCTCGTCGAGCTGGATCGTGCCGCGGCGCGGCTGCACATCTCCGGTCTCGAGCGGCAGTCCTTCGGCGATCCAGGCGCGCAGGCCGCCGTCGAGCACACGCACCGACGGCACACCGGACCGAGTGAGCAGCCACCACGCGCGCGCCGCCGCGACCGCATGCAGGTCGTCGTACACGACGACGTGGTCGCCCGCGCGCAGACCCCAGCGCCGCGCGGCCTCTTCCAGCACGGTGCGAGGAGGGACCGGATGCCTCCCCTCGCGCGGGTCGCCGCGCAGGGCCAGCTCGTGTTCGAGGTCGACGTAGACCGCTCCCGGAAGGTGCCCGTCCAAGTAGGCCGGGCGCCCCTCGGGCTCGTCCAGGCGCCAGCGGACGTCGAGCAGACGCACGTTCGGATCGCGACCGAGCAGTTCGTGGAGCTCAGCGGGGGAGATGAGCGGGGCCATGTCGTCATGGTCGCCCGCCCCCGAGGAGGCCGGCTCCATATGACGACACACGATGCAACACGGCGACATGAGAGAGGATGACGGGATGACTCGAACCCACGTGCTCACCGGTGCCGGCTCGGGGATCGGCGAGGCCGTCGCGCGCCGCCTCGCCGACCGCGGCGACCGTCTCATCCTCGTCGCGCGCGACGCCGACCGCGCCGCGCAGCTCGCCGCGAGGTTCGACGGCGCCGCGACGATCGCGGCAGAACTGCGGCATCCGGACTCCCTCGCCGACGCGATCACAGCCGCGGATCTGCCGGATCGCATCGACTCGGTCGTGCACGCGGCGGGCATCGTCGACCTCGGAACCGTCGCCGAACTGTCGGTCGAATCGTGGACGGACCAGCTCACGGTGAACCTCATCGCCCCCGCCGAGCTCACCCGCCTCCTGCTCCCCGGTCTGCGGGCAGCGCGCGGACAGATCGTCTTCGTGAACTCGGGCGCGGGGCTCTCCGCGCATCCGGAGTGGGCGGCATACGGCGCGTCGAAGCACGGTCTGAAGGCTCTCGCGGATGCGGTGCGCGGCGAGGAGGCGCCGTACGGCATCCGCGTCACGACCGTCTATCCCGGCCGCACCTCGACACCCATGCAGGAGCGCGTGCACGAGCAGGAAGGGCGCGAGTACGACCCGAGCGCCTTCATCGACCCCGACTCCGTCGCGACGACCGTGCTGACCGTGCTCGACCTGCCGCGCGACGCCGTCATCAGCGACGTGACGGTGCGCCCCGGTCCCCGCTGACGCCGTCACGACTCCGCGAGCGCTTTTCACCGAGCGACACGCGCTGTTGCCGGGCGCCGGGGCCGCCTCGATCCTGGAACGCACGCGCCACAGCACCGCCATGAGGACCGTCCGACAGAGGAGTCGCCGATGACCGAGCCCGCCTCGCCCACGCTTCCCGAGACGATGAAGGCCGCCGTCCTCCGCGACGACCGGCCCGCGCTCGAGGTGATCGAGATCCCGGTGCCGCGGCCGCGGCGCGGCGAGGCGCTCGTGAAGGTCCGCGCGTGCGGCGTGTGCCACACCGACTTGCACGTCATCAAGAGCGAGGTCGCGTTCCCCCGTCCGGCGGTGCTCGGACACGAGATCAGCGGCACGATCGTCGAGGTCGGCGACGGAACGACGGATGCCGCGCTCGAGGTCGGCGACGAGGTGGTCGGCGCGTTCATCATGCCGTGCACCGAGTGCGACGCGTGCCGCCGCGGGCGCGACGACCTGTGCGCGAGCTTCTTCGGCCACAACCGCCTGCGCGGGACGCTGTACGACGGCGACAGTCGCCTGTCCCTGCCGGACGGCTCGTTCCTCGCGATGTACTCGATGGGCGGGCTCGCCGAGTATGCGGTCGTGCCGCTGTCGGCGCTCACGCGCCTACCCGACGGGCTCGACCCCGTGACGTCCGCCGTGCTCGGATGCGCCGCCTTCACCGCCTACGGCGCGGTGCACCGCGCGGGACACGTCGAGCGTGGCGAATCCGTCGCCGTGGTCGCGGTCGGCGGAGTCGGCAGCGGCGTGGTGCAGGTCGCCCGCGCCGCGGGCGCCGATCCGATCATCGCGATCGACGTGTCGGACGAGAAGCTCGAAGCCGCGCGCAGTCTGGGCGCGACGCACGTCGTGAACTCGAGAGAGACGGATGCGGCCACCGCCGTCCGCGAGCTCACGCACGGCCGCGGCGTCGACGTCGCGTTCGAGGCACTCGGGCACCCGGCGACGTTCGCGCAGGCCGTGCGCACGCTCGCCGACGGCGGTCGCATGGTCGCGATCGGCATCGGCGCGGGCAACGCGGCGGCCGAGGTCGAGATCACGCCGCTCGTGCGTCGCGGGTACACGATCACGGGATCGTTCGGCGCGCGAACGCGCGAGGACCTCCCCGCCGTCGTCGACCTCGCCCGTCGCGGCGAGTTCGACACGGTCGATCTCGTCACGCGTCGGTACTCCCTCGACGACGCGGATGCCGCGTACCAGGCGCTCTCCCGCGGCGAGATCACCGGCCGCGCGGTCGTCGTGATGTCGTAGGCGCCCGCTCCGACGGATCGCGGAGCGGCGCCGCATCCGCCATGACCGTCATCTCTCCGCCTCTTCGGGGAGCTCGCGGACGGGGATGACCTGCACGTCCTGCACCTTCCAGTCGAGCCGGACGATCCGCTCGTGCGCGTCCTCAAGACGGGCGAGCGACACGCTGCCGCGGCGAGGCACGACGAACGCCTCGATGTGGAACACCTGGCCCATGTCGCGCATGCGAACCGACACCGCCTCGACCCACGGGAGAGCGGCGAGCAGTTCGACCACCTCGCCGGCGAGGGGATGCACGTGCTTGTCGTCGTGGGTCCGCGCCCGCTGGTCGATGAGGTCGAGCACCGCGCCGCGCGAGTTGCGCCACCCGTCCCACATGATGCCGAGCGAGATGAACAGCGCGGCGACGCCGTCGAGCCACCACCAGCCGATGCCGACGCCGAGGACTCCGACGATCGAGGCGACGGTCGACGTCCAGTCCGCCTTCGCCATGTCGGCGTCGGCGTACAGCACCTTGTTGTGCAGCGTGGGTGCGAGCTTGGACTTCGCGTGGCCGTAGAAGAACGGGCCGATCGCCGTCACCGTCATCACGGCGACCATGAACCATCCGAGCCACACGGTCTGACCGAACACGCGCACGGTCCCGATCGCCGGATGCTCCGCGCGCACGAGGAGCGAGATCGCCTCGAACGCGAGGATGCCGCCCACGGCCAGCAGCGCGACCCCCGCCACGAGATGCCCGATCCCCATCGCGCGGTGCAGCCCGTACGGGAACGCCCGCGTCGGCCTGCGCCGGATGAACAGGAGGGCGACGAGGAACGAGATCTGCGGCAGCAGCGACAGGATGTCCTCGATCCACGCCGTGCGCATCGCCTGCGACCCGCCGAGCACGAGCGCGATGAGCACGATCGTGACGATCGTGTAGGCGATCGTGAACCACTCCCACCGGATCGCGGAGCGCAGGACCCGCTGCTGCTGCGGCGGGAGGTCGGTGCGCCCGATGCTCTTCACGCTCTTCACCGCGAGAGCTCCTCGTCGAGGTACGCCTCGAGCGCGGCCTGCAGCGCGTTCTCTCCCATGGGCAGGAGGATGACGACGGATGCCCCTCCCGCACCGGGCACGTCAGGGTAGCCGCGCGTGACCGACACACGGTCGGCCCACGGCGTGTTGTCGGTCATCCCGCCGATCGCGAGGTCGAGCCCGCCCGCGGCGAGTCCGTCGACGAGGTCCTCCTCGCTGTCGACCGTCCACTCGACGCGCGCATCGCGCTCCTCGGCGAACCCCTCCACGAGGTCGACGAGCGAGCCCTCCGGCTGCCCGTCCGTCGTGACGACGAGCGACCCGCTGGGCGAGGCGCCCACCCGGAGTGTGCCGTCGGTGATGCGGTCGAGCGTCCCGTCCGGGTCGGCGGGGATCCGGATGCCGCAGCCGGAGAGGACCGTGGCCGCGATCAACATCGTGACCGCGGCCACGGTCCGTTTCGGTGCGCGGCGATCCGCCGTCGTGCACCGAGCGGCCCCCCGGCCGTTCATGCGTCCCCCGCTCAGGTCGCGCTGTAGCGCTCCATCCAGTCGCGGAGAGCAGCCTCTTCGAAGAGGTCGGCCTCATCGAGGAGGCCTCCGTCATCGAGGACGATCGTCTGTTCGGCGCTCTCGTCGCCGTCCGAGGCGTCCGAGCGGCGTTCTTCGTGCGGCACCATCAGCCTGTCCACTCGAGACCACCTCTCCTTCTGAACCGATCGTCGCCCACACCGGGAGATATCCCGCGGGGGTTGACTCCGGGGGCACGGCGGGCTACACGTGCCGCGGCCGCGACCTTCGCCTCGTTCTCGGGCTACCGTGGCGACGTGGACACCGCCAGGCAGCATGCCCCGACCGACGCGCCGGTGACGCTCGGCGCCGGCGTCGTGCGCCGGTCGGCACGCCTCGCGGACGGGCGGGAGCTCCTCTACTACGACGATCCCGGGACGACCCTCGGCCCCGAGCGGGCCGTCGATGCGCGCATGCTCGAGGCTCGGCCCGAGACCGCGACGATGCGCCTCGACGTGCTCACGGGCGACTGGATCACGGTCGCCGCAGCGCGCCAGAACCGGGTGCTGCTCCCGGGCGCCGACGCCGACCCGCTCGCACCGCAGTCGCCCGGCAACCCGTCCGAGGTGCCTTCGAGGTACGACGTCGCGGTGTTCGAGAACCGCTCGCCCGCCTTCGGTCCCGCGCTGCGCGAGATCGTCGACGGGACTCCGCCCGCGGCCGACCCGCCCACGGGTCTCGACGATCTCGCCGAGGTCGGCCTCGGGCGCACGCGCACGTCGGTCGGGCGCTGCGAGGTGGTGTGCTTCAGCCCCGAGCACGAGGGATCGTTCGGGACGCAGACGGTCACCCGCGCGCGCACCGTGATCGAGGCGTGGGCGGACCGTACGGCGGCGCTGTCGACGTTGCCCGGCGTCGAGCAGGTGTTCCAGTTCGAGAACCGCGGCGAGGCGATCGGGGTGACGCTGCCGCATCCGCACGGACAGATCTACGCGTACCCGTACGTCACCCCTCGCACGTCGCGTCTGCTCGAGAGCATCGCGCGCGCCGGTCGCGACCTTTTCGCACGCGTGCTCGCGTTCGAGCAGGCGTCGGAGCGCGTGATCGTGCGGGGCGAGCACTGGACCGCGTTCGTTCCGTTCGCGGCGCACTGGCCGCTCGAGGTGCACGTCCTGCCGCACCGGCATGTCGCCGACTTCGCCGAGCTGACGGATGCTGAGCGCGACGAGCTCGCGCCCCTCTACCTGCGCCTGCTGCGCGGTGTCGACGCCCTCTACGACACGCCGACGCCGTACATCGCGGCGTGGCACCAGGCTCCCGTGCACGTGGGTCGCGATGTCGTGCGCCTGCGGCTCGAGTTGACGAGCCCCCGCCGCGCCGCCGACAAGCTCAAGCACCTCGCCGGCTCGGAGGCGGCGATGTGGGCGTGGACCGCCGAGGTCGCGCCCGAAGAGGCCGCCGGACGCCTGCGCGAAGCAGTCGAAGGAGTGATCCTGTGATTCTCGGGCCGGCGGCGCGCGACGCGCGCGATCTGTTCGCGGCGACGATCGGCGGCGAGCCCGCCGGGCTGTGGTCCGCACCCGGACGCGTGAACCTCATCGGCGAGCACACCGACTACAACGACGGCTTCGTGCTGCCGTTCGCGATCGATCGCCGCACCTACGCCGCCGCGACGCGCAGCGCGGAGCGCCGCATCCGCGTCGCCTCGACGCTCGAAGCCGAGACGGTCGAGGTGCGGCTCGACGAGCTCGACCTCGTGTTCCCCGACCGCCGCGAGGCGGTGCCGGAGTGGGCGCGCTACCCGTTGGGCGTTGCCTCGGCTCTGCTGCCCGAGCGCGATGCTGATCTGCCGGGCGTCGACGTCGCGATCGCGTCGGACGTGCCGGTCGGGTCGGGCCTCTCGTCGTCGGCCGCGATCGAGTGCGCCGTGGCGGCGGCGCTCGACGAGCTGTGGGAGCTCGACCTCGACCGGATCGCGCTCGCACGGGCGGGCCGCCTCGCCGAGAACGAAGCCGTCGGAGCGCCCACCGGCATCATGGACCAGCTGGCGGCGATGCTCGGTCGCGCCGATGCCGCGGTGTTCCTCGACTGCCGCTCGCTCGAGTCCGAGGTGATCGACCTCGGCTTCCGCGAGCAAGGCCTCGGCACGCTCGTCATCGACACCGGGGTGACCCACTCGCACGCGACGGGCGGCTATCGCGAGCGCCGGGAGGCCTGCGAGCACGGGGCCGCGGTGATGGGCGTGACGGCGTTGCGCGACCTGTCCGTCGACGACCTCGCGCGCGCCGCCGAGCTCCTCGACGACGCCTCCTTCCGGCGCGTGCGCCACGTCGTGACCGAGAACCGACGTGTGCTCGACACCGTGGAGGCGCTCCGCGCTCATGGCCCGGGCACGATCGGCGACCTCCTCCTCGCAAGCCATGCCTCGATGCGCGACGACTTCGAGATCTCGATTCCCGAGCTCGACACGGCGGTCGAGACCGCCGTCGCCGCGGGCGCGATCGGTGCGCGCATGACGGGCGGGGGCTTCGGCGGAGCCGCGATCGCCGTCGTGCCGAGCGAGAGCACGAAGGACGTGACGGATGCCGTGACCGAGGCGTTCGCGGCATCCGGTTTCTCGGCACCACGGTGCTTCAGCGTCACCCCGTCCGACGGCGCGCGCCGAGACGCGTGACGCGCCCCTCGGGTCAGAAGCCCTGCGCGAGGCGGTAGTACGCCTGGTTCCAGCGCAGCTCCTGCTGGAACCCGCGGACGGTCGTCGAGTCGTCGATCACGAGGAGCTCGGTCTTCGCGATGTCGGCGAAGTCGCGGAACACGTCGATCCCCACGGCCGTCGTCATGACGGTGTGGTGCGCGGCGCCCGCCGCGAGCCAGCATGCGGCCGACGTCGCGAAGTCGGGGGCGGGCTTCCACACCGCGCGTCCGACGGGGAGCTTCGGCAGGTCGGGCGCCTCGACGTTCTCGACGACGTTCGCGACCAGACGGAAGCGGTCGCGCATGTCGCTCATCGCGACCACGAGCGCTGGCCCCGGGTCGGCGGTGAACACGAGGCGGACCGGATCCTCCTTGCCGCCGATCCCGAGCGGGTGGATCTCGAGCCGCGGCTTCTGCGTGGTGAGCGACGGCGACACCTCGAGCATGTGCGCGCCGAGGATCTTCTCGTCGCCCGCGGCGAGATCGTACGTGTAGTCCTCCATGAGCGACGCGCCGCCCGGCAGCCGCGCGCCCATGACGCTCGCGATCCGCACGAGGATCGCGGTCTTCCAGTCGCCCTCCGCGCCGAAGCCGTAGCCCTCGGCCATGAGCCGCTGCACGGCGAGGCCCGGGAGCTGCTTGAGGGCGCCGAGGTCCTCGAACGAGGTCGTGAAGGCGCCGAACCCGCCGCCCTCGAGGAACGAACGCAGGCCGACCTCGATCGCCGCACCGTCGCGCAGCGACTCGTGACGCTCACCGCCGGGAAGGAGCTCCGGCACGACGTCGTACGAATCGACGTACTCCTCGACGAGGGCGCCGACCTCGGCATCCGTCGCCTGCGCGACCGCGTCGGCGAGCTCGTTGACTCCCCACGTGTTCACCTGCACGCCGAACCGCAGCTCGGCCTCTGTCTTGTCGCCCTCGGTGACCGCGACGTAGCGCATGTTGTCGCCGAACCTCGCGAGCTTGAGGGATCGGGCGGCGGCCCATCCCGCGGCCGCGCGCTGCCAGTCCTCGACCTGCCGCAGCACATCGGGGTTCGAGACGTGCCCGACGACCGTCTTGCGCGCGACGCCGAGACGCGTCTGGATGTAGGCGAACTCCCGGTCGCCGTGCGCAGCCTGGTTGAGGTTCATGAAGTCGAAGTCGATGTCGGCCCACGGCAGCTCCACGTTCGCCTGCGTGTGCAGGTGCAGCAGCGGCTTCTGCAGCGCGTCGAGCCCGGCGATCCACATCTTCGCGGGGCTGAAGGTGTGCATCCACGCGATCACGCCGATGACGTCGTCGCGCGCGTTCGCGTCGAGGGCGAGGCGACGGATGCCGTCAGGATCGGTCAGGACCGGCTTCCACACGACCTTCACGGGAAGTCCCGCGAGGCCCTCCGCGACGCTCCGCGACTGGTCGGCGACCTGACGCAGCGTCTCCTCTCCGTAGAGGGTCTGGCTGCCGGTCGCGAACCAGACTTCGTACCCGTCGAGCGAGGTGGAGAGCGTCATCCGTGGTGTCCTTTCGAATCGAGCTTCAGCGTCCGGTGGGTGGCAGGGCGCGGGCGGCGGCCGCCTCGACGTCGAGCCCCGCGCGGTACGCGTCGAGGTAGGCCGCGAATCCGGCGACGTCTGCCGGATCGGGGTCTGCGGTGTCGAAGGTCGCGTCCGCGAACACGCGTTCCTCGAGGAACGACGCGAGACCGGATGCCTCACCCGACCCCTCACGCACGCACCGCGTGTACGCCGCGAGCACCGCCATCCCCCAGGCCCCGCCCTCCGACGCGGACGGCGCGAGGGCGACGGGCGCGTCCAGCGCCGCGGCGAGGAACCGCTGGGCGACGCCGGCCGTGCGGAAGACGCCGCCGTGCGCGAGCATGCGGTCGAGCCCGACACCCTCGGATTCGAGCACGCGCATGCCGAGTGCGAGCGTGCCGAACACGCCGTACAGGTGCGCGCGCATGAGATTCGCAAGGGTGAGCCGGCTGTCGGGGGTGCGCACGACGAGCGGGCGCCCCTCGGCGAGGCCGACGACCGGCTCGCCGGCGACCTGGTTGTACGCGAGCACGCCGCCCGCGTCCGCGTCGCCCTCGAGCGCCTCCCGGAACAGCACCTCGAACACGTCGTCGTCGCCGAGCTCATGCCCCGCCGCGGCGGCGAAGCGCCCGAACACGCGGGCCCACGCGGCGAGCTCGCTCGCCCCGTTGTTGCAGTGCACCATCGCGACGGGGTCGCCGGCGGGCGTCGTCACGACGTCGAGCTCGTGGTGGACGCGCTCGAGCGGCCGCTCGAGCACCACCATCGCGAAGATGCTCGTTCCCGCGCTCACGTTGCCGGTGCGCGGCGCGACGGCGTTGGTCGCGACCATCCCCGTCCCGGCATCCCCTTCGGGCGCGCAGAACCGGACGCCGGCGCGCAATGCGCCCGTCGGATCGAGCAGCGCGGCGCCATCGGCCGTGAGCTCGCCCGCGGACTCGCCCGCGGTCAGCACGCGCGGCAGCAGCTCGCGCAGCGGCGCGGCGAGCGCGCTCGCCGATGCGAGCGCGTCGAACTGCGCGACCATGACCTCGTCGTAATCGGCAGTCTCGGAGTCGATCGGCAGCATCCCCGACGCGTCTCCGATCCCGAGCACCCGCTCGCCCGTGAGTTTCCAGTGCACGTATCCCGCGAGGGTCGTGAGGAACCGGATGCGGGGGACGTGCGCCTCCTCGTCGAGCACCGCCTGATACAGGTGCGCGATCGACCACCGCAGCGGGATGTTCACGCCGAACAGGTCGGTCAGCGCCTCGGCGGCCGCGCCCGTGTTGGTGTTGCGCCACGTGCGGAAAGGCACGAGCAGCTCGCCGTCGGCGTCGAACGCGAGATAGCCGTGCATCATCGCCGACACGCCGATCGCACCGTACGTCTGCGGAACGACGTCGTACCGGCGCCGCACGTCCGCGACCAGGTCGGCGTACGCCGCGCGCAGTCCCGACCAGACGGCGTCGAGCGAGTAGGTCCACAGCCCGTCGACGAGCTCGTTCTCCCATTCGTGACTGCCCACGGCGAGCACGTGCGACGGGTCGTCGCCGACGAGGCACGCCTTGATGCGTGTCGACCCGAGCTCGATGCCGAGCGACGTGCGGCCTTCGCGGATCGCGCGGTTCGCGGCATCCGTCGACTCGTCCGTCCCGGTCATCGGCGATCGTCCTCCTTCTGGCCGTACACGTTCTGGTACCGGTCGTAGAGCCGGTCGATGATGTCGGGAGGCAGCGGGATGACGGGCCCCGCCTCACGTGCGTAGTGGACGGTGCGGGCGACGTCCTCCACCATGACGGCGGCCTTCACCGCGTCTTTCGCGGTGACCCCGATCGTGAAGGGGCCGTGGTTCTGCATGAGCACGGCGCGCGAGCGGTGTCCGGTGAGCGTCTCGACGATGCCGCGGCCGATCGAGTCGTCGCCGATGACGGCCAGGGGGCCGACCGGGATGGGCCCGCCGAACTCGTCGGCCATCGCGGTGAGCACGCACGGGATCTCCTCGCCGCGGGCCGCCCACGCCGTCGCGAACGTCGAGTGCGTGTGGACGACTCCGCCGACCTCGGGCATATGCCGATAGACGTATGCATGCGCGGCGGTGTCGCTCGACGGGCTGCGCTCGCCGCCCTGCGAGCCGGGGACCACGTTGCCGTCGAGGTCGCACAGGATCATGTTCTCGGGAGCGAGCTCGTCGTACGAGACGCCGGAGGGCTTGATGACGAACAGGTCCGCCCCGGGCACGCGACCCGACACGTTGCCGCCCGTCCAGACGACCAGGCCGTACCGCACGAGCTCGGAGTGGAGCCGGGCGACATCGGCGCGCGTGCGCGCTACCGCATCCGTCTCGACCGTCGTGCTCGGGCCCAGGTGGTTCTCCGGGGACATGCGCTCCTCCACGCGTTACATCGTTGTAAGGCTGATGTTACCGATAACAGGTCGGCCGGGCGACTGACGAGCGCTCTGCAACCGACCTCATGTCGTGAGATCGTTCACGGCGAGGACGTGCTTCGACACCCGGGACGACAGTCTGTTACGGAAATGTTATCGCTCACACATTGCCGGAACCGGAAATGTGAGGGCTAACATTTGGCGCACGGGCCGCAACCCAAGCGTCAGCGCCCGCACCACGATCCGGCACCGGTGCCGGACCAAGACGAGGAGGTTTTGGAAGTGAAGAAGAAGTTCCTCGGCGCCGTCGCGATCCTCGGCGCCCTCGCGATCGCAGCCACCGGCTGCGCCAGCTCATCCGGTGGCGACACCGGCTCCGGCGACGCCGCCGGCGACGAGACGATCACGGTCGGCTTCGCCCAGACGGGCTCCGAGTCGGGCTGGCGCTCGGCCAACACCGAGTCCATGAAGGCGGCCTTCTCGCAGGAGAACGGGTTCGATCTCGTCTTCAACGCGGCCGACAACGACCCCGCCGCGCAGATCGCGGCCGTGCGCGACTTCATCAACCAGGGCGTCGACGCGATCGTGATCGCGCCGATCGTCGAAGACGGCTGGGACGACGTGCTGCAGGAGGCGGCGGATGCCGGCATCCCCGTCATCCTCGAGGACCGCACGGTCACCGCCTCGGACGACCTGTACGCCACGTGGGTCGGTCTCGACTTCAAGCGCGAGGGCGAGATCGCCGGTGAATGGGCTGCCGAGAACTTCGGCGACACCCCCACCAAGATGGTCGTGCTCGAGGGCACGACGGGCTCCGCGCCCGCCAACGACCGCGCCGAAGGGTTCGACGCGGCCATCGAGGGCACCCAGATCGAGAAGATCGACTCCCAGACGGGCGAGTTCACCCGTGACGGCGGCAAGACCGTCATGGAGGGCTTCATCCAGAAGTACGGGATCGACGGCATCGACCTGCTCTACGCGCACAACGACGACATGGCGCTCGGCGCGATCGAGGCGATCGAGGCCGCGGGCGGCGTGCCCGGCGAGGACATCGCGATCATCTCGATCGACGCGGTCCACGACGGCATGCAGGCGCTCGTCGACGGCAAGATCAACTTCATCGTCGAGTGCAACCCGCTGCTGGGCGAGCAGGCCGCCGAGCTCGTGAAGAAGGTGCTCAACGGCGAGGGCGTCGACAAGGCGTACTACGTCGAGGACCAGAGCTTCACGCAGGAGCAGGCCGCCGAGGTCATCGACTCGCGCGCCTACTGATCCGAACGAGCACGACGCGACACGCGGCCGGGGGTCATCCGAGCACTCCCCCGGCCGTGTGTCCACAATGAGGGCGGAAAGGCCACGACACATGCCAGCGGACGTCGAAGTCCCTCCGGTCGTCGAGATGACCGGCATCACCATTCGCTTTCCCGGTGTGCTCGCGCTCGACGGTGTGGACTTCGCGCTGCGCCCCGGCGAGGTCCACTCGCTCATGGGCGAGAACGGCGCGGGCAAGTCGACGCTCATCAAGGCGCTGACCGGCGTCTACCCCATCGACGCCGGTGAGATCACCGTCGCGGGGCGCCGCAGCGTCTTCGCGACGACGGCCGACGCGCAGCGGGCCGGCATCTCCACCGTCTATCAAGAGGTCAACCTCTGCCCGAACCTCTCGGTCGGCGAGAACATCATGCTGGGCCACGAACCTCGCAGCGCGGGCGGCATCGACTGGAAGGCGACCCACAGCGAGGCGGCCGCGCACCTCGAGAGCCTCGGACTGCAGCTCGACACGCGCTCGCAGCTGTCGACGCATTCGATCGCCATCCAGCAGCTCGTCGCGATCAGTCGCGCGATCGTCCTCGACGCGAAGGTGCTCGTGCTCGACGAGCCCACCTCGAGCCTCGACCGCGGTGAGGTCGAGCGCCTCTTCGCGGTCATCCGCGATCTGCGCGGGAAGGGCGTCGCGATCCTGTTCGTGAGCCACTTCCTCGACCAGGTGTTCGAGATCTCCGACCGCATCACCGTGCTCCGCAACGGGCGGCTCGTCGGCGAGTACGCGGCCTCGGAGCTCACGCGGGCGCAGCTCGTGTCGAAGATGATCGGCCGCGAACTCGACGAGCTGGCGGCGCTGTCGTCGGTCGCCGATCGCGACATCGACCGCGCGCGGACCCCGGTGCTCCGGGCGACGGGCATCGGCCGCCGCGGCACGCTCGAGCCGGTCGACATCGACGCCTACGAAGGCGAGGTCGTCGGCATCGCGGGGCTTCTCGGGTCCGGGCGCACCGAGCTCGTGCGACTCCTCTACGGCGCCGATCGCGCGGATGCGGGCGAGATCCAGGTGAACGGCAAGCCCGCGCGCATCCACACGCCGCGACACGCGATCGATCACCGCATCGCGTTCTCCTCGGAGGACCGCCGCGCGGAAGGGATCATCCCCGACCTCACCGTCGCGGAGAACATCGTGCTGGGCGTGCAGGCGAAGCGGGGTGCCGTCCGTCGCGTGCGAAAGGGTGAGGCGGATGCGATCGTCGCCGAGCTCATCCAGGCGCTCGGCGTGCGACCGGCCGACCCGACGATGCTCGCGGGGAACCTCTCCGGCGGCAACCAGCAGAAGGTGCTGCTCGCGCGCTGGCTCGCGACGGCGCCCGAGCTGCTCGTGCTCGACGAGCCGACGCGCGGGATCGACGTCGGTGCGAAGGCCGACATCCAGCGCAAGGTCGCCGAGCTGAGCGCGAAGGGGCTCAGCGTCATCTTCATCTCGTCGGAGCTCGAAGAGGTGCTCCGGCTCGCCCAGCGGGTCGTCGTGATGCGGGATCGCCGGAAGATCGGCGACCTCGATTCGAGCGAGATCGACCTCGACGGGCTCATCGAGGTCATCGCACACAACGGGAGCGAGACCGCGGCATGAGAAGAGTCATCCGTCATCGCCTGTTCTGGCCCATCGTCGCCCTGCTCGTGCTGATCGCGATCAACACGATCGCGCGGCCGCAGTTCATCGGCATCACGGTGCGCAACGGCCAGCTGTACGGGGCGCTCATCGACATCCTGCGCAACAGCGCACCGCTCATGCTCGTCGCGCTCGGCATGACGATCGTGATCGCCACGAGGGGCATCGACCTGTCCGTCGGCGCGGTCATGGCCGTGTCGGGAGCGGTGGCGCTCACGATCATCGACGCCTCGTCCGATCCGACCGGCGTCGGCACGGTCGCCGTCGCCGTGCTCGCCGCGCTCGGTGTCTCGCTCGCGCTCGGCATGTGGAACGGCCTGCTCGTCTCGGTCGTCGGAATACAGCCGATCATCGCGACGCTCGTCCTGATGCTCGCCGGTCGCGGCGTCGCGCTGCTCATCACAGACGGGTTCATCACGACCGTCAACAGCCCGCCGTACTCGTTCATCGCGACCGGCTACCTCATCGGGCTGCCCGTCGCGTTCCTCATCTCACTCACCGCGATCATCGTGATCGCCCTGTTCGAGCGGCGCACCGCCCTGGGCGTGCTCACCGAGGCCGTCGGCATCAACCCCGAGGCGAGCCGCCTCGCCGGCGTGCGTGCGCGGGGCATCGTGTTCACGGCGTACGCGGTCACGGGACTGCTCGCCGGCATCGCGGGGATCATCTACAGCGCGAACATCCGCGCGGCCGACGCGAACGCGACCGGCCTGTTCATCGAGCTCTACGCGATCCTCGCGGTCGTCCTCGGCGGCACATCGCTCATGGGCGGCAAGTTCACGATCGCCGGCACCGTCGTCGGCGTCCTCACGATCCAGACACTCGAGTCCACGATCCTCTTCCTCGGCGTCCCGTCGGCGCAGAGCCCCGTGTTCTTCGCGATCGTCGTGATCGTCGTCGTCATCGTGCAGTCGCCGCGGCTGCACGCGTGGGCGCGAAGCGCCTTCCGGGCGAGGGCGCGAGGCGCGGCATCCGATTCCTCGATCGACAAGGCGAAGGTGGCCTCATGACCGCGATCGACACCCGACCCAAGCCGGCCGAGACGTTCGCGTCGCGGTACTCGACCTTCCTGCGCCGCCGCGCGTCGCTCATGCCGACGCTCTCGGCCGTCGTGATCCTCATCGCGCTGCTCATCGGCGCGCGCGTGCGGTTCGCGAACTTCCTCTCGCCCGGCAACCTGTCGGCGCTGCTGCTCGACAACGCGTACCTCATCGTGCTCGCGGTGGGCCTCACGCTCGTCATCATCACGGGCGGCATCGACCTGTCGGTCGGATCCGTCATGGCGTTCACCGGCATCCTGTGCGCGAGCCTTCTCGCACAGGGCCTCCCCGCCTTCCTCGTGGTCCCGATCATGCTCGTCGGCGGCGCCCTCATCGGGCTGCTGATCGGCGTGCTCGTGCAGTACTTCAACGTGCAGCCGTTCATCGCGTCGCTCGCGGGACTGTTCCTCGCGCGCGGGCTCGCGTTCGTGGTGAGCCTCTCGTCGATCCGCGTCGAGGACCCGGCGATCCTGTGGCTGCAGCGCACGCGGTGGTCGGTGGGCGGGTGGTACATCACACCCACCGGCATCATCGCGCTGCTCGTCGTGGCGATCGCGTTCTTCGTCATGCACTGGACGAGGTTCGGACGCACGGTCTACGCGATCGGCGGGAGCGAGCAGTCCGCGCGGCTCATGGGTCTCGACGTCGCGCGCACGAAGGTCCTCGTGTACGTCATCAGCGGCGTGTGCGGCGGACTCGCGGGTCTGCTGCTGACCGCGTACTCGGGGGCGGGGTATCCGCGCAACGGCATCGGCACCGAGTTGGACGCGATCGCGGCGGTCGTCATCGGGGGCACGCTCCTCACGGGCGGCACGGGCTACGTGCTCGGATCGCTCATCGGGGTGCTCGTGTACGGCACGATCAAGAAGCTCATCTCGTTCATGGGCGCCGAGCAGTCCTGGATGCAGATCATCATCGGCGCGCTCCTGCTCGTGTTCATCGTCGTACAGCGGCTCATCGTCGCGAGGTCGCAGCGACGCGGCAGATGACAGCCCCGCGCGCCACCTGGACGGCGCACGACCGACGGGATAATGGCGGAATGGAGGAAAGGCGCCCGCTGCTCGAGCTGACGGGCGCCACCGTGCGGTTCGGGGCCGACACGGCGATCGACGCGGTCGACTTCCGTCTGTTCCCGGGAGAGGTGCACTCGCTCATGGGCGAGAACGGCGCCGGCAAGTCGACGCTCATCAAGGCGATCACCGGTGCGCTCCCCCTCGATGAGGGGGCGCTGACGCTCGACGGCGAGCACGTGCACTTCTCTTCGCCGCAGGACGCGCAGCGGGCCGGCATCAGCACGGTCTACCAGGAGATCGACCTGCTCCCGAACGTGTCGGTCGCCGAGAACATCGCGCTCGGTCGCGAGCCGCGGCGCCTCGGCGTGATCGACTGGCGCACGATGCGGTCGGAGGCGCGGGCCGTGCTCGCCGACCTCGGGCTCGACATCGATCCGGCCTCGCTCCTCGGCACGCACTCGCTGGCCGTGCAGCAGCTCGTCGCGATCGCACGGGCGATCTCGACCGACGTCAAGGTGCTCGTCCTCGACGAGCCGACGTCGAGCCTCGACGTGGACGAGGTCGCAGAGCTGTTCCGAGTCGTGCGCGACCTCACGCGGCGCGGCGTCGCAGTGCTGTTCGTGTCGCATTTCATCGACCAGGTGTACGAGCTGTGCGACCGCGTTACGGTCCTGCGCGACGGACGCCTCGTGGGCGAGTACCTCACCAACGAGCTGCTGCGCATCGAGCTCGTGCAGGCGATGCTCGGGCGCACCGCAGCCTCCCTCGACGCGAAGACCCGCGCCGAGGTCGACCCGACGATGCCGCGCGAGCCTTACCTGAGCGCCCGCGGGGTCACCGTGGGCAACGGCATCCGCGACGCCGACGTCGACATGATCGAGGGCGAAGTCCTCGGGGTCGCCGGCCTCCTCGGCTCGGGCCGCACCGAGCTCGCACGAGCGATCACAGGCGCCGACCGCGTGAGCGCGGGGATCATCCGCATCGCCGGGCGGGAGCAGCACGGAATGCATCCGCAACGGGCGATCAACCTCGGCGTCGTCTACTCGTCCGAGAATCGCCGCACCGAGGGGATCATCGCCGACCTCAGCGTGCTCGACAACATCACGCTCGCGCTGCAGGCCGAGGAGGGCGTGTTCCGCCGCATCCGGCCCGACCGCCGCCGCGAGCTCGCGATGAGCTGGGTCGAGGCGCTCGACATACGCCCGCCCGATCTCGACCGCCCGGCAGGAACCCTGTCGGGCGGCAACCAGCAGAAGCTCCTCCTCGCGCGGTTGCTCGCCCTGTCGCCGCGAGTGCTCGTGCTCGACGAGCCGACGCGCGGGATCGACGTCGGCGCCAAGGTCGAAGTGCAGAACCTCGTCGGAGAGCTCGCCGACAACGGGCTCTCGGTCATGTTCATCTCGGCCGAGCTCGAAGAGGTGCTGCGCGTGGGCAACCGCGTGACGATCCTGCGCGACGGCCGGATCGTCGACACCCTCCCCTCCAGCATGCTCACCGTCGACTCGCTCCTCGCCCTCGTGGCCCGGCCCGAGGAGATCGATGGCTGACACGCGCACGACCTCCGAAGACGGCTCGACGCGGGCCGCCAACATCTTCGACGTGGCCCGGCTCGCGGGCGTCTCGCACCAGACGGTGTCGCGCGTCATCAACGACCTGCCGAACGTGCGCCCCGCCACTCGTGCACGCGTGGAGCAGGCCATCGCGCAGCTGCGGTACAGTCCGTCGCCGGCCGCGCGCGCGCTCGTCACGCGGCGCACGCGCACGATCGGCCTCGTGACGCCGGGCATCTCCGACTACGGCCCGACGTCGGTCGCGCTGAACTTCAACTACGCCGCGCGCGAGTCCCGCTACAGCGTCGACACGGTGAGCGCACCACCCGACGACCCGAAGGCGTGGCGCTCGGCGATCGAAGGACTCCTGCGGCAGCGCGTCGATGCGATCGTTCTCGTGGTCGTCCATGTCGCCGTGCTCGAGCTCGTGCGGTCGCTCGACCTCAGCATCCCCGTCGTCGCGTGCGCGTCGACCGCGCGCCGGAGCCCGCTCATCGTGTCGATCGACCAATACCGCGGCGCGCGCGCGGCGGTGCGCCACCTCGCCGAGCTCGGACACACGCGCATCCTGCACCTCGCGGGTCCTGCGACCGCGCCGGATGCCATCGAACGCGCGCGTGGCTGGAGCGACGAGCTCGCCGCCCACCGGCTTGAGCTCACCGAGCCGGCGTATGGCGACTGGTCCGCCGCGAGCGGGCACCGCCTCGCATCCGCGTGGGACGTCGGACCCGGCACCGCGATCTTCGTGGCGAACGACCAGATGGCGATCGGCGTGCTGTCGGCGCTCCGCGAGCGCGGTCTGCGCGTTCCCGAGGATGTGAGCGTCGTCGGCTTCGACGACATCCCCGAGGCGGGATACCTGTATCCACCGCTCACCACCGTGCGCCAGGACTTCGCGGCGCTCGGCGAGCTCATGATGCAGAAGGTGCTCCTCGCGGCCGAGGAGCCCGACACGACGACGGAGGCGACGCCCATCCCGACGCACCTCATCGTGCGGCACTCGACCGCCGCGCCCGAGGCCCCGTGAGCCGCGATCCGGGAATGCGTGCGCCCGGCCGTCGATTGTCATGGGCATGACGACCGTCGGAATCATCGGAGCAGGACACATCGGATCGACCCTCGCCCGCGGGCTCGTCGGGCGCGGCTACGACGTCGTGATCGCGAACTCGCGCGGTCCCGAGACCCTCGCGAGCCTCGTGACCGAGCTCGGCCCGCGAGCGCGGGCGGGAACCGCGACGGATGCGGCGACCGCCGCCGACTGGGCGATCGTGACGGTCCCGCTGAAGGCGTACCGCGACATCCCCGCCGAGCCTCTCGCGGGCAAAATCGTGCTCGACACGAACAACTACTACTGGGAGCGCGACGGCCGCATCGCCGAGCTCGACCAGAAGAAGGCGACCACGAGCGGACTCCTGCAGCGGCACCTGCGCGGCGCGAAGGTCGCCAAGGCGTTCAACTCGATCCGCTCGACCGAGATCCTCACGGCGGGGTCGCCCGCCGGCACCGCGAACCGTCGCGCGCTGCCGACTGCGAGCGACTTCGACGACGCGATCGCGCTCGTGACGAAGATCTACGACGAGCTCGGCTTCGACACCGTCGTCATCGGCCCGCTCGAGGAGAGCTGGCGCGTCGAGCGCGACCAGCCCGCGTACGTCGTGCCCCAGACGGCGGACGAGCTGCGCGCGAACCTCGCCCGCGCGGTGCGCTGAGACCGGCGGCCTACCTCGCCTCCCGGGTCACCCCCGTCGCAGCATCCGCAGTCGATCGATCTCGAGCACGACGACCACCGCCGCGATGAGCGCCGCTCCGACGACGTACTCGCCGTACTCGAGGAGCCCCGACAGCGCCACCGCCACGGCTCCGACCAGCACCGCCCCCGACGCCCATGCCGCGATCACGGGTCGCAGTAGGAGCGCCCACACGCTCACGAGGAAGATCGCGACCGGCAGCGTGAGCGCGAGGCCGGCGACGGCCGCCGACACCTCGGACCGGCCGACGATGTGGTCGATCTCGACCTCCACGCCCGACGAGACCGCGCCGACCGCGGCGAAGATCACGAAGTGGAAATAGCCGAACGCGAACCCGTCGCGGAGCGTGTTCAGTCGCCCGTGCGCCTCGCGCGCGAAGTACACCCACCAGATGCCGGCGGTCACGACGATCCCTGAGATCGCGAGACCGATGAGCTCGCCGACGTGGTCGCCATCGCGCAGCGCGTCGAAGATCGCGTTCGCCGACGCGAGAAGGCTCTCGCCGAGAAGCAGCAGGGTGAACAGGCCGAATCGCTCCGCGATGTGGTGCCGGTGCCAGCTCGTGCGGCCGCGCTGCTCGGCCCACACCGGGATGAGGAGTTCGAGCACGACGAGCGGGAAGAACGACCAGAACGCGAGGGTCGCGTCGGCGATCAGCAGGCGGCCGAGCCACAGCAGCTGCACGGCCCCGACGCCGACGGCGTAGCGCAGCGCGGTCGCGCGGGAGGCGGGGTCGGATGCCGCGGCCCGCACCCACTGCGCGACGAGGGCGAGCCGCATGATGACGTAGCCCGACGTGACGATGGTGTAGTCGAAGTCGACCATCGCCGCGTGGATGCCGGCGGCGAGCACGAGGACCCCCGCCATCTGGACGACCGTCATCACGCGGTACAGCCAGTCGTCGGAGTCGAAGGCGGACGAGAACCACGTGTAGTTCATCCATGCCCACCACACGGCGAAGAACACCATGAGGTAGGCGACGACGCCCTGTCCGATGTGCCCGTCGCTGATGAGGTGGTGGAGGTTCTGCGACGCCTGCGACACCGCGACCACGAAGACGAGGTCGAAGAGCAGCTCGAGCGGCGTCGCGACGCGGTGGGCGGCGGAGGGATCGCGTGCGACCATGCGCCGCAGGCCCACCCGGTTGAGGACGTCGGTCATCCGTCGATTATGGGCGCGCGAGGGCCGACTCGCCCGGGGTCGCTTCGTGGCGATCCGCCAGGAAGCGCAGCATCCGCCAGCACCTCTTGGCGAATCGCCCGAAAGGGAGGCCGCCTGCGAGGTGAGCGCTTCGTGGCGATCCGCCAGGAAGCGCCGCATCCGCCCGCACTTCGTGGCGAGTCGCCAGAAGGAAGGCGGCAGGCTTCACGGCGTCCCGGCTCCGTCGCCCGGCGGCTCGGCGACGTCGAACACGGCCTCGGCGAACGCGTGCGGCGCCTCCGCCGGAAGGTGGTGGCCCGCACCGTCGACCTGCCGGTGCTCGCGCGGCCCTGTGAAGAAGCGGTCGTGCTGCGAGCCGTCGGTCGCGGGGAAGTTGCCGTCCGCCGTTCCGTCGAGCGTGATCGTCGGCACGGGGATCGACGGGAGCACCGCCAGCCGCCGCTCGAGGTCGGCGAAGGCGGATGCGCCGGCCGCGAGCCCGAGGCGATGCCGGTACGAGTGGATCACGACGTCCACGTAGTCGGGGTTGGCGAACGCCTCGGTCGCACGGTCGAGGTCTGCGGCCGAGAAGGCCCAGTGAGGCGAGTTGCGCCGCCAGATGACCTCGGCGACACCGCGTGGATCGCGTGCGAGCCCGGCGCGACCCCGCTCGGTCGCGAAGTACCAGAAGTACCAGAAGCCCGCTTCGAGCTCGGGTGCGAGCGGCGTCGTCGAGGCGGCGATGTCCTGGATGAGGTATCCGTTGACCGACACCAGACCCGAGACCCGCTCGGGCCACAGCGCCGCGACGACGCACGCCGCTCGGCCGCCCCAGTCGTACCCGGCGAGCACGGGCTGCTCGAGCGCGAGCGCGTCGAGGAACGCGAGGAGATCGGCGCCGAGCGCCGCCTGCTGCCCCGACCGCGGCGTCTCGGCGTGGAGGAACCGCGTGGCGCCGTGCCCTCGCAGGGACGGCACGAGCACGCGGAAGCCCGCTTCGACGAGGAGCGGCACGACATCGTCGTAGGAATGCACGTCGTAGGGGAAGCCGTGCAGCAGCACGACGGGCTCCGCGTGCGGATCGCCCTCGTCGAGGTAGGCGATGGACAGCTCGCCTGCCGACACCGTCCGCGTCGGCGCGGTCAAGAGGGTCATGAGGAGTCCTCCGGTGTGGAGGGCGGCGCCCCGGGGACCGGACCGTACCCCGAGGCACCGCCTGGCCTGTGGCTACGCCGCGCTCGCCGAGATGCTCTCGACGTACGCGCGACCCGCGGCGGCGATCGTCGCGACGACGGCGTCCGGCTGCGAGACGCTCAACGCGTGCGACGCGCCCGCGATCTCCGTGGTCCCCTGCGATCCGGCGCGCTCCGCGCCCACGCGGAACACCGCGACCGGGATGTTGCGGTCCTGGTCTCCGAACACGTGCCACGAGGGGATGCGCTTCCACCCGGGCTCGCTCGGCAGCCCCTCCGACAGCGCGGCCTGCGTGGCCGGGCGCTGGGTCGCGGCCATGAGCGCCGCGACGGACTCCGGTACGTCGGCGCAGAACTGCGCGTGGAACAGCTCGGGCCGGATGACGAGCTCCGGGCCGGCGTCGGCGGTCGGGTACGCGGCGACCGCGTCGCCGAGCGTGCTGCCCGGGGCGCTCGTCGACAGCGTGAAGGCGCTCTCGCCGGTGTCGGGCGCGAACGCCGAGACGTACACGAGCGCGACCACCTGCTCGTTGCCGGACGACGCCTCGGTGATGACGAGGCCGCCGTACGAGTGGCCGACGAGCACGACGGGCCCCTCGATCGAGGCGATGACGTCGCGCACGTACTGCGCGTCGCCCGAGAGGCTGCGCAGCGGGTTGGCGACCGCGACCGCGCGCACGCCCTTGGCCTGGAGGCGCTCGATGACGCCGTTCCACGACGCCGACTCGGCGAAGGCGCCGTGGACGAGCACGATGGTGGGCTTGTTGTCGGACATGGTTCTCTTCTCTCTGTGTGATGGGGATGGGATGAGTCGGGTCACGCCGGGACGATCACGCGTGCGAACGCCTTGCGGAGGACGTGGATCGCCTGCTCGATGGCTGCGGTGGTGGCCGCCGACGAGCGCAGCGGGTTGAGCATCATGAAGTCGTGGATCGTGCCGTCGTAGCGCACAAGCGTCGTGCGGACGCCCGCCTCGATGAGGTGGCGGCCGTACTGCTCGCCCTCGTCGCGCAGCACGTCGTTCTCGTCGACGATGAGCAGCGTCTCGGGCAGCCCGGTGAGCTCGTCGATCGGGGCCCGCAGGGGCGACGCCGTCTGGTCGCGGCGAGACGCGGCATCCGGCAGGTAGTTGTCCCAGAACCACGCCATCGCGTCGGCCCTCAGGTGGTACCCCTCCGCGTACTCGCGGTAGCTCGCGGTGTCCATCGCCGCATCCGTCACCGGGTAGTAGAGCGACTGGTGCACGAACGAGACATCGCCGCGCTTCTTCGCGAGGAGCGCGACGACGGCAGCCATGTTGCCGCCGACCGAGTCGCCGGCGATCGCGAGCCGTGACGCGTCGAGCCCCTTCGCCTCGCCGTCGGCCATGATCCAGCGGGCGGTCGCGTACGCCTGTTCGATGGCGACCGGATGCCGCGCCTCCGGCGACCTCGTGTACTCGACGAACACGACGGCGGCGTCGGCTCCCACCGCGAGCTCTCGCACGAGGCGGTCGTGCGTGCCGGCGTTGCCGAGCACCCAGCCGCCACCGTGCACGTAGAGCACGACCGGCAGGGGTCCCGTCGAGCCGACGGGCTTGACGATGCGGACGGGCACGTCGCCGACCGCGGCGGACACCGTGATCCACTCCTCGTCGACGTCGGGCTTGTCGACGGGAGCTGACTGGACCTCGTCGAGCAGCGCGCGGGCGCCGTCGACGCCGCGCTCGACGAGCGTCGGCGGCTGCGCGGCCGCGTCGGCGAACGCGCGGGCCTCCGGTTCGAGGGTGTGTTCGGGCATGTCGATTCCTTCCGTGGGGTGGAGCTCGTTGCGGTCCGGCGTTTGACAGAGACGACCGCACGGATGCTCCGCCTGTGACGGATTCGGCCGATGTCGGCCCTCGCGGCGCGTCGCGGTCACGAATCGGGCCGCCGCCTTGTCAGCCCTGCATGAGCCGATGGCGCTCCCTGCCACCGGACCGGACCGAGCAAGGAGCAGACCATGAAGATCACCGTCATCGGAGGGACCGGCCTCATCGGGTCGCGAGTCGTCACGCAGCTGCGTGGAAGCGGAGCGGAGGTCGTCTCTGCGGCGCGCGCGACGGGCGTGAACTCGTACACGGGCGAAGGCCTCGAGGAGGCGCTCGACGGCGCCGACGTCGTCGTCGACGTGTCCAACTCGTCGTACACCGACGAGGCCGCCGCGCGGGAGTTCTTCTACGCGTCGACGCTCAACCTGCTCACCTACGGCGCTGCCGCGGGAGTCGGCCACCACGTCGCCCTCTCGGTCGTCGGCACGGATCGACTCGCCCGGGCCGAGGGTGGCTATTTCCAGGCGAAGGACGCGCAGGAGAGGCTCATCGTGGAGTCCGGACGGCCGTACTCACTCGTGCACGCGACGCAGTTCTTCGAGTTCATCCGCAACATCATCGACAACGCGAGCCGAGGGGGCATCATCCGGCTCGCCGACACGCGCATCCAGCCGATGGCCGCCGACGACGTCGCGGCCGCCGTCGTGGAGGTCGCGCTCGCGTCGCCCGTGAACAGCACGGTCGAGTACGGCGGCCCGGAGATCTTCGATCTCGCGGACCTCGCCACGCGGGAGCTGCGGTTCCGGCGCGACGAACGCGAGGTGGTCGCCGACGCCCTCGGGACGTACTTCGGCGCGTGGCTCGGACCCGACGACCTGCTGCCGGATCCCGACGCGCGCATCGCCGCGACGCGCTTCCACGAGTGGCAGGTCAACTCGAATACTATTTCCCCTCTTTCTATTAGCTAGCACACGATGTAACCTCCTCACATGAACACCGGACCGGGGGGCGTCGCCCAGATCGACGCCGATGCCCTGGAGCTGTTCGAGCACGCACGAGGTCGACTCTTCGGCATCGCATATCGCATGCTCGGCAGCGCCGCCGACGCGGAGGATGTCGTGCAGGAGACGTGGTTGCGCTGGCAGCAGTGCGATCGCGCCGCCGTGCGCGAGCCCGACGCATTCCTGGCCACGACCGCGACCCGGATCGCGATCAACGTCCTCCACAGCGCCCGCGTGCGACGGGAGACCTACATCGGGCCGTGGCTGCCCAGTCCCGTCGACACCGCCAACGACCCGACCCTGGGCGCCGAACGCGGCGAAGCACTCCGCCTCGCGACACTCCTGCTCATGGAGCGACTCGGACCCACCGAGCGGGCGGCGTACGTGCTGCGCGAAGCGTTCGACTACCCGTACGCCCGCATCGCCGAGATCGTCGAGACGACCGAGGTCGCCGCGCGGCAGCTCGTGAGCCGCGCACGCAAGCACCTCGCGGCCGGCGGCGGGCGGGCGGTCGCGGCATCCGCTCATCGCCGGTTCTTCGAAGCGTTCCTGCGCGCCGCCCGCAGCGGAGACGCCGAGTCGCTCGAAGTCCTCCTCGCGGAAGACGCCGTGAGCTACACCGACGGTGGTGGCGTGATGCGCCGCACCGCGCGCCGCCCGATCCTCGGCAGGGAGAAGCTGGTGCGATTCCTCCTCGGGGTCTCGCGGTGGTTCTGGGGGGATGTCTCGATCGAGGTGATCCAGGTGAACGGCCTCGCCGCCGCGCTGCTCCGACGCGCCGATCGCATCTTCGCCGTGCTCACGGTGACGATCCAGGCGAACGCCGTCAGCCAGGTCATGTGGATGATGAACCCCGTGAAGCTCGCCGAGGTGGTCGCGATCCACGAACGCGCGCACGAAATACCTAGCAGGCTAGTGAATAGCGCACTCGTGACTTCCTGATACCGTTGGGGATGTGACGGATGCCGAGACCGAAGCCCCTCCCGCCGTGCCCCTGGCCGACATGGTGTGCTTCAACCTGCACGCCGCCTACCGCGCCGTGACGGCGGTCTACCGACCGCTGCTCGAGCCGCTCGGAGTGACGTACCCGCAGTACCTCGTCCTGGCGATGCTGTGGGAGTACGGCGACCTCACCGTCGGCGATCTCGTCGCGCGCCTGCAGTCCGACTACGGCACGATCACGCCACTGGTCAAGCGAATGGAGAAGCAGGGGCTCGTCGAGCGCGCCCGCAACCCGCGCGACGAGCGCTCCGTCACGGTGTCGCTCACGCCCGACGGCGACGCACTTCGCGTCCACGCGCCCGGCATCTACCACGT
>NZ_DASRXZ010000134.1:0-70608 GCF_035687345.1 Microbacterium sp.
GCGGCGCTGAGGGGAGTCTGGTCGCCACGATCCTCCCTGCTGGACGGAGCCGAGGGTCCCCAACGCCCCTCGTTCGCGCATCCGCTTCGGCCCCGTCATGCTAACAAAGGCCCATGAGAGAGCCGCCTTTATCCACAGCCCTCCCCCGGTCCGGATGCGGCTTCGTCGGGTTCTAGTCCTGCGACCCGTCGAGCGGGTCGAACGGCACGTCGAGCGACTGGGTCAGCTCCTGCAGCATCGCCTCGATCTGCGGCTCGACGTACTGGGCGATCGCGGCTTGGATCCGCAGGCGGTGATGCAGCAGGATCGCGCACACCTCGCGGCCGATCATGTTCGCGTAGTCGTCGGCGAGCCCGACCTCCTGGCGCATGGCGGCCTTGGCCTCTTCGCTGAGCGGCGGCAGGGCCGGCACGTCGGCATCCGCCTCTTCGGCGAGTCCCGCGATCGTGAAGAGGAACGGCGCCCCGGGAACAGGGTCGGGGTCGAGCGGCAGCCCCTCGAACTCGGGGTCGAGACCCTCCGTGGGACGGTAGCTGCGGGCGCGGTTGCGCGCGGCCTGCTGGTCGAGCTCTGCCTGGAGCATCGGGAGGTTGCGTGCCGTGTACTCGGCGACCGCCTGATCGACGATCGTCTTGATGCGCGTCGAGAGCCCGTGCTGCACGCCGTGCGGCACATCGGTGCCGAGCCCGGCGGCCGACAGCACGGGAGACCCGAAGCAGCGCCGACACGGCGCCACGCGACCGCGGTGCGTCGCGGGCTCCCAGCGCGGCAGCCACTTGAGCCAGGCGTCGACAGCCTGGCTCACGCGGGTCTCGAGCGACCGCTCCATCCTCCTACGGTAGCCCGACCGCGCCGGATCGCGCGCACGAAGATTCCGAGGTCACTCGGCGTTTCCCCTCATTCGCCCTCGTCGTCCTCCCACGGCCAGCGCGGTCGGTGCGCGCGGGTGCGCGTGAGGGCGACGCCGCCCCACGCCGAGACCGCCGCGGCAGCGAGCACGACGACGCCGAACCAGCTCGTGGCGATGCGCCCGGCGACCGACCCCGCGACCGCGAGGTCTGCGCCCGCGAACAGGCAGCCGAACCACGCGCCCGCGACGTAGGCCAGCGCCGTCGCGAGCGCGATCCACGCGGCGCTCCAGTACGACGGAGGAACGGCGCGCAGGGCGAGGGCGAGCCCGGCGGCGAAGACGATCGTCGCGAGCCCGGTGCTCGCGATGGCCGGCCACGGGCCGAGACCGGATGCCGCGACCACGTCCTCATCGAGGATGAGCGTCGCGATGCCGAGGCCCGCGATCTCGAGCGCGATGAACGCGACCGTCGCGAACGCGAGCGCGTACGGCTTGCGAACGGGGCCGCCCTGCGGCGGAGGCTGCGGCGGGCCCTGTTCGCCGTCCATCACTGACGGACGATCGTCGGACCCGCCTCCAGCGTGCGCTCGTACTCGTACATCGCGGCGTCGTTGAGCTCCGTCACGCGCTTGCCGCGCGCGGCGGCCCACGCGCCGAACCAGATCGTGAGCTCACGGCCGAAGACGAAGGCGGCGATCGCGAGCGGCGCGAGCAGCTGACCCTCGACGAGCTGGGCCCCTTCGGTCGCCGTCAGCATCCAGAACGGCGCCTGGAAGAGCTGCCCGAGCAGGTGCCCGCCGTAGGCCGCGAAGCCCACGAGGATGCCCCAGATGACCCAGGCACCCCAACGTCCGCGGTTGATGATCGCCCCGAGCAGCCAGAACGCGATGAAGAACACGACGACGGGCACCCACATCGCCCACGTGCCGAGCGCCTCGAGCGCGGTCTCGCCCACGTTCTCGATCGTCACGTCGCCCGCGAGGGCGCCGAACCCGAGCCACGCCGCGAGGTACAGCACGGCGAACGCGAGCGCGGCGAGCAGGCCGATCGCGCCGGCGGCGGCGCGGTTTCCGCGCGCGCGCGGCGGCTCGGGCGCCTGCACGAAGATCGGCTGCGGCGACACAGCCGCGGCACCGGCGGCGGCACCGGTCGTCTCGACGGGCTCGCTCGAGGTCACGACGGGAGAGTCCGCCGAGCGCGTGTACTCGTCGTAGGCGGTGGTGGGGGCATCGTGCATCGTGGTGTCTCCGGCATCGGCGGTCGTCGTGTCGTAGGCAGTCGTGGCGTCCGCATCCGCGGCGGCCGACCCGGTCACCGGCTCCTGCTCGACGACCACGGGCTCCTGCTCGACCACCACCGGCTCCTGCTCCACGACGGCGGGCTCGTGCTCGGCCACCACGGGCTCGGCGTCCGTCGTCGAAGGCTCAGCGGGCGTGGGCTCCCCCACCGCGTCGCGTCCGGCGGCGTCGGCCTCGGCCAGGCTCTCGTTCGCGCTGCCGACGACGCCATCGACGTCACGCGGCTCCTCGGCGGGCTCGCCGGGGCGGTTCGTGGGGTCACTCATGCGGGATCGACTCCTCACGCGGGGCGGTTCCCCGCAGGGCGAGGGTAGCGCCCCGCATCCGCGCGACCACGGAGGCGTGCCGAGAACACGCGGCGTTTCGCGGCCGACTGCTCGCGCCGTTCGCGGATCGCCCGGGCGGCGCGCGTTCCCCGGTCGATGCCGCGGCTATCGTGACCGCATGTCGCATCGACGTGGCCCGGCGGCGGTGGCCGCGGCATCCGTCCTCCTCGCCCTCGTGCTGGCCGGCTGCGTGCCCGACGACGCGGCCGGACCGACCCCATCCGCCGACGGAAGCGAGACGTCGTCGCCGTCGGCCACCGGGTCCCCCGAGCCGACACCCACCTCGACTGCGGACGCGATCCCCGAGATCCCCGACGACTGCCGCGCCGTCCTGAGCTCCTCTGTGCTCGATCAGCTCGAGGGCGTGCCGCTCAACGACGAGGCGTTCGGGCCGTCGGGACCGCAGCCGGACGGAAGCCTCACCTGCGTGTGGGGCGACCCCGGTGCCGACACGACGCGTCTCGTCACGACGATCCGGTACATGTCGCGCGGACCCGCGCTCGATCTGCTCAACGAACTCGCCGACGACGAGGACTTCACGTGCTACACGCCCGACCTCGGCACGCGCTGCGAGAAGACGTGGCAGAACGAGCAGTACCCCGTGACCGACGGCCGCACGCTGTTCTGGCGAGACGACATCCTCATCGACACGCGGTACTCGAACCTCGCCCCGTCCGGCTACACCGACTCGATCATCGCCGCGCTCTGGGGCTGACGCGGATCACTCCCACACGTGCGCGGCCAGCCGGTCGGCGAACCCGGGCGGATGCCACCCGCGTTCGGCGATCGACAACCACACTCCGTCGCGCAGCACCTGCTGCACGAGGTCGTCGCCCGACGGCTGCCTGCAGATGAGGGTGCCACCCACGACGGTGCGGCACAGAAACCCCTCGGCGCGCAGCGCCGCCTCGGCGACGGGCGCCGTCTCGTCCGGAACGCGCGCAAGCGACGCGACGAGCTGGCGTCCGTCGTCACCGCGCCACACGCACGTCACGAGCACCGTCGGGGTGAGCGCCTCGACGAGCGTCGGCGGCATCGTGTCGGGGACGGCGATCGACTGCGCGAGGAGCGCGTCACGAGACCACACGAGCTCGATCCACAGGTCGTCCGGAAACAGATCGCGGCAGTCGGGGCGCTCCGCCATCGCGATGGGCGGCGGCGCTTCGCCCGGGTCCTTCGGCGTCGTCGCGGCCCGCAGCACTTCGCCCGCCCACGCGACGCTCACCGGGACCATCGGCATCGCGAAGTAGGCGAGCGCGACGACGACCGCGGCACACAGCAACCCAGCCGGCACCGCGATCCACAGATTCCGACCGCCGGTCCGTGCCATGGATCCCTCCGAGACCTCCACGGTAAGGCGCGATGACGGATGCCGCGGCACGGCGCGCAGGAGTCGCCCGGGCTCGCCCGGCCGGGCCGCAGGATACCTTGCGGCTCGCGCAGAAGCGACCCCCTCTTCACCATCGGCTCCCGTGGGAGACGGTTGTCGGCCACGGCGGAGCCGACGGAGCCGACCTGCTCCCGGGACCCCCATCCGCCGAAGAGAGTGGAGGACCAGATGTCTGCATACGAAGCGGGCTCATCGACCGGAGCGGATTCCAGGAAGGAAGAGCTCAAGGAGCGGGCCGCCCAAGCCGTCGGAGAGGTCGACGCGGGCGCGAAGCACGTCGCCGGTGTCGCGGGAGACGAGCTCGGCAACGTCGCACACAAAGCCACCTCGGCCGCGCGGGGCTTCTTCGACGAGACGCGGCACCAGCTCACCGAGCAGGCGTCCCACCAGCAGCGGCGCGCCGCGGGCTCGCTGCGCACGACAGGCGACCAGCTCGTCGGAATGGCGCAGTCCGCCGAGGCGGACGGCGTCGCGACGGGCATCGTCCGCACCGTCGGACAGAAGACGCGCGACGCGGCGTCGTGGCTGGACCGGCGCGAGCCGGCCGACCTCGTCCACGAGGTGCGCGGCTTCGCGCGACGCCACACCGGCGCGTTCCTGCTCATCGCCGTGGGCGTGGGCGTCGTCGCCGGGCGGCTCACGCGCGCGCTCATGTCGAACGGCAACGGGTCGACGGACGGCTCGTCTCGGCGGTCCACGGGCGCCGGGGGCGGCGGATCGGCCGGCTATCCCATGGCGACGGGCGCGGCCGGAGGCGCGGCCGGCGCAGGCTCGACCGGGGCGGCCGGTCGCGTCGGCACGAGCGAGGCGGGCTGGTCCGCGGGGCCGTCGGGCGCGGTGGCCGTCGGCGCGACCACGCCGGACACGACGGACTCGAACGGCGAGACGCCGATCGCCGATGCTCTCGCAGCCGAGACCGACGTGGCGCCGATGACCGACGCGGGCGCGCAGCCGCAGGGACTCATGACCGAAGGCGAGTCCACTCAGGACGCGTGGTCGCCGAGCGGTGAGGCGCGACGATGACCGACATGCCCACGCCATCCCAGGAGAAGGCGGCGAACACGTCGCTCGGAGAGCTCGTCGGCGAGGTCACGCGCGACATGTCCGTGCTGATGCGCCAGGAGCTCGAGCTCGCAAAGGCCGAGCTCGCCGAATCGGCGAAACGCGCGGGAATCGGCTCCGGCCTCATGGCGGCGGCAGCCTACGGAGCGGCGATGACGCTCCTGTTCCTGTCGCTCGCGCTGTGGGCGGCGCTGGCCGAAGTGATCGACGACGGGTGGGCGGCCGTCATCGTCGCCGTCATCTGGGCGGCGATCGCCGCCGTGCTGTACGCGGTCGGCATGAGCCGGCTGCGCTCGGTGCGCGGCGCCCCGCGCACCGTCGAGACGGTCAAAGAGATCCCGGACGCGCTCAAGAGGAACGAGGAGAACAGATCATGAGCACCCCCAGCACTTCCACCAACCCCGACCAGCTCCGCGCCGACATCGAGGTGACCCGAGAAGAACTCGGACGCGACGTCGACGCCTTGGCGGACAAGGTCATGCCGGGCAAGATCGTCGAACGCCAGAAGTCGCGCATGCGGCGCGCGTTCGAAGACGTCAAGCACCGCGTCATGGGCGTGGCCGAGGACGTCGGCCAGGCGACATCCGATGCCGCAGGAAGCGCGGCGGAGGGCGTGCGCGAACTGCCCAAGCGCGCCGCCGGCGCGGCGCAGGGGGCGCCCATCGCGGTGGGCCTCGTCGCGCTCGGCCTCGGCTGGCTCGCGGCGTCGCTCGCTCCGCCGTCCGACGCGGAGCGCCGCATGGCCCGCTCGCTGCGCGAATCCGCACAGCCGATCGTCGACTCGGCGACGGATGCCGCGAAGCAGGTCGCATCGGAGCTCAAGGAGCCTGCGCGCGACGCCTTCGAGCAGGTGAGATCCGAAGCCGTCGACGCCGCCGAGCATGTCAAGGAGGAGGCGCGCGACACGACCGAACAGGTCAAGGAGAACGTCGCCCCGTCCGCCGGAGAGCACGACCAGGGCGGTGGGTACGCCGAGAACCAGCAGCGGTTCTGAGGCCGCGGCCGCGGCATCCGTGCCGTGGAAAAGAGGAAGGCCCCCGGCATCGCGCCGGGGGCCTTCCTCTGTCAGACGTTCGCGGGTCAGTTGTAGTTGCCCGAGAAGTCGTCCGTCGAGAAGCTGTCGAAGTCGACGTAGCTCAGGTCGGCGTCGCTGAACGCGCCGTCCGAGGCGAAGATGCGGTTGGGGTACCGCTCGCTCTTGGCCTCCTCCGTCGCCTCCACGATGACGTTGCGATACTTCGCAAGTCCCGTGCCGGCGGGGATGAGCTTTCCGATGATGACGTTCTCCTTGAGGCCGACGAGCGGGTCGCTCTTGCCCTCCATGGCCGCCTGCGTGAGGACGCGGGTGGTCTCCTGGAAGGACGCGGCCGACAGCCACGACTCCGTCGCGAGCGACGCCTTCGTGATGCCCATCAGCTCCGGACGACCCGACGCGGGGCGCTTGCCCTCCGCCACGGCCTCGCGGTTGATCTGCTGGTAGCGCTTGAAGTCCACCAGCTCACCGGGAAGCAGGCTCGTGTCGCCGTGGTCGACGACCGTGACCTTGCGCAGCATCTGGCGCACGATGACCTCGATGTGCTTGTCGTGGATCGGCACGCCCTGCGAGCGGTACACGCCCTGCACGCCGTTCACGAGGTACTTCTGCACCTCGCGGGCGCCCTGCACGCGCATGACCTCCTTGGGGTCGAGCGTGCCGACCTGCAGCGGCTGGCCGACCGTGACGTGCTGGCCGTCCTCGACCAGCAGCGTCGCGCGCTTGAGCACCGGGTAGACGTGCGGCTCGTCGCCGTTGTCGGGCGTCAGGATGACCTTCTTCGAGCGGTCCGTCTCCTCGATCGTGATGCGGCCGTCGGCCTCGGCGATCGGGGACGCACCCTTCGGGGTGCGGGCCTCGAAGAGCTCCTGCACACGCGGCAGACCCTGCGTGATGTCGTCCGCCGACGCCGAACCACCGGTGTGGAACGTACGCATCGTCAGCTGCGTGCCGGGCTCGCCGATCGACTGGGCCGCGATGATGCCCACGGCCTCGCCGATGTCGACCATCTTGCCGGTCGCGAGCGAACGGCCGTAGCAGCGGGCGCAGACGCCGACAGCCGAGTCGCAGGTCAGCACCGAACGGACCTTGATGGTCTCGATGCCGGCCTCGACGAGGCGGTCGATGAGCTGGTCGCCGACGTCCTGGCCGGCCTCCGCGAGCACCGTGCCCTGGGCGTCGACCACGTCGGCGGCGAGCGTGCGCGCGAACACCGAGTTCTCGACGTTCGGGTCCTTCACGAGCGTGCCGTCGAACGACGGAGCGGCGATCGGCAGCTCGAGGCCCTTGGTCGTGCCGCAGTCGTCCTCGCGAATGATGACATCCTGCGAGACGTCGACCAGACGACGCGTGAGGTAACCCGAGTCGGCCGTACGGAGGGCCGTGTCGGCCAGACCCTTACGGGCACCGTGCGTCGCGATGAAGTACTCCGCCACCGACAGACCCTCGCGGTACGAGGAGATGATCGGACGCGGGATGATCTCACCCTTCGGGTTGTTCACGAGACCGCGCATACCCGCGATGTTGCGGATCTGCAGCCAGTTGCCTCGAGCACCCGACGACACCATGCGGTTGATGGTGTTGTCGGCCGGGAAGTTCTCGCGCATCGCCTTCTGGACCTCGTCGGTCGCCTCGGTCCAGATCTTGATGAGCTCCTGACGACGCTCGGCGTCGGTCGTGAGACCCTTCTCGAACTGAGCCTGGACCTTCGCAGCCTGCTTCTCGTACTGCGCGACGATCTCCTGCTTGTTCGGCGGCGTGAGGATGTCGCTGAGCGCGACCGTCACACCCGAACGCGTGGCCCAGTAGAAGCCGGCGTCCTTGATGCGGTCGAGCGTCGCGGCGACCTCCACCTTCGGGTACTCCTCGGCGAGCTTGTTCACGATCTGCGACAGCTTGCCCTTGTCGGCCTGCTCGCGCACGAACGGGTAGCCCTTGGGGAGCGTGTCGTTGAAGATCGCCTGACCGAGGGACGCGTCCACGAGCCCGTGCCCCTTCTTCACGACGGTCCCGTCACCGTCCAGGACGTCCCCGTAACCCTCGGGGGCCTCGCCCTCGAGGAACGTGAGACCCGGGATGCGGATGCGGACCTTGGCCTGCAGGTCGAGGGTGCCCTCGTCGCGAGCCAGGATCGCCTCGGCGACCGAGCCGAACACGCGGCCCTCGCCGACAGCGCCCTCCTTGATCGTCGTCAGGTGGTGCAGACCGATGATCATGTCCTGCGAGGGCAGGGTCACGGGGCGACCGTCCGACGGCTTGAGGATGTTGTTCGACGCCAGCATCAGGATGCGGGCCTCGGCCTGCGCCTCGACCGACAGCGGCAGGTGCACGGCCATCTGGTCACCGTCGAAGTCCGCGTTGAACGCGGCGCACACGAGCGGGTGCAACTGGATGGCCTTGCCCTCGACGAGCTGCGGCTCGAAGGCCTGGATGCCGAGGCGGTGCAGCGTGGGCGCACGGTTGAGGAGCACGGGGCGCTCGCGGATGATCTCCTCGAGCACGTCCCACACCTCGGGGCGCGTGCGCTCGACGGCGCGCTTGGCCGCCTTGATGTTCTGCGAGTGACCGAGGTCGATCAGGCGCTTGATGACGAACGGCTTGAACAGCTCGAGCGCCATCTGCTTCGGCAGACCGCACTGGTGCAGCTTGAGCTGCGGACCCACGACGATGACCGAACGGCCCGAGTAGTCCACGCGCTTGCCGAGCAGGTTCTGACGGAACCGGCCCTGCTTGCCCTTGAGCATGTCGGACAGCGACTTGAGCGCGCGGTTGCCGGTGCCCGTGACGGGGCGCCCGCGGCGGCCGTTGTCGAACAGCGCGTCGACCGCCTCCTGCAGCATCCGCTTCTCGTTGTTGACGATGATCTCGGGCGCACCGAGGTCGATCAGGCGACGGAGGCGGTTGTTGCGGTTGATCACGCGGCGGTACAGGTCGTTCAGGTCGCTCGTGGCGAAGCGGCCACCGTCGAGCTGGACCATCGGACGCAGCTCCGGCGGGATCACCGGCACGACGTCGAGGACCATCGCGGCCGGGCTCATGCCCGTCGCGAGGAACGAGTTGACGACCTTGAGGCGCTTGATCGCGCGGATCTTGCGCTGGCCCTTGCCCTCGGCGATCTGCTGGTGCAGGCTCTCGGCCTCGCCCTGCAGGTCGAACGACTCGAGGCGGCGCTTGATCGCCTCGGCGCCCATGTACGCCTCGAAGTACTGGCCGAAGCGGTCCTGCAGCTCGTGGAAGATCTCGTCCTCGCCCTTGAGCTGGCCGACCTCGAGCGTGCGGAAGTCCTCCCACACGCGCTCGAGCTTGGCGATCTGCTCGTCCGCGCTCTTGCGGTACTGCGCCATGTCCTTCTCGGCGGCGTCCTTGGCCTTCTTCTTCTGATCGGCCTTGGCGCCCTCCTCCTCGAGCGCGGCGAGCTCCTCCTCCAGCTTCTGGAGGCGGTTCGCGATCTTGGCGTCACGGCGGTCGCCGAGCGTCTTGATCTCGAGGCGGATGTTGCTCTCCTGCGTCGCGAGGTCGCGGTGGCGCGCCTCCTCGTCGACGGAGATCACCATGTAGGCGGCGAAGTAGATGACCTTCTCGAGGTCCTTCGGCGCCATGTCGAGCAGGTACCCGAGGCGCGACGGGACGCCCTTGAAGTACCAGATGTGGGTGACGGGCGCGGCGAGCTCGATGTGGCCCATGCGCTCGCGGCGGACGGAGGACTTGGTGACCTCCACGCCGCAGCGCTCGCACACGATGCCCTTGAAGCGGACGCGCTTGTACTTGCCGCACGCACACTCCCAGTCACGGGAGGGTCCGAAGATCTGCTCGCCGAAGAGGCCGTCCTTCTCCGGCTTGAGCGTGCGGTAGTTGATGGTCTCGGGCTTCTTGACCTCACCATACGACCAGCGACGGATGTCGTCGGCGGTGGCCAGGCCGATGCGAAGCTCATCGAAAGTTGTTGCGTCGAGCACTGATTCTCCTGTGTCGGAATTCTTGGGACTCGGTCCCTGAGCTAGTCGAAGGGTCCTGGCCTGGTTCAGATCTCGTCGATCGACGAGGACTCGAACCGGGTGGAGATGTTGATGCCGAGCTCTTCGGCCGCACGGAAGGCGTCGTCGTCGGTGTCGCGGAGGTTGACCGCCGTACCGTCGGCCGAGAGGACCTCGACGTTCAGGCAGAGCGACTGCATCTCCTTCATGAGCACCTTGAACGACTCGGGGATGCCGGGCTCCTGGATGTTCTCGCCCTTGACGATGGCCTCGTACACCTTGACGCGGCCGAGGATGTCGTCGGACTTGATCGTGAGGAGCTCCTGCAGCGCGTATGCCGCGCCGTACGCCTCGAGGGCCCACACCTCCATCTCACCGAAGCGCTGACCGCCGAACTGCGCCTTACCACCCAGCGGCTGCTGCGTGATCATCGAGTACGGGCCGGTCGAACGCGCGTGGATCTTGTCGTCCACGAGGTGGTGCAGCTTCAGGATGTACATGTAGCCGACCGAGATCGGAGCCGGGAACGGTTCGCCCGAGCGACCGTCGAACAGGACCGTCTTGCCGGACGAGTCGATGAGGCGCTCGCCGTCGCGGGTCGGGTTCGTCGAGTCGAGCAGACCGACGATCTCGTCCTCGGACGCGCCGTCGAACACCGGGGTCGCGACCTTCGTGCCGGGGGCGGCCTCGCGGGCGGCCTCGGGCAGACGCATGGCCCACTCGGGCTCGCCCTCGATCTTCCAGCCCTGCTTCGCGATCCACCCGAGGTGGGTCTCGAGCACCTGGCCGAAGTTCATGCGGCCCGGGATGCCCAGCGGGTTCAGGATCACGTCGACCGGCGTGCCGTCCGCGAGGAACGGCATGTCCTCGACGGGGAGGATCTTCGCGATGACGCCCTTGTTGCCGTGGCGGCCCGCGAGCTTGTCGCCCTCGGTGATCTTGCGCTTCTGGGCGATGTAGACCACGACGCGGCGGTTGACGCCCGAGCCGAGCTCGTCGTCGCCCTCCTCGGCGTTGAACTCCTTGACCGCGATGATCGTGCCGGCCTCACCGTGCGGGACCTTCAGCGACGTGTCGCGCACCTCGCGGCTCTTCTCGTTGAAGATCGCACGGAGCAGGCGCTCCTCGGCCGAGAGCTCGGTCTCGCCCTTCGGCGTGACCTTGCCGACGAGGATGTCGCCGGGGCGCACCTCGGCGCCGATGCGGATGATGCCGCGCTCGTCGAGGTCCTTCAGCAGGTCGGGGCTCACGTTCGGCAGGTCGCGCGTGATCTCCTCCTTGCCGAGCTTCGTGTCGCGGGCGTCCACCTCGTACTCCTCGATGTGGATCGAGGAGAGGGTGTCGTCCTTCACGAGGTTCTGGCTGAGGATGATCGCGTCCTCGAAGTTGTGGCCCTCCCACGTCATGAACGCGACGAGGAGGTTCTTGCCGAGCGCGAGCTCGCCGTTCTCCGTCGCCGGGCCGTCGGCGATGACCTCGCCGGCCTCGACGCGGTCGCCCGCCGAGACGACGACGCGCTGGTTGTACGACGTGCCCTGGTTGGAGCGGTCGAACTTGCGCAGGTAGTAGTCCTGCGTGCCGCCCTCGTCGAGCTGGACCGTCACGACGTCGGCCGAGACCTCGACCACGACGCCCGGACGCTCCGCGATGACGACGTCACCCGCGTCGATGGCGGCGTAGCCCTCCATGCCGGTGCCCACGAGCGGGGCCTCCGAGCGCAGGAGCGGCACGGCCTGACGCTGCATGTTCGCGCCCATGAGCGCGCGGTTCGCGTCGTCGTGCTCGAGGAACGGGATGAGCGAGGTCGCCACCGACACCATCTGGCGCGGCGAGACGTCCATGTAGCCGATCTCCTCGGCCGGGAACAGGTCGACCTCGCCGCCCTTCTTGCGGGCGAGCACGCGGTCGTCGGCGAAGTGACCGTCCGCCTTCAGGCGCGCGTTGGCCTGGGCGACGATGTAGTCGTCCTCCTCCGACGCGGTGAGGTAGTCGATCTGGTCGGTGACCTTGCCGCCCACGACCTTGCGGTACGGCGTCTCGATGAAGCCGAACGCGTTGATTCGCGCGAACGACGCGAGCGAGCCGATGAGGCCGATGTTCGGGCCTTCCGGCGTCTCGATCGGGCACATGCGGCCGTAGTGCGACGGGTGGACGTCGCGGACCTCGACGCCGGCGCGCTCACGCGACAGACCGCCGGGACCCAGCGCCGACAGGCGGCGCTTGTGGGTCAGGCCCGCGAGCGGGTTGTTCTGGTCCATGAACTGCGACAGCTGCGACGTGCCGAAGAACTCCTTGATCGCGGCCACGACGGGGCGCACGTTGATCAGGGTCTGCGGCGTGATCGCCTCGATGTCCTGCGTGGTCATGCGCTCGCGGACGACGCGCTCCATGCGCGACAGACCCGTGCGGACCTGGTTCTGGATGAGCTCGCCGACCGCGCGGATGCGGCGGTTGCCGAAGTTGTCGATGTCGTCGACGTCGAGGCGGATCTCGGTGAGCTTGCCGTTGCGGTAGCCCTCGAAGGTCTCGTCGCCGCGGTGCAGGCGGACGAGGTACTTGATGGTCGCGACGATGTCCTCGACCGTCAGCACCGACTCCGTCAGGTCGGCGCTCAGGCCGAGCTTCTGGTTGATCTTGTAGCGACCCACCTTGGCGAGGTCGTAGCGCTTCGGGTTGAAGTAGAAATTGTCCAGCAGCGCACGCGCGGCCTCGGCGGCGACCTGCTCGCCCGGACGCAGCTTGCGGTAGATGTCGCGAAGCGCGTCCTCCTTGGTGAGGATCGTGTCCTTGGAGAGCGTCTCCTCGATCGACTCGAAGCCCGCGAACTCCTCCAGGATCTGCTCGCTGGAAAGGCCCAGCGCCTTGAGGAAGACGGTCACGGACTGCTTGCGCTTGCGGTCGATGCGGACGCCGACCTGGTCGCGCTTGTCGACCTCGAACTCGAGCCACGCGCCGCGGCTCGGGATGATGCGCGCCGAGACGATGTCCTTGTCGGACGTCTTGTCTGGCGTCTTGTCGAAGTACACGCCCGGCGAGCGCACGAGCTGCGAGACGACGACGCGCTCGGTGCCGTTGATGATGAAGGTGCCCTTGTCGGTCTGGAGCGGGAAGTCGCCCATGAAGACCGTCTGGGTCTTGATCTCACCGGTCTGGTGGTTCATGAACTCGGCCTCGACGTACAGGGGCGCGGCGTAGGTCTTGCCACGCTCCTTGCACTCCTCGATGGAGTACTTCTCGGGCTCGAGGTAGGGGTTGGTGAACGAGAGCTGCATCGTCTCGCTCAGGTCTTCGATCGGCGAGATCTCCTCGAAGATCTCCTCGAGACCGGAGACCTCGGGCACGTCGGTGCGACCGGCGGCCTTGGCCTCGGCGACGCGCGCCTTCCATGCCTCGTTGCCGACGAGCCAGTCGAAGGACTCGGTCTGCAGGGCGAGCAGGTCAGGGACCGTCAGCGTGTCGGAGATCTTGGCGAACGAGAGGCGGGATGCTCCGCGGCCGTTCTTGGGGGTGGTGGTGGTGGGGTTGGATGCGTTGCGCGCAGCAGCCAAGGGGATTACCTCCGTGGGCCCGGACGAGGGCTCGTTTCCTTGTCGTGAGTGGAGTGCTCCGGTCCCCGAAGCCCGCGCGCCGCACTCCTGCGCGGGAACAGCGTTCACGCAGGGGGCGCACAGGCACAGCCGACCACCATATGAGGGCAGGGGGAATCCAAGAGCGCAACTACCCACTATACGCGGCTCCGCGCGTCGTGTCCACTCACATTCTTGAAAAGTTCCGGATGCTGCGGTATAAGCGGCGGGACGGCATCCGCATTCCCATCGATCGGCATCCGCGTGCCCGGGAAACGGCGACGCATTCGCGCGAATGATGGCGCCGCGGGCCCGTCGGGGGGATGATGTGCACATGACTGGGGTGGAGCACCCCGTGATCCGCACGCCCGATCAGCGGATCCGGGTGTTCGTTAGTTCTACGTTGCGTGAGCTCGCGGAGGAGCGACGCGCAGTGCGCGAGGCGGTCGAGCGGATGCGCCTGGCGCCGGTGATGTTCGAGCTGGGGGCGCGGCCGCATCCGCCGCGCAGTCTGTACCGCTCGTATCTCGAGCAGAGCGACGTGTTCGTCGGGATCTACGGGGCGAGCTACGGCTGGGTGGCGCCGGGAGAAGAGGTGTCGGGGCTCGAGGACGAGTACAACCTCGCGCCGCGCTCGATGCCGAAGCTCATCTACGTCAAGGACGTGCCGGACCGGGACGAGAAGCTCGCGGAACTCATCGCGCGCATCCAGGCCGACGACACCGCCGCGTACCTGCACTTCGAGACGGCGGAGGAGCTCGGCGAGCGGGTCGCGGCGGACCTCGCGACGCTCCTCGCCGAACGGTTCGACGAGTCGAGGGCGGATGCCGCGGCATCCGCCGAACCGGATCTCGCCGCGCGCGTGCCCGCGCCCTACACGACGACGATCGGGCGCGACGGCGAGCTCGCCGAGCTGCGGGCCCTCCTCGCCGGCGGTGAGCACCGCGTGGTGAGCCTCATCGGTCCCGGCGGCATCGGCAAGAGCCGGCTCGCGATCGTGGCGGCGCACGCGAATGCCGACCTCTTCCCCGACGGCGTCTACTTCGTGCCGCTGGAGGGGGTGCTCGAACCGGGACTCCTGCTGCCCACGATCGCGTACGTGCTCGGCATCCGCGACACCGGCGCCGACTCGCTCGAAGAGCGCATCGCGCAGTCCCTCGACGACCGCCGCGTGCTCATCGTGCTCGACAACTTCGAGCAGATCGTCGACGAGGCACCCGTGCTCGTGCGGCTCTACACGCTCGCGCCGAACGCGTGCTTCCTCGTGACGAGCCGCACGATCCTGCGCATCCGCGGTGAGCGCGTCTTCGACGTCGACACGCTGGGGCTCCCACCGGCGGATGCGCCGGCCACGCTCGCACAGGCGCGGTCGTCGGCCGCGTGCGTGCTGTTCGCCGAGCGCGCGGCGGCGGTGAAGCCGGATTTCGAGCTCACCGAGGCCAACGCGTCGGACGTCATCGAGATCTGCCGGCGACTGGACGGGCTGCCGCTGGCGATCGAGCTCGCCGCCGCGAAGGTGCGGCTGTTGCCGCCCGCCGACATCGCGACGCGCCTCGGGCGCGCGCTCCCCCTCCTGTCGGCGCCCGTGCGCGACCTGCCCGACCGGCACCGCACGATGCGCGCCACGATCGACTGGAGCGTCGGGCTGCTCGCCGAGGACCAGCGCGAGATGCTCGAGGACCTCGGGGTGTTCGGCGCGCGCTTCACGCTCGACGCGGTCGAGGCCGTCGGAGCATCCAGGCCGTGGGGCGACCACGCGATCGAGACGCTCGCCGCGCTCATCGACGCGAGCCTCGTGCGCCAGATGGACCAGGACGGCCGATCCGTGTTCTCCCTCCTGGCGATCGTGCGCGAGTACGCGCTGGAGGCGCTCGAGAAGCGGGGCGACGCCGACGAGCTGAAGATCGCGCACGCCGAGCACTACCTCGGCCTCGTGAAGCGCGTCGCGCCGAGGCTGCGCGGCCCGGGGCAGGTCGACGCGGTCACCGAACTCGGCCTCGAGGTGCCGAACCTCCGCGCGGCGGCGCGACACCTCGTGCAGACCGGACGCCTCGAGGAGGCGGCCGACTTCGCGTGGTCGCTCATCGTCTACTGGTGGATCTCGGGCTACTTCGCCGACGTGCGGGTGTGGATGCTGGAGCTCCTTGCATCAGGACGGCCGATGTCGGATCGGGCGCGCGCGATCGCGGCCTTCTTCACGACGTGGGCCGAGATGTGGCAGCAGCCGTCCGTCGAGGTCGTCTCGACGCTCGGCGAGAGCGCGCGGCTGTTCGCCGAGAGCGGCGACGACCACGCGGCCGCGATGGTGCAGACCGCCCGCGCGACGACGCGACTGCAGTTCCCCGATCTGGATCCGGAGGTCGCGCGCGCCGAGCTCGACGACGCCGTCGTGCGGCTGCAGAGGTTCGGCGACCGCTGGTCGGAGTCGCTCGCCGAAGTCGCGCTCGGCCAGCTCGGCGTCGTGTGCCAGGACATCGCTGCGGCGACCGGGCACTTCGACCGCGCGGTGCAGATCGCCGACGAAGCGGATGACGCGTTCACGCGCATCGTCGCCGGGAACAACCGCGCCCGGTTCCGCTTCCTCATCGGGATGCGCGATGAGTGCGAGGAGGAGTTCCTCCTCACGTTGCGGCTGTCGATCCTGCTGCGCTTCGTCGACGGCGCGACGTACGGCATCGAGGGCATGTGCGCGCTCGCGGCGGCGCGAGGAGAGGCCTGGCGCGCGGGAGCGCTCGCGGGGGCCGCCGCGACGATCCGCCAGACGACCGGCATCTTCGACATCGAGGAGTTCGCGGTGCACCGTCAGCCGCTCGCGGCCATCCGCGCCGCCGACCCGGACGCGGTCGCGGCCGGCGAGCGCGCGGGGCGCGACATGAGCCTCGCCGAGGCGATCGCGCTCGCGCTCCCCGACGCCGATGCCGAGACCCGGCGATCGGCGGCCGCGTGGTGACCGGCGCGCGCGAGCATCCGCGCATCCGCACGCCCGATCAGAAGATCCGGGTCTTCGTGAGCTCGACGCTGCGCGAGCTCGCCGACGAGCGACGCGCGGCGCGCGCGGCGATCGAACGGATGCGGCTCGCGCCGGTCATGTTCGAGCTCGGGGCGCGGCCGCATCCGCCTCGCAGCCTGTACCGCTCCTATCTCGCACAGAGCGACATCTTCATCGGCATCTACGGCGACAGCTACGGCTGGGTCGCACCCGAGGAGACGGTGTCGGGGCTCGAGGACGAGTACAACCTCGCCCCGAAGAACATGCCGAAGCTCATCTATGTGCGTGCGTCGGAGGGCCGCGACGCGCGGCTCGAAGGGCTGATCGCCCGCATCCGCGAGGACGACACGGCCGCGTACCTGCCGTTCCGCAACGCCGCGGAACTCGAGGACCAGATCGCGAACGACCTCGCGACCCTCCTCGCCGAGCGCTTCGACGAGTCCCGCGCCGAGCCGGAGCATCCGGCGCCGGATGCCTCGTCGCTCGCGTCGCGCGTGCCGGTGCCGTACACGACGACGATCGGGCGCGAGCGCGACATCGCCGAGGTGAGGGAGCTGGTCGCGCGCGGCACCGACCGCGTCGTGAGCCTCATCGGTCCGGGCGGCATCGGCAAGAGCCGGCTCGCGATCGAGGTCGCCCGCGCGACCGAGGACCTCTTCCCCGACGGCACGTACTTCGTGCCGCTGGAGGGGGTGCTCGAGTCGGCGCTGCTGCTGCCGACGATCGGGTACATCCTCGGCATCCGCGACAACGGCGAGGCGTCGCTCGAGGAGCGCATCTCGCGCGCGCTCGACGGCCGCAAGGTGCTGCTCGTGCTCGACAACTTCGAGCAGATCATCGACGCCGCGCCCGTGCTCGTGCGGCTGTTCACGGTCGCGCCGCTCGCGAGCTTCCTCGTGACGAGCCGCACGATCCTGCGCATCCGCGGCGAGCGCGTGTACGAGGTGCAGGGTCTGCGCACGCCCGACGAGGGGCGGTCGGCGAGCCTCGATCCGTCGACCCGCACGAGCGCGGTGTCGCTGTTCGTGGACCGCGCGCAGGCCGTGAAGCCCGGGTTCGAGATCACGCCGGACAACGCGGCGGACGTCGCCGACATCTGCCGGCGCCTCGAAGGGCTGCCGCTGGCGATCGAGCTCGCGGCGGCGAAGATGCGCCTGCTGACGCCGCACGGCATCGCGGAGCGCCTGGAACAGCGACTCCCCCTCCTCACGGCGGGCGTGAGGGACATGCCCGAGCGGCACCAGACGATGCGCGCGACGATCGAGTGGAGCGTGAGCCTGCTGCCCGACCGCGACCGGGAGCTGCTCGAGGACCTCGGCGTCTTCGCGCGGGTGTTCTCGCTCGAGGCGGTCGAGGCGCTCGGCGCGGGACGGTCATGGGACGGCGATGCGATCGACGGCATCGCGTCGCTCGTCGACGCATCGCTCGTGAAGCAGACCGAGGTCGGCGGGCGGTCTGCGCTGTCGTTGCTCGCGATCGTGCGGGAGTACGCGATCGGACGCCTCAAGGAACGCGGCGAGGCCGGCCGCATGCGCGCGGCACACGCGGACTACTACAGCGCGTTCGTCAAGCGCGTCGCGCCGGGACTGCGCGGCGCAGGGCAGGCGGATGCCGTCTCCCGCCTCGGGCTCGAGCTTCCGAACCTGCGCGCGGCGGTGCGCCACCTCGTCTACACCGACCGGCTCGACGACGCCGGCGACTTCGCGTGGTGCCTGCTCATCTACTGGTGGATCGCCGGGTTCTTCGGCGAGGTGCGCGTGTGGATGCTCGAGCTCCTCGACAAGCCGCAGCCCATCTCGCAGCACACGCGGGCCGTCGCGTGGTTCTTCGCCCTGTGGGGCGAGATGTGGCAGCGCCCGAGCGAGCAGGTCGTGGCGGGGCTCGGCGAATGCGTGCGCCTTTTCACCGAGGCGGGCGACGCGGATGCCGCGGCCATGGCCCTCGCGGCGCGCGGCACAGCACGCGTGCAGCTGTCCGACATCGACGTCGAGCGGGCCGAGGCCGAGCTGCTCGAGGCGGTGCAGCGGCTGCATGAGCTCGGCAACGGCTGGGCGGAGGCGATCTCCGAGGTCTCGCTCGGGCGTCTGTGCTGGAGGCGCGGCGCGATCGACGAAGCACTCGCGCACTTCGATCGCGCGAGCGAGGTCGCGCGTGCGGGCGGCGACCTGTTCACGACGTCGGTCGCGGGCAACCTGCGCGCGCGGCTGAACTTCGTGCGGGGCGAGATCGACCTCGCCGAGCCGGAGTTCCTCGAGACGCTCCTGCTGTCGCTGCGGCTGCACTACGACGAGGGCGTCGCGTACGGGCTCGAGGGCGTGTGCGCGGTCGCGGCCGCGCGCGGCGACGCGTGGCGCGCGGCGGCCCTCGCGGTGGCGGCGAGCTCGGTGCGGCACCGGATCGGCGTGTTCGACGTGGAGGCGTTCACGGTGCACACGCCGCACCTCGAGATCCTGCGGGGCCGCGATCCGGATGCGGTCGCGCGCGGCGAGGCTGCGGGCGAGGAGATGTCGCTCGCCGAGGCGGTGCTGCTCGCGCTCCCCGACGAGGAGCACCACGAGGTCGACGAGATCCTGCGCCACTGGTGAACTCGGCGCGACTGCCGCCGAGATTGCGGGAATCACCGGCGGATGCCGCGGAGCGCCGCCGTTCGTGCGATCTCGACCCCGGTCGGCGGGCTCAGGCGGGCGGCCTCGCGTGGCGGAAGCGCAGCCGCGTGCCGGGCCTCGCCTGCGCGAGGAGGTCGAGCGCGGCATCCGTCGCGACCGCGATCACCGGGTAGCCGCCGGTGACCGGACCGTCCGCGAGGAGGATCGTCGGGCGGCCGCTCGGCGGCACCTGGAGCGCGCCGGGCACCATGCCCTCGCTCGGCAGTTCGCCGTCGCGCCTTCTCGGCAGTTCGGGGCCGTCGAGCCGCATGCCGACCCGGTCGGCGGCGTTCGTCACGGTCCAGGTCTCGTCGAACAGCAGACGGAGGGCGGACGGCGCGAACCAGTCGGCGCGGGGTCCGGGCGCGAGCTCGATCTCGAGCTCGTCGTCGTGCGGAGCTCCCCACGGCGCCGGCGGCGCGACGGGGATCCGCCCCGCGACGTCGTCGCCCACGGCGATCGTCGACCCGGCGGCGAGCGGCGCCGGGCCGATGCCCGCGAGGCGATCGGTCGCGCGGGCGCCGAGCATGACCGGCACGTCCACTCCCCCGCGCACCGCGATGTAGCCCCGTGCGCCGTGCGCGAACCAGTCGAGCTGAAGCTCCTCGCCCGCGCGCCACGCGTGCGCCGTGTACGGGTCGACCGCGTGGCCGCCGAGCCGCACGGGCCCCCACGCGCCGGTGACGGCGACCCACACATCGCGCTCCGCGACGGCGCGGAACCCGCCCATCGTCACCTCGACGCCCGCCGCGTCGTCGCGGTTGCCCACGAGCCGGTTCGCGACGCCGAGCGCCGTGCGGTCGAGCGCGCCCGACCGGGAGACGCCGAGCGACGCGGCCCCCTCGCGTCCGCGGTCCTGGATCGTCGCGAGCAGGCCCGGTTCGATGACGCGGATGCCGCCGCCCGCGTCATCCGTCGAGACCGGCGCAGCCGACGACGCCGCCGCCGCGGACACCCGCTCGACCGGACGGAACCGCACGTGTGCACCCGGCGGCAGCAGCGCGGGAGATGCGGCATCCGGGGCCCACAGCGGCGCGGACGTCGTGCCGATGAGCCGCCAGCCGCCGGGTGTCTCTCGCGGATACGCGCCCGAGAACGCCCCCGCGAGGCCCACCGCTCCGGCCGGCACGCGCGTGCGGGGCGAGGCGAGGCGAGGGACGTCGAACGTCCAGTCGCGGCTCACGAGGTAGGCGAAACCGGGCGCGAAGCCCGTGAACGCGACGGTCCATTCGGCCGCGGTGTGCCGGCGCACGAGCTCGTCGGCGCTCACGCCGAGCAGGTGCGCCGTCTCGGCGAGGTCCTCGCCGTCGTACGCGACGTCGAGCTCGACGAGCGATCCGGATGCCGCGACCGGGGCTGCGGCATCCGTCTTCGCGCCCGCGACCCACGCCTGCGCCGCACCCAGCGTCAGCACCGCCGGGTCGACGCGCACGAGCACCGTACGAGCACCGGGCACGAGGTCGACGACGCCGTCGGGCCGCGACGCCTCGAGCCGGTCGCGCAGCTCGAGCACCTCGTCGAGCGAGCCCACCTCGACAAGGAGCGCGCGGTCGCCCATCGGCAGGATCCGCACGCCGGATGCCTCGCGGTCGAGTGTCACCACGGTGCACGCACCTCGACTCCGGCTCCGTCGAGCGCAGCCCGCACCGCGCGCGCCATCGCGACCGAGCCGGGCGAATCGCCGTGCACGCAGAGAGACGCCGCGCCGACCGCGACGACCGCCCCGTCCACGGACTCCACGATCTGCTCACGGGCGAGGAGCACCGCGCGCTCGGCGACGGCCTCGGGATCGGTGAGCAGCGCCCCGGGCTCGCTGCGCGGCACGAGGGTGCCGTCTGCGCGGTAGCCGCGGTCGAGGAACGCCTCCTGCACGAACGGCAGCCCGCGCTCGGCCGCCGTCGCCGCGCCCGCGCCCGCGAGCCCGAGGAGCGGAATCGCCCGCCCGAGCCGCTCCGACAGAGCCGCCACCGCGTCGGCGACCGCCTCCGCCTGCTCACGGTCGGCGACGATGCGGTTGTAGAGCGCGCCGTGCGGCTTGACGTACCGGATGTCGGCTCCCGCCGCTCGAAGCGCCTCGAGCTGGTCCGCGATCGCGAGGGTGAGCGCTTCGCGCCCGATGTCGATGCCCATACGCCCGAAGCCCGCACGATCGGGGTACGAGGGGTGCGCGCCCACCGCGACGCCGAGCCGCACCGCGCGGGCGGCCGAGACGCGCATCGTCTCCTCGTCGCCCGCATGCCCGCCGCACGCGATGCTCGCGCTCGAGATGACCGCGAACATGGCCTCGTCGTCGGCGGTCGGAATACCGCCGACCGTCTCGCCGAGGTCGGCGTTGAGGTCGATCGACGTCACTCCTCCACGGTATCGCCGCGCGGCGTGCCGGCGTCCGGCGGGCGCCCGCTCGTGCCCGCCGCGTGCGCGGCGATGAGCGAGGCTGCCGGCTGCGCGGTGCGGATCATCGCCTCGTGACCGCGGTCGGGCACCTCGCGCAGCACACCCCGGGGAACGAGCCGCGCCACCTCGCGGGCCCACTCGCGCGGGCTCACCTTGTCGACCTCACCCCGGATCACGAGCGTGTCGGCGTCGAGCTGCGGCAGCACGTCCTCGATGCGGTGGTCGACCATGCGGCGAAGCGTCTTCGCGTACCAGACCGGTCCTGCCTTCACATAGTGGATCGCACCGAGCGCGAGCACCTTCGGGCTCTCGATCGCGATGTCCTGCAGCAGCCGCAGACCCTGGAGGAGCGCACTCCGCTCGGCCGGATTGACCGTCGGCGAGACGAGCACGGCGCGACCGCGAAGATGCGGATGCCGCACGAGCGTCTCCGCCACGACCTGCGCTCCCATGGAATGACCGACGAGCACCCCGTCGCGTACGCCGAGATCGTCGAGCAGAGCGGCGACGAGACCTCCGCACGCGGGCATGTCGAGCGGCCGGCGAGGCTTCGGCGAGTCGCCGAAGCCCGGGAGGTCGAGCGCGACGACCTCGCCTTCACGACTGAGCTCCTCGACGAGGTCGCCGAACACACCACGGCCCATCCCGATGCCATGCACGAGCACGAACACCGGCCCACCGGAACGGCCGGAGCGCGTGTAGACGACGACGTCGTCGCCTCGCTCGAATGTGTGCACGGGAAGGTCGGCCATCCCAGCACGCTAGACCAGGCGCCGGAGCCCCCGGGTAGCGTTGACATATGGCGCGGGCTCGGGTCGAGGCATCCGGACCATCGGCGCGCCTGTCGGACGGATCGATCGCGAGCATCGTCCGATCGGGCTTCACGAACGGGTGGGAGCTGGAGGTCGCCGGCACACCGCAGTCCCACGTCGACCTCGACGATCCGACGCATCTGCACTTCGAGTACGTCGCGCGCATGGGCGCGGTGATCGACAGGCTGCGGATGCCCGGACAGCCGCTCACCGCCGTCCACCTGGGCGCCGGCGCCCTCACGATCCCGCGATACATCGAGGCGACGCGCCCGGGCTCGCGGCAGCAGGTCATCGAGCTCGAGCCCGAGCTCGTGAACCTCGTGCGCGAGCACCTGCCGTTCCCGCGCGGCGCCTCGATCCGCGTGCGCATCGGCGACGCGCGCGAGGGCCTCTCGCGGCTTCCCGCGGGCCTCGTCGGCAACGTCGACCTGCTCGTGTCGGACGTCTACTCGGGATCGCAGACACCCGCGCACCTCACGACGATCGAGTTCTACACGGCCGCGATGCGGCTGCTCGCGCCGGACGGCGTGCTGCTCGTCAATGTCGCCGACGGCAAGGGCCTCGCCTTCGCGCGACGACAGGTCGCGACCGTGCGCGCGGTCCTGCCCGAGGTCATCGTCCTGGCCGAGGTGCAGACGCTCAAGGGGCGCCGGTTCGGCAATCTCGTGATCGCCGCGTCGCCCGTGCCGCTCCCGACCGAGTGGCTCCCGCGGCTCATGGCCGCGGGTCCCCACCCGGCCAAGGTCGCGCAGGGTGCCGAGCTCGACGAGTTCGTGCGCGGAGCGCGGGTCGCGACGGATGCCGACGCGACGCCGTCGCCGCGGCCCGCGGCATCCGTCTTCGAACGCTGAAACCACGCCCGACGCTCCCGGCGCTTCGTGGCGATTCGCCAGAAAGTCGCCCGCCCGAGCGACCTTTTCGGCGACTCGCCAAGAAGCGAGACCTCGACGAAGGCGAAGGAACTCCTCGGCACGGCGTGGCACGCCGCCGACCCCGCTGGACGCGGGGCACACTGGAGTGGCGAACGACGAGCGGAAGGGAGTCGACGGTGAGCTACATCCACGGGTACGACCCCGACACGCTGCGCGAGAAGATCGATCCGCACCAGTGCAAGGAGCGACTGGAGGAGATCGGCGAGCAGCGCAGCCTGCCGGCACTGCTCGAGCGGGTGTGGCTGCTGAAGGTGCTCGGCCGGCTCGAGGACGCCCTGGTCATCTCGGAGCAGTCGGTGCGCGTCGCGCGCATGGCCGGCACGCGCAAGGACCTGCTGCGCGCCCGGATCCTCCACGCGAGCGTGCAGCAGTACCGCGGCGCGTTCGCCGCCGCCGAGCAGGAGCTCACGACGTGCGCCGAAGAAGCCGAGGGCCAGGGCTGGTCGGCGATCGCGGCGTTCGCGTACCAGCATCGCGGCAAGACGCATTACGACGCCGGCGACTTCGACCAGGCGCGCGACGACTTCAAGCGCGCACTGTTCCTGCGCCAGGAGTCCGGCGCCCCCGACGACCAGCTCGAATCCACGCTTCTCGCCATCGACGCGGCCGACCGGCGTCGCGCCGACGCGGCGCTCGCGGGATGACGCCGCGGTACACGGCGAGTGTCGTAGGTACGTTCTAATCTCGCCGCCATGTCGGAACTCCATCGAGTGCGCCACTGGGCCGAGGCGCTCATCGCCCTGCACCTCGACGACACGTGGTCGTTCGCGTTCGACAACGCCAAGCGCCGGGCGGGGCTGTGCGACTACACACGCAAGCGCATCAGCGTCTCGCGCTACCTCGCGGCGCGCTACGACGACGACGCGAACCACCAGACGCTCCTTCACGAGATCGCGCACGCGCTCGCGGGTCCGACCGCGGGGCACGGCCCAACCTGGAAGCGCATCGCACGCGAGATCGGCTACGTGGGCGGAACGACCCACCACGGCGAGACGGCGACCGAGCTCGCCCCGTGGGTGGGGGTGTGCCCCGCCGGCCACATCGCCCACCGCCACCGCCGCCCGACGCGGGCGACCTCATGCGCGCAGTGCGCCCCGCGCTACGACGAGCGCTTCGCGTTCACGTGGACGCGGCGCGAGATCACGCCTGCCGCGCGGCTCGCGGCGCTGACTCCGCGCTGACGTCCCACGCTCGGAACACCCCGTCGACGAGCACCGGCGCCGTCGCATCCGCATCGATCTCCGCCGCGGCGAGCACCTCGTCGCGTGCATCGCGCTCGAGCAGCTCCTGACCCGAGCCGCTCGCGGTGAGAAGGTGACGCACGGCGCCGCGGAGTCCGCGGAACGCCTCGCACGCGGCGGCCGCCTCGGACGACGTGTGATCGATGCCGAGCGCCGCGAGCGCGTCGACGACGGCTCCCGCCCCCAGCTGATCCTCGACCGCGAAGCGCACCGGCGCACCCCGCTCGCGGCCGGTCAGCTCCCCCGCCGCGATGACCGCGACGCTCGTGCGGGCGGCCCGTGCGGTCTGTTCGGCGAACACGGCGGATGCCACGGCCGACGCATCGCGCAGGCATCCGAGCATGACCGTCGCGCCGGCCTCGGCAGCCGCGGCCGCGATCGCGGCGCCGTTGATCGACACCGCGTGCGCGGATGCGTCGAGCGGCACCGACCGGCCGGCGGCGACCTCGCGCGAGACGGTCGACGAGAAACGCAGCACGTCGACCACCACGACGATGTCGGAGTGCGCCAGACGGCGCACTCCGTCGACGCCCCACTCGAGGCGCACCTGATAGCGGGACTGGTCGAACGGGGGCACCCACTCAGCCTACGGGCCGACGACCGTGCCCCTCGCCGGTCACACGAGGATCGGGAAGGTCACGAGGATCACCACCCCGGCCGCGGCGACGACGATCCCGAGACCCAGCAGGAACCACCCGCTCCAGTGCATCCGCGTGCGCTCCGACACCGCCACGAAGAACAGCACGAGCGCGAACAGCACCGTGAGCAGCGCGTAGTCGTCGCCCCGCTGGTTGCTCTCGAGAGCCTTGGCGAACAGGGCGTCGGCGCGATCCGACGCCTCCTCGGCCTCGGCCCTCCCTTCGGGCACGTACGACGGCTCGGCGAACGGCGACCGCGGCGACTCGCCGCCCGCCTGCCAGTCCTCGAACGCGACGGCGAACTCGGGCGTGAACCGCGCCTCGACGTACTCGGCGAACGCGGTGTCGCCGGTCGCCCGCGCCTGGACCCACAGCTCGTAGATCGACAGATCGACGGCCTGGTTGTCGCGGGCGGTGCTCGCCGCGTCGGCTGCCGCGATACGGGCGGCGGATGCCTGGCTGAACTCGATCGACATCATGCCGCCCCACTTCGAGGCCTCGAAGCCGCACCACGCGGTGAGGATCGCGGTGACCGACAGCACGACGACGGCGAGCACCTCGCGCACCCTCTCCGAACGCTCCCGCCCGTCGCGTGCGGACGGGGCGTCGTCGGAGGGTTCGTCGGTCACTTCGAGTCGGGCTCCGGTGGCGCGGCGTACGCGACGTGCACGCGATCGATGCGTCCGTCGAACGCGAAGGGCATGCGGTCGGCGTACGCACGCGAGACGGCACCGCCGTACGCGCGCCCGATGTCGAGGCAGTCGTTCGCCGAGAACAGCAGCGGCGCGCTCACGGGCACCTGGCCCGAGGCGACCTCGGCGCCGTCGACCCGCAGCACGACGTGCAGCGGACCGCCGGGGCGAGGCTCGACGTAATCCGTCTCGATCTCGATCGTGCGGTCACCGGCGGCGAGCGGTTCCGGGGACGCGATGAGCGTGCGCTGGACGAGGAAGAGGTTGTACTCGTACGTGAGCACACCGTCCATCACGAAGCACGTCAGCCCGCCGCCGGCGCCCCCGAGCTTGTAGAGCACGCCGTTGGCGCGATCGCCGACGTTCGCCTCGATCGTGACGAGGTTCGGCCGGTTGCCGAGCGCCGGGGCGCAGAACTCGGGCACGCGGGTGGTGTCGCCCGACATCTGCCACTCGTGGTACGGCGGCGAGATGCGGAACTCGGGGTGGTACACCGGCACCCACAGTCCCGCGCCGACCGGCAGCACCTTGTTCTTGGCCGCCTCGATCGCGAACAGCTCCTTGAGGGCGGCGAGCTTCCCGGGATGCTGGTCGGCGACGTCGCGCGCCTGGCTCCAGTCCTCGTCGAGGTTGTACAGCTCCCAGCGGTCCTCGTCGGGGGTCCACGTCTTGATCCCCGGGGGCGCGCCGGGCACCCACGGCAGGCGCGGACCGGTGGTGGACGCCATCCAGCCGTCCTCGTAGATGGCGCGACTCGCCATGACTTCGAAGTACTGCACGCGGTGCCGACCCTCGGCGGCCTTGTCGTCGATCGAGTACGCGAAGCTCGTGCCGTCGATGGGGTCCTGGTGGATGCCGTTGACCTCTTCGGGCGCCGAGATGCCGAGGATCTCGTACAGCGTCGGGGCGACGTCGATGACGTGGTGGAACTGGGTGCGAGGCGCGGGATCGTGATCGATGCGTCCGGGCCACCGGATGAACATCGGGTTGCGCGTGCCGCCGAGGTGCGACGCCATGAGCTTCATGCCCTGGTACGGCGCCGAACCCGCCCACGCCCATGCGGCGTGGTACTGGTTGTCGGTGGCCGGCGTGCCCAGCGCATCCAGACCGCCCAGCTCGTCGAGCGCCGCGATGTGCTGGTCGATCGTGGTGGGGATCATGTTCTGCGCGAGCAGCTCGCTGATCGTGCCGTTCTGCCCCTCGCCCGACGACCCGTTGTCTCCCCAGATGTAGATGACGATCGTGTTGTCGCGGTAGCCGAGGCGCTCCAGCTCGTCGACGACGCGTCCGGCCTGCACGTCGGCGTGCTCGCCGAATCCCGCGCACACCTCCATGAGCCGCGCCTGGAACGGCTTCTGGTGGTCGGGGATGTCGTCCCAGCCCTGCAGCGACTCCGGCCGCGGTGTCAACTCGGCGTCCTCCGGCACCCATCCGGCGGCCTTCGCGCCCGCGAGGGCCTCCTCGCGGTAGACGTCCCACCCGCTGTCGAACATGCCCCTGTACTTGTCGGACCATTCCTTGTGCACGTGGTGCGGGCCGTGGATGGCCCCCGTCGCCCAGTACATGAAGAACGGCTTGTCGGGGCTGAGGGCCTTGTGATCGCGCAGCCACGCGATCGCGTCGTCGGCGATGTCCTCGCTGAGGTGGTAGCCCTCTTCGGGCGTCTTCGGCGGCAGCACGCTGGTGGTGTTGCGCACGAGGTTGGGCTCGTACTGCGACGCCTCTCCGGCGAGGAAGCCGTAGAAGTACTCGAAGCCGTTGCCGGTCGGCCAGTTGTCGTACGGGCCGGCCTTGGTGGTCTCCTCGGCGGGGGTGTTGTGCCACTTCCCCCATGCCGCGGTGGCGTACCCGTAGTTGCGCAGCACCTCGGCGATCGTCGCGCTGCTCTTCGGGATGTGGCCCGAGTAGCCGTCCCAGTCGTTCGCGAGCTCGGCGATCTGCCCGGCGCCCACACGATGGTGGTTGCGCCCGGTCAGCAGCGACGCGCGCGTGGGCGAGCACATCGACGTGGTGTGGAAGCGGTTGTACCCGATCCCCTCCGAACGGATCCGCTCGAGCGTCGGAGTGTTCACCTTGCCGCCCAGCGGCGCCGGCAGCGCGGGACCGGCGTCGTCGATCAGCACGATGAGGACGTTCGGCGCGCCCTCGCCGAGGTGCCGCTCGGGCGGCAGCGGCGAGTACGTCGACTCCGCGAGCGTGCGGCCCGCATAGCTGCCGGAGGGCTTGGGCGGGAAGGGGAGCGTCCGCGCCGGAGGCAGCGGGGTGCCGATGACACTGTTCTTGTCGTTCACGTCGTCTCCTCGCACGGCTCGCTCACGCGAGCAGCTTCGCTTTGGCCGCTTCGAACTCCGCGTCGCTGAGGATGCCCTGAGCTTTCAGATCCGCGAGGCGCTGGAGCTCGCCGACCATGTCGGTCGCAGGTGCGGCGGGTACGGGCGGTGGGGTGGGCGCCGCCTGCGCGGGCGGTGGAGCGGATGCCATCATGGCGGCGGCCTCCTGCTGCACCTCGTACTGGTGCTCGGCGTCCCTCTCCTCCGCCCGCTCGTACTGGCGGCGGGCGACGTGCCCGCTCACCGCGGTCGCGGTGCCTGCGATGACGGCGGTCCGCGCGGCCATGCCGAGCAGGCCCGGGCGCCCCATTCTGCGAAGCATGTCAGCTCACTCCCTCTGCTCCGGCCGCCGCCAGGGCGACCTCGTTGACGACGGGCGCCGGGATGCGGACCGAGTCGACCACGTATCCGCCCGCCTGCATCACGCGCGAGGCGAGCTTCGTCGCGTACAGCAGCTCCACGACGAGGAGCACGGCCGATGTCCCGGGCGCGAGCAGCTCCCCCAGCTCGGTGACGTCCTCATGCGAAGCGAGACCGTTGGCGACGAGGTCGACCGCGCCCTGCCGGATGCCGCTCTCATCGACCTCCCGGTAGGTGACCTCGCCCGCGGGGGAACGCGAGACGTGCACCAGGTCGATCACGCGGATCGTGCCGGCCTCGGCGAGCTCGGCGAGGGCGTCGAACACGCCGGGATCCGGCTCGTCGCCCTCGAACGCGGCGAGTATCAGTTCCACGGGTCCGTACTCGAGGTCGTCCATGCTTCCATCACCTCTTCGCGTCGGGCTTGCGCCGGATTCGCGGGTCGCCGGTGGGCATCCCATTCCGCGAGGTTAGGAGCGGCCTTTTCGGCAGGCATCACGCAGATCGCATGAACGGGATCCGGGCCCGGGGGGATTGACTTGTCGCCAGGTGACCAACCCCTGAATCGCGGGAGCGTGGACCGTGGACTACCTCGACCACCTGCGCCGGATCAGCATCGACGGAGACGAGCGACCGGGCGAACATCCCGATGCGAACGTCGATCTGGATGCCAAGACGCGATCCCTCGTTCGGATCGGAGCGCTCGTCGCGGTGTCGGCGTCCGCCGCGTCGATGCGCAGGGAGGTCGATGACGCCGTGAGCTCAGGCGCACAGCCCGCCGAGATCGCGGGCGTCCTCGACGCGATCATGCCCCACGTCGGGCGGCCGCGCGTGGTGAAGGCCGCACCGAAGGTTCTCCTCGCGCTCGGAGTCGAACTCGACCTTCTCGCCGACGACTCGTAGTGCGGCGAGGAGCCCGTCAGCCGCCGAGCAGACCCGTCTCGATCGCGCGCTCGACCGCGGCGCCGCGAGTGGTCACCCCGAGCTTGCGATAGATCGATCCGACCTCCGAGCTGACGGTGTTGCGCGAGATGAACAGACGCTGTCCGATCTCGGCGATCGTGAGGTGCGTCTGGAGGTACGGCAGCAGGCGCAGCTCGGCGGGCGTGAGCGGGATGCTCGCCCGGCTCATGACGGCGTCATCGAGCCGCGACCGGAAGCGCGCGATCTCGTCCGCCAGGGTCCCCACGTCCGGGCAGCGGGCGAGGAGGTCATCGATCTCGCGGAGCATGTGCCGCGCCGCTGTGCGGTCCCCCATGCCCACGAGGACGCCGGCGATCTGCAGGCGCGTGCGCATCGCGAGGTACGGCAGGACGTGCGTACAGTGCACCCGCGCGCGCAGCGCGCGCACGAGGAACCGGTCGGTCGCCGCCGCATCGCCGCGCCGCTGGGCGAGCCGAGCGCTCACGGCGAGCGCGAGGGCCGTCGTCGGGTAGCCCTCCATATGGTTGTCGTCCACCGCACGCACGGCGACATGCGCGTGGGCGTCCGCAGCGGCCCAGTCGCCGTCGTCCATCGAGAGGATCGCCAACTCCGCTTCGCTGAGCAGGACCGAGTCCGCGTTGCCCGCCTGCGCGCCGCTCGCCGACGCCTCCACGAAGGCATCGCGCGCGTCCTCCCGGTCCCCCGCGAGCAGCAGTCCCGAACCCAGCAGGTGCAGGGCCTGATCACGCCACGGGCTCCACGCGGGCTCGTAGGCGGCCGCGAGCCGCGCGTCCGCGAGCACGCTCTCCCACCCGTGCGCGCACATCGCCGCCCTCACCATGGCGCGAGAGGACTCGAACGCGGCCCGATCCTCTTCGGGGGCGCCCTCGAGATCGAATCGCTCGAGGGCTGCCGCCCACCGCTCCGACGCCGGCGACTTGCCCTGCAGGATCGCCGCCCACGCCGCGATGACGGCGAGCGCGGGCGAGGCCTCGATGACCGCGTCGCCGAGCCCGTCGAGCCATCTCTCGACGGCGGCGACCCCGCCGCGCTGGTAGGTGGGGAGGGCGAGTTCCGCGACGAGTTCGCCGGCACGCTCCACCTCGCCCGCCGCGAGGAGGTGCTCGACCGCAGGATCGAGCATCTTCTCGCCCTCGAGCCAATCCGCCGCGCGCACGTGGAGACTGCTGACGATGCCGTGCTCCCGGTGGCGGAGATCGGCGAGGAGGAACTCCCGGAAGAGCGCGTGATAGCGGAACCAGAGCTCGCGCCGGTCGAGCGGGATCAAGAAGAGGTTGAGCGCTTCGATCCGCCGCAGCAGCTCACCCGAGTCGTCCCTGCCGAGCATCGCGTCGCACAGCTCGGCCGACAGCTCGTCGAGCACCGCGGTGCGCCGCAGGAAGTCCTGCAGCTCGGATGGGAGCCCTGCGAGGCACTCGTGGTACAGGTATTCCGCGACGAAGCGCTCGTCGCCGCCGACGGCGAGGACGTCGGCGCCCGCCTTGACCGCGAGCGCGTAGAGGACGAGTCCGGTCGGCCAACCCTCGCACCGCTCGACCACGACGGGGATGTGGTCGGCGGCGACCTCGACCCCGTGCTCGGCGAAGATCGCGCGTGCCGCGTCGACATCCAACCGCAGCTCGTCGGCTCCGATCTCGAGTGTGGGGACGTCGATGCGCAGGCGGGCGAAGTACGGCTGCTCCGCCCTGCTCGCGAGCACGACCTGTGATCCGCTCGGAACGCCCGCGAGGATCACTTCGAGCACGTCGTGGCACTCGTCCGATGCCGCCGTGTGGATGTCGTCGATGATGAGCAGGAAGGGGTCGGGCGCGCGAGAGAGGGCGGCCGCGAGCATGGGCGCGGAGCGACCGAGGACGGTCGTCGCGAGTCCGCGCATCTCGGAGACGACGATCCCCGCGGACGGCGAGAACTCCGCGGATGCCGTCGCGAGCAGCGTCAGGAGGGCGGCCGGGTCGTCGTCGAAACGGTCGATCGTCGCCCACGCGATCGTCCGGTCGTCGATGGCCGCCCACTCCGACAGGAGCGTGGACTTGCCGAAGCCGGCCGGAGCGGTGACCCCGACGACACGGGCGTCGCTCGTGCGGGCGCGCTCGATGAGCGCGCGACGACTGACGGCACCCCTTCGGACCGGCCTGATCGCGAGCTTTCCTTCGAGGAGGGTCCCGCTGAGGCTTCTCGACTCTCGATCCGCCTCTCGGGTGGGCTCGGCCACGTCTGCATCCTAGGGCGGCTCCGAACGCCCCTCAACGGTCTCGCGGCGCCCGGGATCACGCGGGCGAGGGCGGCACCGTCTTGCGATCCTGCCTCGGCACGACGACCTCCCTGATGATCAGCAGGATCGACGCCATGACCGGCAGCGCGACGAGCACGCCGAGGATGCCCATCAGGGTGCCACCCACCATCGCACCGATCAGCACGAGGGCGGCGGGAATCGCGATCGCGCGGTTCATGATGCGGGGGCTGAGGACGTATGACTCGAGCTGGATGTAGACGAGGTACGCGATCGCGAAGATGAGGGCCTGCGTCGGACTCGAGAACAGCGCCACGAGCGTCCCCAGCACGAGGAAGATCACCGACCCGAAGAGCGGCACGAGCGTGATGACGAACGCGATCGCGGCCATGAGCGCCGGGAACGGCAAGCCGATCGCGAGGTGCAGGAGGAACACCGCGCCGGCGTTGAGCGCCGAGAGGATCACGGATCCGATGAGGGAGGCGCCGACGGACCTCGTGATGCGCTCGGTGAAGTCCGCGATCCGCTCGCGCCGGTGGGCGGGGGCGAGAGCGTAGAACGCCTTCTTGATCGCGGGAAGCGACGCGAGGAAGTACAACGTGAGCGCCGTGACGACGAACGCCGCCGAGAGGAAGCTCGCAAGGCCGACGCCGACGGCGAGGATGCCGCCGCCCAGCGCCAGCACGGTGTCGGGGTCCCCGAAGAACACCGTGAGCTGCTCCACGGCCGAGTCGACGCCCGCGCGCGCGTGATCGCCGAGCGCGAGGTACCAGTCCGCCTGCTGGACGGACTGCACCCGGTCGGGGATCGCCGCCACGAGCGCGACGACCTGCCCGATGACGGGCGGCAGCACGAAGATCGCGACGGCCGCGACGAGGAGCGCGAAGATGCCGAACACGATCGCGATGCCGCCGGCACGCGGCACGCGATGTCGTTCCAGCCGCACCACGATCGGGTCGAGGGCGACCGCGACGAACATCGCGAGCACGATGTAGACGAGGATCGTCGAGATCGAGCCGAGCGCGACGCCGAGCACGATGGCGCCCAGCACGCCCAGCGCTCCGATGAATCCGAGGGCGGCCGGATGCTCCAGCGCCGTCCGCACCCGTCGCGTGTTCGCTTCACTGGTCATGCCTGACGGTATTCCGGCGCGACCCGCCCGGACATCACGCGATCTGCGCGAGACTGGACGCGTGCGCGTACTGCAGAAGCTCGTGATCGACATCGACGCGGATGCCGCGTGGCGGGCCCTGCACTCGCCGCGCGCCGTGGCCGAGCTCTACGGTCCGCTCATGATGCTCGAGCCGCTCGCCCCCGACGGCCTGCCCACGAGCTGGGAGCCCGGCGGCGAGGTCGGCGTCCAGCTGCGCCTCGGCGGGATCGTCCCGATGGGCAGGCAGCTCATCCACGTGAGCGACCGCGTCGTCGCCGATCCGGCACCGGGATCGGGCGGCGGCCCCGTGCGGATCTTCCGCGACAGCGGCATCCCGGTGTCGGGGCCTCTCGCGGCGCTCGACGTGTGGGACCACCAGATCGCCGTGTCCCCCGCGCCCGGAGACCCCTCGAAGACCCTGTGGCGCGATCGGCTCGTCATCGGAGGACCGACCGCTCCCCTGCTGTGGCCCGTGCTGTGGACCATGTGGGAGTGGCGCGCGGCGCGACTGCGCGCGCTCGCGCCGTCCTGGGCGCACGACTTCGCGTCCGACGAGACGCCCGATCAGCCCGAATAGACGGATGCCCCGGCCGAAGCCCGAGGCCGGGGCATCCGTCTCACCCGTCACTCCGCGAGCGCCTCGACCGGCGCGACGCGGGTCGCGAGCCGCGTGGGAACGACCGCGGCCACGAGGGTGAGCACGATCGTCCCGACGACGATCGCGAGGACCGGCCACAGCGGTACGGCCGGAGCCACGAAATTGGCGATGCGCGGGGCATCCGGGTCGACCGGAACCGAGCCGAGCAGCGACTGCGCACCGGCCCAGCCGTAGGCGATCCCGAGCACGAGCCCCGTCACGAGGGCGGTGACCGTGAGGTGGGCCGCTTCGAGCAGCACGACGCGGCGGACCTGGCCGTTCGAGAGCCCGAGCGCGCGCAGCAGGCCGAGCTCACGGCGGCGCTGCACGATGCCGAGCGTCAGGAGGTTGACGAGGCCGACCGCGGCGATGACCGCCGATACCGCGACGATCGCCATCATGACGGCGGCGAACGAGTCGATGATCGTGGTCATCTCGGCGGGCAGCTCGCCGCCTGCGGACTTCGTGAGGACCGCCTTCACGGACTCGAGCGCCACCGCGAACATCGTCACGAGGGTCACACCCATCACGACGCCGATCGCCATGCGGCTCGAGCGCTCGGGGTAGCGCAGCGCGTTCTCGGCCGCGAGGCGCGCGACCGCGGTGCGGCCGAAGGCGCGACCCACGAGCCGCAGCGCGGGCGGCATCACGAGTGTCGCACCGAGCGCGATGCCGGTGAACGACAGGATCCCGCCTGCGAACGCGATGAGGATGCCGAAGATCGACACGAGGCCCGCCGCGATGCCGAGAGCGAGCAGCCCGCCGCCGATGATCACGAGCACGAGCGCGGTGACGTTGCGTCCGCTGCGCTTCGCGATGCGTTCGTGCGGCGCCTCGACCGACCCTCCGAGCGCCTGGAGAGGAGTCACCGTGAGCACACGGCGCGAGCCGGCCCATGCTGCGGCCCACGTCGTGAGGGCGACGACCGCCGCGGGCACGAGCAGCACCGCCTGGACGACGTTGTACTCGACACCCGACAGCCCGAGGAGCTGCGTCATGAGCGCGACCCCGGCCGCCGACAGCGCGGTGCCGGCCACGAGTCCCGCGAACGCGCCGATGATCCCCACGACGAGCCCCTGGCGCGCGATCTCCGCTCGCTGCGAGCGCGCCGACGCGCCGATGAGGCGCAGGAGCGCGATGCGACGCGTGCGACCCGCGACGACGGTCGAGAACGTGTTCGCCGTCACGATCGACGCGACGTACACCGCGACCGCGACCAGCAGCACCGCGAGCATCGCGATGACGGCCGCGAGCGTGCCGCTGCCGCCGATGTACGGGTCCGCCTGCAGCATCGCGCCGATGAAGCCGGTCGCCGAGATGAGCACGACGCCGAACGCCGTGGAGATCGCCGACACGAGGATGCTCGCGCCCATGCCGCGGTCGCGCAGCCACGAGTGCGATCCGGATGCGGCGGCCCGCGGCATCCGCTGCGTGATGTCGGCCGTGACGGCGGTCACGCGCCCACCTCCTCTGCCACGGGCGCTGAACCGGCGGTGCCGAGCTCGGACGCGAGCATGTACGCCGAGATCTCCTCGGCGGTCTGACGCGGCTTGTCGGCGACGATGCGCCCGTCGCCGAGGAACAGCACGCGATCGGCGTGCGCCGCCGCGATCGGGTCGTGCGTGACCATCGCGATCGACTGGCCGTGCTCGCGGCTCGCCTGGGCGAGGAGCGCGAGCACCTCACGACCCGAGCGCGAGTCGAGGTTGCCGGTCGGCTCGTCGGCGAACACGAGGTCGGGCGCGGTCGCGAGGGCGCGCGCGATCGCGACGCGCTGCTGCTGGCCGCCGCTCAACTCGTGCGGACGGTGGTTCAGCCGCGGACGCAGTCCGAGCGAGTCGATGAGCCCGTCGATGCGCGCGCGCTCGAGCGCCGACGGCGTGCGGCCGTCGAGGTCGAACGGCAGCAGGATGTTGCCGAGCGCGTCGAGCGTCGGCACGAGGTTGAACGACTGGAACACGAACCCGACGCGCCGACGGCGGAGGATCGTGAGCTCGAGGTCGGACAGGCCCGTGATGTCGGTGTCGCCGATCCACGCGCGACCGCTCGTCGGGGCGTCGAGGCCCGCCATGAGGTGCATGAGGGTCGACTTTCCCGAACCGGAAGGACCCATGATGGCGGTGAACTCGCCACGACGGATGCCGACGCTCACGTCGTCCAGAGCGCGCACCGCGCCCTCGCCCGAGCCGTAGGTCTTGGTGACGTTCTGCACCCGGGCGGCGAGGCCCAGGTCTGTCGAGGTGATGTGCATGTCTGCGACGCTACGGATGCCCGCGGGGCCGCCGCGTCGACCCGGAGAGGCATCCGCATACATCGCAAGGATGATTCGCGGGTGCTCCCTGTCGCTGAGCGAGCGCAGCGAGACGAAGCGCTACGCGAGCCCGTGCTCGTACGCGAACACGACGAGCTGCACTCGGTCGCGCAGACCGAGCTTGGTGAGGATGCGGCTGATGTGCGTCTTCACCGTCGCTTCCGACAGGAACTCGCGCGCCGCGATCTCGGCATTCGACAGACCCCGCGCGGCGAGCGCGAAGATCTCGCGCTCGCGCTCGGTGAGGTCGGTGTACTCGCGCGGCGGCGCGCTCTGCGCGGGCGCCGAGAAGTGCGCGAAGAGGTCGCGTGTGGCCGACGCGGCGATGACCGCCGACCCCGAGTGCACGGTGCGGATCGCGGCGAGCAGGAACTCCGGCTCGGCGTCCTTGAGCAGGAACCCGCTCGCACCCTCGCGGATCGCGCGCGCCGCCGCCTCGTCGAGGTCAAACGTCGTGAGCATGACGATGCGCGGCGGGTCGGCGTCGCGCAGCAGCTCGGCGGTCGCCGCGAGCCCGTCCATGACCGGCATCCGGATGTCCATCAGCACGACGTCTGGACGCGTCGCCCGCACGACCGTGAGCGCCTCGCGTCCGTCGAACGCCTCGCCCACGATCTCGAGGTCGGGCTGCGAGTCGACGAGCATGCGGATGCCGGCGCGGAACAGCGCCTGGTCGTCGACCAGCACGACCCGGATCGTGCCCTCGGCGCTCATGTCGCACCCCCGATCGGCAGCCGCGCGCGCACGACGAAGGCACCGGCCTCCTCGCCCGCGTCGAGGCTCCCGCCGACGAGCTGCGCGCGCTCCCGCATGCCGATGAGACCGTGGCGCCCACCGGGCGGCGCATCAGCCGGGACGGTCGCCAGGAGCAGGTTGCGCACGTGGAGGTCGACACGATCCGGATGCCACGACAGCAGCACATCGACGGGACCCGTGCCGTGGCGGAGCGCGTTCGTGAGCGCCTCCTGCAGGATGCGGTACACCGCGAGCTGGAGCGCCGCGGGCGGGGTGCCCAGTGGTGCAGGGTCGACATCGACGCGCAGCTCGAGGCCCGCCGCGCGCACCTGCGCGTAGAGCTCCTCGAGGTCGGCGAGCGTCGGCTGCGGTCCGTCCGCCTGGGAGTGACGCAGCTGCGTGAGCAGCAGTCGCACGTCGGCGAGGGCCGACCGCGCGGTGGTGGAGATCGTGCCGAGGGCGGCGGTCGCGGCATCCGGATCGGCCTTCGCGGCGTACCGCGCGCCGTCGGCCTGCGCGATCACGACCGCGAGCGAATGCGCGACGACGTCGTGCATGTCGCGCGCGATGCGCACGCGCTCCTGCTCGGCGATCGCATCGGCCTCGGCGCGCTGCTGCGCGAGCCGGTTCTCGCGCGCGCGCATCGCGGTGCGCACGAGGGCGCCCGCGGTCCACGAGAGCATGAGCGCGAAGGTCGCGGCGATGTACACGGCGATCGCGACGCTGATCGTCTCCCAGCTGAAGCCGCCGCTGCCAGGACCCGCGTAGAGGTACAGGGTCGCCACGAGCGCACCGCCCAGCGCCGACGCGAGCCCGAGCCAGAACACGCGCTCGGAGCCGTACGCCGCCGCCGCGTACAGCACGGCGAAGACCGCGAAGTCCACGAAGCTCGGGGCGCCGCCGGATGCCATCTGCACGATCGCGGCCGCCCACGCGACGCCGAGCGCGAGCGCGGGCGACAGACGCCGGATCGCGAGGGCCGCGGCGAACAGGATGACCACGATGCCGCCCAGGACGAGCGACACCACACCACCCGGCACGCCCGAGCTGCGCAGCGTCGAGATCTCGAACGGCAACGCGAGCGACAGGAAGACCAGCGCGACCGCGATGTCGACGATGAGCTGGTACGTCTTCAGCGGGCGGAGCACCATCTCACGGTACGTGACACCGGATGTCGCGGCATCCGTCTCGAGATGTATCCCGCGCGGCGTCGGGTGCACCTCTTGTCCCGCGACGACGCAGGCTCTACGGTCCCACACAAGCGGAGAGAGGAAACACGATGACGACGGTACGTGCGGCGATCTCGCAGACGACCTGGACGGGCGACAAGGACTCGATGCTCGACAAGCACGAGGGATTCGCCCGCGATGCGGCGGCCCAGGGCGCCGCGGTCGTGTGCTTCCAGGAGCTGTTCTACGGTCCCTACTTCGGCATCACGCAGGACAAGAAGTACTACCGCTTCGCGGAACCCGCCGACGGGCCGATCGTGCAGCGGTTCGCGGCCGTCGCGAAGGAGCTCGGCGTCGTCATGGTGCTGCCGATCTACGAAGAGGCCCAGACGGGCGTGTACTACAACACCTCGGTGCTCGTGGACGCCGATGGCACGATCCTCGGGAAGTACCGCAAGAACCACCTGCCCAATCTCGAGAAGTTCTGGGAGAAGTTCTACTTCCGGCCCGGCAATCTCGGGTACCCCGTGTTCGACACCGCTGTCGGCAAGGTCGGCATGTACATCTGCTACGACCGGCATTTCCCCGAGGGGTGGCGCGAGCTCGGGCTCAACGGGGCGCACATCGTCTTCAACCCGAACGCGACCAAGCCCGGGCTCTCGAACCGCCTGTGGGAGATCGAGGGGCCCGCCGCCGCGGTCGCGAACGGCTACTTCGTGCTTCAGCCGAACCGCGTCGGCCGCGAGGACAACGAATACGGCGAGGATGCCGTCACCTTCTACGGCACGAGCCAGGTGATCGACCCGCGCGGTGACTTCGTCGGCGAGCGCGGCTCGAGCGAGCACGAGGAGCTCCTCGTCAGGGATCTGGACCTCGACATGGTCCAGGAGATGCGCGATGACTGGCAGTTCTATCGCGACCGCCGCCCGGACACCTACGGCGACATCGTCGCCCCATGACGGCAGTGTCTGGAGTGCGCTGCGCGATGCGGTGTCCGCCGACGCATTCCCCCGCTGGCCTTCGGTCGGCTCCCGCCAAACCCGATGCCAGCGTCGGCGGACACCGCATCGCTCCGCTCGCGAGGCAGGCGGCGGACACATAGACGGCAGGCAAGGCGGCAGTCACTCATTCGGGGATATGGGAGGGAAGAGGAATGGCAACCACACTCATCCGAGGAGGCACCGTCGTCTCCGCCACAGGCCGCGCCGAAGCGGACGTGCTCATCGACGGCGCGACGATCGCGGCCGTCCTCGCGCCGGGCTCGCAATTGCTGGGTACGGATGTCGCGGCATCCGTCGACACCGTCATCGACGCGACCGGCAAATACGTGATCCCGGGCGGAATCGACGCGCACACGCACATGGAGCTGCCGTTCGGCGGCACGAACGCGTCGGACACGTTCGAGACCGGGACGCGGGCGGCCGCGTGGGGCGGCACGACCACGATCATCGACTTCGCGGTGCAACGCTACGGCGAGCGCGTCGAGGACGGTCTGGCCGCGTGGCACGAGAAGGCGCGCGGCAACTGCGCGATCGACTACGGCTTCCACCAGATCATCGGCGGGGTCGACGACGACTCGCTGCGCGCGATGGACTCCCTCATCGACGAGGGAGTCACGAGCTTCAAGCTGTTCATGGCGTATCCGGGCGTCTTCTACTCGGATGACGCGCAGGTGCTCCAGGCGATGCAGAAGTCGGCCGAGACCGGCTTGCTCACGATGATGCACGCCGAGAACGGGCCCGCGATCGACGTGCTCGCCGCGCAGCTCGCCGAGGCGGGCAAGAAGGCGCCGTACTACCACGGCATCGCACGCGCGTGGCAGATGGAGGAGGAGGCCACGCACCGGTCGATCATGCTCGCGAACCTGACGGGCGCGCCGCTGTACGTCGTGCACGTATCGGCGAAGCAGGCGGTCGAGCAGCTCGCGTGGGCGCGCGACCAGGGGCAGAACGTGTTCGGCGAGACGTGTCCGCAGTACCTGTACCTGTCGCTCGAAGAGCAGCTCGGTGCGTTCAGCGACGAATGGGGCCAGTTCGAGGGTGCGAAGTGGGTGTGCTCTACCCCGTTGCGCAGCCGCGCCGAGGGTCACCAGGACCACATGTGGCAGGCGCTGCGCACGAACGACCTGCAGATGGTCTCGACCGACCATTGCCCGTTCTGCATGAAGGACCAGAAGGAGCTCGGCAAGGACGACTTCCGCGCGATCCCGAACGGCATCGGCGGCGTCGAGCACCGCATGGACCTCATGTACCAGGGCGTCGTGACGGGGAAGATCACGCTCGAGCGCTGGGTCGAGCTCACCTCGACGACGCCGGCCCGCATGTTCGGCCTGTACGGAAGGAAGGGCGTCATCCAGCCGGGGGCCGATGCCGACGTCGTCGTGTACGACCCGAACGGGCACACCTCGATCGGGTACGGCAAGACGCACCACATGAACATGGACCACTCCGCGTGGGAGGGCTTCGAGATCGACGGGCACGTCGACACGGTGATCTCGCGCGGCAAGGTCATCGTCGACGGCGGCGAATATGTGGGGCGCGCCGGCGACGGGCAGTTCCTCAAGCGCGGCCTGGGCCAGTACCTGACGTGAAGAGCCGGTCGCCCAGCGCCCGAAGGGAAGGAGTTCGCTGATGGACTTCGGAGTCGTCCTGCAGACCAACCCGCCTGCGGCGCGCACGGTGCAGCTCGCCAAGCTCGCCGAGGCGCACGGGTTCTCGCACGTGTGGACGTTCGACTCGCACCTGCTGTGGGAGGAGCCGTACGTCATCCACTCGGCGATCCTCGCCGAGACGAACCGCGTCACGGTGGGGCCGTTCGTGACGAACCCCGCGACGCGGGACTGGACGGTGACGGCATCCGTGTTCGCCACCCTCAACGAGATGTACGGCAACCGCACGATCTGCGGCATCGGCCGCGGGGACTCGGCCGTGCGTGTCACGAACGGCAAGCCGACCTCCATGGCGGAGCTGCGCGAGTCGATCCACGTGATCCGCGAGCTGGCGAACTCGCGGCCTGTCGAGTACAACGGCGCGACGCTGCAGTTCCCGTGGAGTCACGGCTCGAAGCTCGACGTGTGGGTCGCGGCGTATGGGCCGATGGCGCTCAAGCTGGCCGGCGAGGTGGGCGACGGCTACATCCTGCAGCTTGCCGACGTCGACATCGCCGCGTGGATGATCAAGACGGTGAAGGAGGCCGCGGCGAACGCGGGTCGCGACCCCGACTCGCTCGCCTTCTGCGTCGCCGCCCCGATGTACGTCGGCGCCGACCTCGCCCACCAGCGCGAGCAGTGCCGCTGGTTCGGTGGAATGGTCGGCAACCACGTCGCCGACATCGTCGCGAAGTACGGTGCCACGACAGGCTCGGCAACCGGGAACGCCGTCCCCCAGGCTCTGACGTCCTACATCGAGGGCCGCAAAGGCTACGACTACAACACGCACGGGCGCGCCGAGAACGACCACGTCGACTTCGTGCCCGACGAGATCGTCGACCGCTTCTGCATCCTCGGCACAGCGGACGAGCACATCGAGAAGCTCAAAGCCCTGTCGGAGCTCGGCGTCACGCAGTTCGCCGGCTACCTGCAGCACGACAACAAGGAGGAGACGCTGCGGGTCTACGGCGAGACGGTGATCCCGGCGCTCACCGAGCACGTGCGGGCCAAGAGGTAGCGCCGGGCTGCTCGATCAACCGGTGAAAACGGCCTCGACAGGTGCGAGGACCGGCGGGAGGATCGAGACATGAGCACCGAAACCGACACCGCCGTCGACCTGGATGCCGAGGCCCGCCGCATCGACCGCGAGCACGTGTTCCATTCGTGGTCCGCGCAGGCGCATCTCGACCTGCCCGTCATCGCGGGCGGCCGGGGCACGACGGTGTGGGATCACGCGGGCAACCGGATGCTCGACTTCGCGAGCCAGCTCGTCAACGTGAACATCGGGCACCAGCATCCGGCCGTCGTGAAAGCCATTCAGGAGCAGGCGGCCCGGCTCGCGACGATCGGCCCCGCCACATCGAACCTCACGCGCGGGCGTGCGGCGGAGCGCATCCTCGCGAAGGCGCCCGAAGGCTTCGAGAAGGTCTTCTTCACGAACGGCGGGGCGGATGCCGTCGAGAACGCCATCCGCATGGCGCGGCTGCACACCGGCCGCGACACGGTGCTGTCGACGTACCGCTCGTACCACGGCAACACGGGTGCCGCGATCGTCGCGACGGGCGATTGGCGACGGATGCCGAACCAGTACGCACGCGGACACGTGCACTTCTTCGGGCCCTACCTCTACCGCTCGGAGTTCTGGGCCACGACGCCCGAGGAGGAGTCGGAGCGCGCACTCCACCACCTCGAGCGGGTCATCCAATCCGAGGGGCCGCAGACGATCGCCGCGCTGCTGCTCGAATCGGTACCGGGCACGGCGGGGATCCTCGTGCCGCCGCCCGGGTACCTCGCGGGCGTGCGGGCGCTCGCCGACAAGTACGACATCGTGCTCATCCTCGACGAGGTGATGGCGGGCTTCGGGCGCACCGGCCGGTGGTTCGCGTTCCAGGGGTACGACGTCGTCCCCGACCTCATCACGTTCGCGAAGGGCGTCAACTCCGGCTACGTGCCGGTGGGCGGCGTCATCATCTCGGAGCCCATCGCGAAGACATTCGACGAGCGCGTGTTCCCGGGCGGGCTCACCTACTCGGGGCATCCGCTCGCCGCAGCCTCGATCATCGGTGCGCTCGACGCGATGGAGAGCGAGGGCATCGTCGACAACGCGCGCCGCGTCGGCGCCGAGGCGATCGGCCCCGGCTTGCGCGAGCTGCAGGCGAAGCATCCGCTGATCGGCGAGGTTCGCGGCGAAGGAGTGTTCTGGGCGATGGAGTTCGTGCGCGACCGTGAGACGCGCGAACCGGTCGGCGCCGACGTCATCGGACGTCTCAAGAAGGAGCTCGTCGCGAGGGGTCTGCTGCCCTTCGCCGCCGAGAACCGCATCCACGTCGTCCCGCCCTGCGTCGTGACCCCCGAAGAGGTCGCTCAGGCGATGTCGATCTACGATGAGGCTCTGGGCGTCGTCGAAGCGGACGAGCTCTGAAGTCCCCACGAGGGCAGTTTCAAGGAGGAGACCATGACCGACACCACGACTCTGGAGCGGACCGCCGAGTCCGCGACCACGATCCTCGACCACTGGGTCGGCGGGTCCGCCTGGACCGGCGAGTCCGAGCGCACGGGGCCCGTGTTCAACCCCGCGCAGGGCCGTGTCCAGAAGGAGGTGCGCCTCGCCTCGGCCGCCGATGTCGACGCGGCGGTCGCCGTCGCCTCCGGCGCGTGGACCCAGTGGCGCGACACCTCGATCGCGAAGCGCCAGGCGGTCATGTTCCAGTTCCGCGAGCTGCTCAACGCCCGCAAGGACGAGCTCGCCGAGATCCTCACGGCGGAGCACGGCAAGGTGCTCTCCGACGCGCTCGGCGAGATCGCGCGCGGCATGGAGGTCGTCGAGTTCGCGTGCGGCCTCGGCCACCTCACGAAGGGCGCGTACTCCGAGAACGTCTCGACGGGCATCGACGTCTACACGCTGCGCCAGCCGCTCGGGGTCGTGGGCATCATCAGCCCCTTCAACTTCCCGGCCATGGTGCCGCTGTGGTTCTTCTCGATCGCGCTCGCTGCGGGCAACGCCGTCGTGCTGAAGCCCTCCGAGAAGGACCCGACGGCGGCGAACTGGATGGCCGCGCTCCTCAAGGAGGCCGGACTCCCCGACGGCGTGCTCAACGTCGTGCACGGTGACAAGGAGGCCGTGGACCGCCTCCTCGAGCACCCGGACGTGCGCGCGATCTCGTTCGTGGGCTCGACCCCGATCGCGAAGTACGTGTACGAGAACGCGACACGCAACGGCAAGCGCGTGCAGGCGCTCGGCGGCGCGAAGAACCACATGCTCGTGCTGCCGGACGCCGACCTCGATCTCGCCGCCGACGCGGCCGTCAACGCGGGCTTCGGCTCGGCCGGCGAGCGCTGCATGGCCATCTCGGTCGTCCTCGCGGTCGACACGATCGCCGACGAGCTGGTCGAGAAGATCTCGCAGCGCATGGCCACGCTCAAGATCGGCGACGGCATGCGCTCGTGCGACATGGGTCCGCTCATCACCGGCCAGCACCGCGACAAGGTCGCCTCGTACATCGACGTGGCGAAGCAGGACGGCGCATCCGTCGTCGTCGACGGCCGCGGCGTCGAGGTAGACGGCGATCCCGACGGCTTCTGGCTCGGCCCGACCCTCATCGACAAGGTGCCCATGGAGTCGTCCGTCTACAAGGACGAGATCTTCGGCCCGGTGTTGTCGGTCGTTCGCGTCGAGGGCTACGAGGACGGCCTCGACATCGTCAACTCGAGCCCGTACGGCAACGGCACCGCGATCTTCACGAACGACGGCGGCGCCGCACGGCGCTTCCAGCGGGAGGCGACAGTGGGCATGATCGGCATCAACGTGCCGATCCCCGTGCCGGTCGCGTACCACTCGTTCGGCGGCTGGAAGGCCTCGCTCTTCGGCGACGCGAAGGCGTACGGACCCCACGGCTTCGAGTTCTTCACGGCCGAGAAGGCGGTCACCTCGCGCTGGCTCGACCCGTCGCACGGCGGCCTGAACCTGGGCTTCCCGCAGCACGACTGACGGCGAGAACGACAACACCGGATGCCGCGCCCGCGCGGCCTGCGTCGGGCGCGGCATCCGGGACATTCGTCCTGCCCGATCGGGTACCGACGGCTCTGCCGGCCTGCGCGGGCCGTCCGTAGCGTCGAGCGCATGTTCACTCGTCGCCGAATCATCCGTCTCCTGACCATCCCCGCCGCGGCGCTCGCGGCCCTCGTCGTGTGGCTCATCGAGGTGCCGGTGCTGGGAATCGAGCTCGAAGCCGTGACCGGCGCGGGCTCCCCCATCACGGTCGGCGCCGTCGTGGCGGCGGTCATCGCGGGCGTCGCGGCCATCCCCGCGTGGCTCGTGCTCGCGGCGTTCGAGAAGTGGACGCGGCATCCGGTGCGCTGGTTCGCGATCACCGCCGCCGTGTTCCTCGTCGTCTCGCTCGCAGGCCCCCTCGGCGGCACGTCGCCGGGCGCCGTCGTAGGCCTCGCGGCGCTGCACATCGTCACCGCGGTCACGATCACGAGCGTGCTGCTGGCCTCGCGGGCGGCGGGCGCCGTAGACGCCGCGGGCGAATCCGCCGCCGCGACTCCGCCCGAGCGCGCGGTAGCCTACGGCGACGGGAGGTGATCGCGATCGGCGCAGGCGCGGACGACTTCCGGCTGCGGGCCTTCCGCTGGATGGGGCGCCACCGCTGGGGATGGATCGTCTCGATCTGGACGCCCGTGCTCATGATCGGGCCGCTCATCGCGACGGTCCAGGATCCGTCCCCCGTGGGCATCATCGCGCTCGTCGTCATCCCCGCACTGTTCGCGGGCTTCGTGTGGCTCGCGATCGAGACGCCGGCCTGGACGCTGCGCGTCATCCGCCCCGTGACCCTCACCGCCCTCGTCGGCGCGTGCGCGGCGGTGGTGCTGACGGAAGGCGACGGCTGGATCTCGGCGTGGGGCTTCACGGGCGTGGCCGCCGCGATCGGCTTCCCCGCCCTCGGCAGCGCCATCACGCTCGTCGCCGCGGCGATCGTCGCGGGCGTGACGACCGCGCTGGCGGCGTCGCACGCGATCGTCGCGGCGAGCGCAACGGTGCTGTTCACCGGCGTGGGCGCGTTCGTCATCCAGCAGCTCGCCGTGAGCAACGCCGAGCTCGAACGCACACGGCGGCTGCTCGCCCGCGCCGCCGTCGAGGAGGAGCGCCTGCGCTTCGCGAGGGACCTGCACGACGTGGCCGGACACACCCTGTCGGTCATCGTCGTCAAGGCCGAGACGGCGAGGCGGCTGGCGCCGACGGATCCGGATGCCGCGGCCGAGCACGCCGCGGACATCGAGCGTCTCGGGCGGGACGCACTGCGCGAGCTGCGCACGGCCGTCGCGGGCTACCGGCGTTCGTCGCTCGACGCCGAGCTGGAGAGGGCGCGCGCGTCACTGGCCTCGCGGGGCGTCGGCCTCGCCGTGCGCAAGGACGCGGGCAACCTCGACGCCGAGATCGACGCGCTGTTCGGGTCGATCGTGCTCGAGGCGTCGACGAACCTCGTGCGCCACGCGCAGCGCGCGACGGTGTGCCGCGTGACCGTGGTGGCGGAGCCGTCTCGAGCATCGATCGAAGTTGCGGACGACGGCGCGGCACCGGCGACGGTGCGGGAGGGCACGGGGCTCACGGGCCTCCGCGAACGCGTGCGGCGTCTCGGCGGTGAGCTCGTCGTCGAGGCGAACGGCGGCTTCCGCGTGCGGGCGGAGGTGCCCGCGTGAGGGTGCTCATCGCCGAGGACCAGGCTCTGCTGCGGACCGCTCTCGCGACCCTCCTCGAGCTGGAGGGCGACATCGAGATCGTCGCGCAGGTCGAGCGGGGCGACGACATCGTTCCGACGGCGGAGCGCACGCAACCGGACATGGCACTCCTCGACATCGAGCTGCCCGGCCGCAGCGGGCTCGACGTCATCCCCGACCTGCGTCGCGCGGTGCCCAACGCCCATGTCGTCGTGCTCACGACGTTCGCGCGGCCGGGCTACCTTCAGCGCGCGCTCCAGCTCGGCGCGCGGGGCTTCCTCCTCAAGGACGCCCCCGCGACGCACCTCGCGGCGCAGTTGCGCTCCGTCGCGGCGGGATCGATCGTCGTGGACCCCGACTTCGCGACGACCGCGTTGCGCGCCGAGCCGAACCCGCTCACCGAGCGCGAACGCGAAGTGCTGCGCGCGTGCGAGGGCGGGGCGTCGATCGCGTCCATCGCGGCGCTGCTGCACCTGTCGCGCAGCACCGTGCGCAATCACCTCTCCGCGGCGATCGGCAAGACCGGCACGGCGAACCGGATCGAGGCCGCCGTGCTGGCGCGCGAGCGGGGGTGGCTGTAGCCGACCGGTCTCGTCGCTGCGCTCGCGCCACCGGTCGCTGAGCGAGCGCAGCGAGACGACGCGTCTCAACCCGCCGACGCGTCGCCGTCCTCCCGCGCGTACACGGTCACGGCCCGTGGAACGATGACGCATCGCAGCCGGAAGCCGCCCTCCGCCCGCTCCTCCAGCTCCCCGTCGTGCACGTAGACGGACGGGCGCCCGGGCTCGGTGCGGACGGTCATGTCGAACTCCGGCACGACGAGCCGCTCGACGTCCGAACGCGGCGGCATGAGCTTCAGCGAATGCAGGACCGCGGCGGTGCGCTTGCCGAACGCGAGCGACGCGATGGCCCGCATCCGGGTTCCCCGAGCATGGTGGATGCGCACGTCGAGGGTCGGGTCGTCCAGGTCCTCGCGCTGCATCGTCGCGACGCGCTTCGGATCGCTGCGGCCCACGCCGATGAACACCGACCACACACGCGCGCGCCGGCCGTCGCGCACGATCGCGAGCGGCTCCGCGCTGCGCAGCGCGATCCACGCCGCCACGATTCCGCCGAGCCACTTGCCCAGGCGCGCGCGGCGGCGATCGCGCTCGTCGATGAGCTCGGGATACGCGCCGATCGAGACGGCGTTCAGCGCGAGGATCGGCGGCTCGTCGTCGGCGGTGACCTCGACCGCGCTGACCTCGACGGTCGATCCCCCTTCGAGCGCGTCGATCGCGGTCGCGACGTCGACGATCCCCGCGGAGCGCGCGAAGTGGTTGAACGTGCCGCCGGGCATGACGAGGAGCGGCCGATCGTGCTTGCGTGCGAGCTCGGCCATGCGCGACACGGATCCGTCGCCGCCGTACACGCCGAGGACGGCGGGTGGGGCATCCGCTCTCATCGCCGCATCGACGATGTCCGCCAGGTCGTCGCCTTCGCCGAGCTCGCGCACGTCCGCCTCGGGGAGCCGCTCGGCGATGAGCTCCGCGGGGTCGATGCGGAGCACCGCCGTGCCGGATCGGGGGTTGCGCACGATCAGCACCCCGCGGCCGCGAGCGACGACGGACGGCTCCGGAACGGCAGCGGCCATGAGGCGAGGCTACCCGCCCGTCATGCGGGGAGGATCGGCCGGTTCTCGAAGAAGGTCTGCAGGACGACGGTCGTGCGCGTGTTGACGGAGGCGGCCTGCCGGATCTCGCGGATGAGTCCCTCGAGATGCCGTGGCGTCGCGACCCGCACGAACAGGATGTAGCTCGCGTCGCCCGCGATCGAGTGGCACGCCTCGATCTCGGGAAGGTGCTCGAGCAGCTCGGGCGCGTTGTCGGGCTGGCCGGGGTCGAGCGGCGTGATCTCGATGAACGCCGACAGCGGCTTGCCGACCGCTTCGGCATCGACGACCGCGCGGTATCCCGCGATGACGCCGTTGCTCTCGAGCCGCTTCAGTCGCGCTTGCACAGCCGACACCGACAGGCCGACACGCTCGGAGAGCTGGGCCAGCGTCGCACGCGCGTCGCGCGACACCTCGGTGATGATCGCCAGATCGACAGGGTCGTCCACGCATGGAAGAATACCGGTTGAGTTCATCACTCGCCGGAATTCTTACGTCAACGAGTCCTCAGGATCGGAGGTTCCCAGTGTCAACGACGGCGCACCACGCGAAGTCCATCATCGGAGAGCCCGAGGTCGTCGAGGACGCGGCGGGCGTCGAGAACTCCGCCGCGTGGCTGCGCCTCAAAGACGCGGCCACCGCGCTGCAGGCGATTCAGGCACAGGACGGCTCCGTCCCGAACGAAGCGGACCACGCCGAGGCGCGCACGTGCGTCGAGACGATCGTCGCGGCGATCCGCGAGCTCTCCCCGCGCTTCCCGCACGACGCCGAGTACCTCGCCGCGTCGATGCACGACTTCGAGCGCTGGGCCGACAGCGGTTTCGGGGTGCCCGATTTCTACGACTCGCTCGTTGCTTTCCAGCCTCAGCAGCACCGGGTCGACGGCATCCGTCATCTCGTCGTCTTCCCGATGTACACCCAGAACGGTTCCCGCAACCGGTATGTCGAGGCCGTCCTCGTCGAGGTGATCTGGCCCGACTTCATCGCCGAGCTCGAGGCGGGCGACTACGGCAACAAGCTGTTCGTGTCGCTGCGGCTCATCGACTTCACGCCGGGCTACGACACGAACTCGGCCGTGCTGTTCCCCGAGACGGTCGCGATGCGCGAGATCCCCACGTTCACGTGGGGCGCGATCTTCCAAGACCGCGAGGCCGCCCGCTACCGGCGCGTCGTCCGCGCGGCGGCCGAGATCACGAAACTGGAGCTGCCCGCCGAGGCGGCCCGCATGCTCGAGGACCAGACGCTCGCCGAGAAGACGTTCGTGATGTGGGACATCATCCACGACCGCACGCACATGCGCGGCGATCTGCCGTTCGACCCGTTCATGATCAAGCAGCGGATGCCGTACTTCCTGTACTCGCTCGAGGAGTTGCGCTGCGATCTGACGGCGTTCCGCGAGTGCGTCGCGATCGAGAAGCGGCTTTCGGCCCGTGACGACCTCACGCCGACGGAGACCGAGATGCTCGAGCACGCGAGGCTCGTGCAGTACGCGGTCATCTTCGACCGCATCTTCCGCTTCGCCATCACCGGCTCGCGTGTGCGCAACTACGACGGTCTCGGGGGTCAGCTGCTGTTCGCGTGGCTGCACCAGCGCCGCGTGCTGCACTGGACCGATACGGCGCTCGCCTTCGACTGGGACGAGGTCCCCGCGGCCGTCGTGGCCCTCGGCGACGAGATCGACGAGCTCTACTGGCGTTCGATCGACCGCCCCAAGACGGCGCACTGGCTCGCGGCGTACGACCTGGTGCGGTCGGTGCTCGAGCCGAACCCCGCGTCGCAGTGGGCGCGCGGGCTTCCCGACGAGATCCTCGCCGGACCACCGAAGGGCTACACCGACGCCGTGCTCGACGACGAGTTCCCCCTGTCGATGTTCTACGAGGCTCTCGAGAAGAAGATGCGCCCCGTGATCGAGTCGACGTCGGGCATCCGGGGAACCGATGCCTGACACGGGGCGGCTGGTGCTCATCGCCGGGGCGACGAGCGCCAGCGGCCTTGCGGCCGCCCGCGCCCTGGCTGGGGCGGGTGCGCGGGCGGTCGCGGTCGGCCGCGATCCCGAGAAGCTCGACCGGCTCGCCGAGGCGGTTCCGGGCGTGCGCACAGAGGTGTGCGATCTCACGGATGCCGCGGCCGTCCAGTCCCTCGCCGAGCGGGTGCACGAGACCGAGGGTCGCATCGACGGACTGTTCCACCTCGTCGGCGGCTGGCGCGGGGGCGGAGGCCTCTCGGGGCAGACGGAGGATGATTACCGCTTCCTCGAGGGGTCGTTCACGGCGCTGCGGCATGTGACCCGCACGTTCGACGACGACCTGCGGGCGTCCGCCGCAGGACGCCTCGCGATCGTGTCGTCGACCGCGGTCACCCGGCCGCTCGCCGGCGGCGCGAACTACGCGGCGGTCAAGGCCGCGAGCGAGGCGTGGACGCGCGCGGTCGCGCACGGGTTCGCGAAGGCGGCGCGCGACGCGGACGAGCCGCTGCGCGCCGCGGCCGTGATCTTCCGTGTGAAGGCCCTCGATGGGCTCGAAGACACCGTCGCGGATGCGTTCGTGAGGCTGTGGGACGCGGATGCGGCGTCCATCAACGACACGGTCATCACGCTCCCCGCAGACTGAAGCACAGCACACTCACCTGGGGAGTTGCGCGAGGTCGATCGCGAGGCCCACGCGCGTGAGGTCGATCGACTCGTCGTATCCACCCAGCACGACGAGCACCCCGCCGGTCACGCCGAGCGTCGAGAACGACGCGACCGTGTGCTGTGCGGCGTCGACGAGCGTGCTGGCGCCCGATGCGACGTCGATCAGCTCGACGCCCGGCGCTCCGCCCGCGACTGCCACGCGGCCGTCGGGGAGAACCGCCGCTCCGAGCTTGTAGCGCCCGACCGTGAGCTGCGGTCCGGGGCGGAAGGTCTGCGACTCGGCGTCGAAGATCTCGGTCGAGGGCAGCAGCTCGCGGTCGTCGCTGGTGCCGCCGACGATGAGCACGTCACCTGAGGCGAGCGGGACGGTCGCGTGCTTGAACCGGGCCTCGAGGAGCGGACCCACCTCGGTGACGGTCCCGTCCGGGCACACCGTGACGGCCGAGTCGGTCGGCACGCCCGACTCCCTCTCTCCCCCGGCGAGGAGGGCGCACCCGTCCGGAAGCGACGCGGCACCGACCCCCGCCACGGGCATCGGGAGCTCCGGCCCGGGACGGAACGTCGCCGTCAGCGGGTCGAAGATCTCCGTCGTCGCGGTGAAGCCGCCCGTCCTCGCCCAGCCCCCGGCGATGAGGACGGTGCCGTCGCCCAGCAGGGCCGCGCCGTGCGATCCGCGGCCCGTCGTGAGCGCGGCGACCTCCGCCCACCGCGCTGTCTCGGGGTCGTAGATCTCGACCGTGTCGAGCGCCGGTGTGCCCTCCGCGGCGAACCCGCCCGCGACGACCACCCGACCGTCCGCCAGCAGGGTCGCACTGTGGGCGTCGCGCACGTAGTTGAGCGACGTCGTCGGCCGGGCATCCCGCCCCTCGATGATCCAGCTGTCACGCGTCGCCGTGCCGCAGCCGTCGGTGACGCACCCGCCCACCACGAGCAGACTGCCGTCGAGCAGCGGCGTCATGGTGTGCGCCGCCCGCGCCGCGAGCTCCGCGGGGATGCCCGCGGGCGACTCCACGACTCGCGGTCCCGGGTCGGACGCGGATTCGGCGGTGCACCCCGTGAGCACGGCGGCGGCCGCCGCCATGAGGACGGCCGCCCTCGACGGCCTCATGGGGCCAGGCTACGCGCGCCGCTGACCGTCGACCACGCCTCCGATGACGTCCTTCGTCGAGGGCGGACCCACGTCGATCGGCCCGGCGGGCGCGCCGTTGGGCGAGGCATCCGCTTCAGCCGTTGCGGCGGTCGGCCGGCCCTCATCGCCGTCATCGCCGTCGGACGGTGCATCCGTCTCTGCCTCGGCGCCGTTGTCGCCCTCCGTCTCGGCCTCGGCGACGCCCTGCTGGTACTCCTCGGAGAGGATGCGGTACGAGGGCGTGAGGAACGCGAGGAACCCGACGACCACGAGGATGAGCCCCGCGAACAGGAAGATGAGGGCGATGCCGCGGGCCTCGCCTTCGCCGAGCAGCCAGCCCCACGTCGCGCGACCGCTGTCGGACTCCATGTACGGGATGATGAGGAACTCCGCGATCGGTGCGATGAGGAACGCCGTGATGGGCGCCGTGGCGGACTCGATCGCGGCCGCGAAGCCGAACACCCGGCCCTGTCGGCGGAAGGGGACGACCTTCTGGATGACCGTCTGCTCGGCCGCCTCGGCGGCCGGGATGATCGCCATGTAGACGTAGATGCCCACGATGTACAGCCACGACCACTCGCGGATCGTGAAGAGCGCGCCGAGCACGCCCATCGTGATGACGACCAGCAGCAGCGTGCGGATCGGGTTCTTGCCCAGGCCCCACTTCGCGACGACGAGTCCGCCCACGATGAAGCCCGTCGCCGTGATGCCGAGGACGACGCCCCACCACTGCACCGTGAACAGCGTCAGACCGTACGGGTCCATGAGGGCGATGTACGCGCCGCCGATGAAGTTGTTGAAGGTCGAGAACAGGATCAGTGCGAACAGACCCTTCACGGCCCGGACCGCACGGATGCTGCCGCGGAAGTCGAAGGCCTTGGCGCGGTTCTCGTTGGGATCGGGCTGGTCTTCGGGGATGCGGAACGTCAGCAGGTGCAGGAAGGCGATCGCCGTGGCGACCAGCGCGATGACGAGCGTTCCGCCCATTCCGAGAAAGCCGACGGAGAGCCCCGAGAACACGCTCGTCACGACGAACGCGACGCCCTGGACGGTGCCGACCATGCCGTTCGCGTTGGCGTGGCGTTCGACGGGCACGAGGAGCGTCACCGTCGTCGACAGCGCGATGTTGCGCAGGTTCTCGATGACCGCGCCGAACAGGATGATGCCCGTGAACAGCCAGAACCACGGACCGGTGATGTCGACGAGCACCGACTCGGGTTGGGCGAGGTACAGCGCGCCGGCGACGAGGAACGACGCGAGCGTGACGAGGCTCGAGAAGATCATGACGCGCTGCTTGCGGTGGCGGTCGACGAGCGTGCCGAACACCATCGAGAACACCGCGACGAGCAGCATGTAGGTGCCGCCGACGATGCCGGTGGCGAGCACCGACTTCGTCTCGAGGTACACCCAGAACGTCAGAGCGAACCAGAGGAAGCTGGTCGTGACGTTCGCGGCGGCGGTGTTGACGAGCACCTGGAAGAAGGTGCGCATGCCGTTGGGCGGCGGCACGATCGTGCGCTGCGCACCCGTGGAGAGGCCGGGGGTGTCAGATGACATGGCGACGAACCTACGCCGCACCTCCGACACAGAAAACCCCGAGCCCGGCGTCGACTAGATTGGGAACCCGTGACTCCGATCCACGACGCGAGCATCCGCGGCTTCGCATCCGACAACTACTCCGGCATCCATCCCGAGGTGCTCGCGGCGATCGCCGCCGCGAACGACGGGCACCAGGTGGCGTACGGCGAAGACGTCTACACCGAGCGCCTGCAGGAGGTGTTCGCGCACCACTTCGGCGAGGGGGTCGAGGCGTTCCCGGTCTTCAACGGCACGGGCGCGAACGTCACCGGGCTGCAGTCGATGCTCCCCCGCTGGGGCGCGGTCGTGGCGGCATCGACGGCGCACATCAACGTCGACGAGGGCGGTGCGCCCGAGCGGGTCGCGGGCATCAAGATCCTCAACGTCCCGACCGACGACGGCAAGCTCACCCCGGAGCTCATCGACCGCGAGGCGTGGGGCTGGGGCGACGAGCACCGCGCGCAGCCGCTCGTCGTCTCGATCACGCAGTCGACCGAGCTCGGCACGCTCTACACGCCCGACGAGATCCGCGCGATCGCCGACCACATCCACCCGCTCGGCATGCACCTGCACGTCGACGGCGCGCGCATCGCGAACGCGGCGGCGTCGCTCGACCTCCCGCTGCGCGCGTTCACACGCGATGTCGGCGTCGACGTCCTGAGCTTCGGCGGCACCAAGAACGGCGCGATGGGCGCCGAGGCGGTCGTCGTGCTGAACCCCGAGGCATCCGCGGGTCTCACGTACCTGCGCAAGCTCAACATGCAGCTCTCGTCGAAGATGCGCTTCGTGTCGGCGCAGCTCATCGCGCTGCTCGAGGGCGACCTGTGGCTGCGCAACGCACGCCACTCGAACGCGATGGCGCAGCGCCTGCGCGCCGGCATCGAGGCCGGCCTCGCGAACGGATCGATCCGCGGTGTCGGCTTCACGCAGGAGACGCAGGCGAACGGCGTGTTCGCGACGCTGCCCGACGGCGTGGCCGACAGGCTGCGCGAGTCGTTCCGGTTCTACGACTGGGACGCCGCGCGCAACGAGGTCCGCTGGATGTGCTCGTTCGACACGACCGAGGACGACATCGACGCGTTCCTCGCCGCGATCGCGCGCGAGACCGCGTCGGCGGCCTGAGGCCATAAGACGACGGATGCCGCGGCCCTCGGGGCGCGCGGCATCCGTTTCGTCCGTTCGAGCGGTGGTCAGGCCGCCGTCTCGTCGCGGTCGCCTTCGTGGGCGTCGCCGGCGTCGTGGTGGTCGTCGTGCTGCTCGCCCTCGGCGTGCTCGCCCTCGGCGTGCACGAGCTGCGCCACCTCGGTCGTCTCGCCTTCGGCCCGATCCTCGGAGTCTTCGGAGCCGTGCTCCTCCGCGTCGGCCTCGCCGGCCGGCTGCTCCTCCGTCGCCGCCTCCTGCGGCGCGTCGCCGGCGGGGCTACCACCCTGAGCGTCGTCCTCCGGCGCGTCCTGGTGTTCCTCGACCGACACCTCGTCGGCGGTCGGCTCCGACTCGCTCGACCCCTCGGCCGGCTCGACGTCGCCGAAGGCGGCGAGGTCGGCGTCGCCGATCGGCATGTCGGGGCGGATGAGTTCCTTGACCTCGGCCATGAAGCTCATGAGCTGGTGCTGCTGCCAGCGGAGCTGGCGCGTGCGGTCCTCGGCGTCGCGCAGCACGGCCTGCGAGTGCGCCGTGACGGTCTCGATGATGCGCTCCGCCTTGGCGCGTGCACGGTCGAGCACCTCACGGGCGCGCAGGTTCGCGTCGGCCTCGAGCTGCTGCGCCTGCGCGCGCATGAGGCGGTCGAAGTCGTCCGCCTTCGCGGCGACGCGCTGGGCGTGCTCGAGCGACGCGGCGACCTGCTCGTTCGCGTCCTGCGTGATGCGCTCGGCGTGGGCGACGGCCTGGTTGTGGAGCATGAGGAACTCCTGCTGCGCGTCGTCCTGGCGCCGCGTGAGCGACTCCTCGAACTCGAGGGCGCGCATCCGGAGCTCACGCACGGCCTCTTCGGCCTCGGCGCGCATCTGCGACGTCTCGCGCGCGACCATCGAGCGCAGCGCGGCCGCGCCCTTCTCGGCCTCGCTGCGGATCGCCGCGGCCTCCTGCTCGGCCTGCGACACCTTCTCGGCCGCGTGCGCCGCCTCGCGCTCGAGGCGCGCCTGGTGCGCCATGAGCTCGGTCTCGATGCGCAGGCGTGCCTGCTGCGCGTCGCTCTCGGCCTGCGCGCGGATGCCGTCAGCCTCGGCCTGCATCTCGCGACGGCGGTTGACGACCTCCTCGCGCGCGGCTTCGAGCAGACGGTCGGCCTGGACGCTCGCGTTGCGGATGATCTGGCTCGCCTGCTCCTCGGCGACGCGCAGGATCTCTTCGAACTGCGGACGGTCGGTGCCCTGACCGTGCTCGACGAGCTCCTCGGTGAGCGTCGCGATGCGCTGCTCGGCCTTCGCGGCGCGGGCGTTCGCGGCGGTGAGCTCGGCCTCGAGGCGCTGGATCGTCTCGCGTGTCTCGTTCGTCGCGCTTGCGACCTCGGTCTGCAGGCGCTGCTCGGCCTTCGCCGCCCGCGCGTTCGCGGCGGTGAGGGCGGCCTTCATCTTCTCGAGGGCGTCGCGTGCGCGGCCCTCTGCCTCTTCGAGACGCGCCTCGTACTCGGCCTCGAGCTGCTCGACGGCCTCGCGGCTCTGCGAGTTCGCCGCCTCGGTCACGCGGCGGTAGCGTTCCTCGAGGAACGCGATCTCGTCGCCTCCGGCGCGAAGACGCGCCGTGAGGCGGGCGATCGCGGCGTCGACCTCGTCCTTGTCGTAGCCTCGGAACACCGTCGTGAAAGACGTTCCCGTGGCGGGCACGGTGTCACCGCCGATGAGCTCGTCGAACGGGCTCGTCTCGTCGCCGCCGGCCTCGAGGCCCGGCACCTGCTGATCCGACATGTGACTCTCGCTTCTGTTCTGCTGCTGTGGGGGGATGAGCGGCGCGCGCCGAGCACGGACGCGCCCACCGCTCGTGGCGCCCAGTGGGTGACGGTGGCCGCGAGCGCGGCGGGAGGCGTCGCGTGGACGTGCGACGACACCGGGTTTCGGCGCGGTGTGCGCCTCGGGTTTGTGGGGAATCATACCCGTCGCGGCGATGCGGTCCAGACCCCATGGGGAAGGATGACGCCCACCCTCGCCGCGCGGGGGTTGCGGCATCCGCCTCTTCTCGTCAGCGGAGCGCGCCGACGCTCGCGAGAGCGAGCCTCACCAACGTGCCCCGGCCGCCCTCCATCTCGGCGGCGAGCGCGTCGGACGACGCCTCTTCGGGGGTCAGCCACGTGACCTCGAGGGCGTCCTGGCGCGGCTCGCACGTGCCCGTGACGGGCACCACGAACGCGAGCGACACGGCGTGCTGACGGTCGTCGTGGAAGGGGCTCACACCGGGCAGCGGGAAGTACTCCGCGACCGTGAACGGCACCGGCTGCGGAGGCAGCAGCGGGAAGGCCATCGGGCCGAGATCGTTCTCCAGATGGCGGAACAGGGCGTCGCGGATCGTCTCGCCGTAGCGGACGCGCCCCGACACGATCGTGCGCACGATCTCGCCGACGGGCGTCGCCCGCAGGAGGATGCCGACCTCGACGACCTGCCCCATGCCGTCCGTGCGCACGGGGACGGCCTCGACGTACAGCATCGGAAGCCGCCGGCGCGCCTCGGCGAGCTCGATCTCGCTCAGCCACGCCGGGTTCGAGACGTTCCCCTTGGGCGGTCCGAACGGGTCGTCGCCCGCGGGTTCGGGGTCGGGGGTTCGCACGGCCATGTCTCCTGTATACCCCTTCGCCCCTCGCCCCGCCCGACGCGCGTGCGGTCGCCGTGTCGACGCGCGGTGGCAGGATGAGGGCATGCCGGAGTCGCTCATCCTCGACGCAGACGCCGCGCTGTGGTCGGTCGAGCCCGCCGACGTCGCGGGCCGGCATCTGCTCCTGCTCCTCCATGGCTACGGGGCCGACGAGCACGACCTCTACGGCCTGCGCGAATACCTCCCCGAAACGCTCGCCGTCGTGAGCCTCGCCGCACCTCTCACCCCGCCGTGGCCCATGCCGGGGCGGTCGTGGTACCCGATCGACGGACTCGACGGGCGCGACCCATCGCACGTGACGGCCGCGGCGCAGGCGGTGATCGAGTGGGTCGACGCGCATGCGCCGGGTGCGGCATCCGTCGGTCTCCTCGGCTTCTCGCAAGGAGGCGCGGTGTCCCTTCAGGCGCTGCGCCTCGACCCTCGGCGCTTCGCGTACGCGCTGAACCTCAGCGGCTACGCGACGCCCGGCGACCTGCCCCGCGACGCCGAGCTCGCCGAGGTGAAGCCGCCCGTGTTCTGGGGTCGAGGCACGCACGACGACGTGATCCCGGCGGCGCTCGTCGAGCACACGACGCAGTGGCTGCCCGATCACGTCGACCTGAGCGGCCGCGTCTACCCCGGCCTGACCCACAGCGTGTCGGAGCAGGAGCTGGCCGACGTGCGCGTCTTCCTCGAGAAGAGACTGGCGGATGCGGCGACCCCGCCCGCCCCCGGAAGCCCGGGCGACGGCGGCTGACGTCACACGTCGGGCAGCTGCCCCTCGAGCTCGGCGACCGCATCGGCCGTGCACAGCCCCGTTGCCGGCAGCGCCGCCGTCGCCGAGCCCGCCGCGACCGCGGTGCGGAACGCCTCGCGCGGCGTGCGCCCCTCGGCGAGGCGCAGCACGAACGCGCCGAGGAAGCTGTCGCCCGCGCCGACGGTGCTCTGGACGGCGACCTTCGGGGTGGGCAGGCGCCACGTGTCGTCGGCGGTCACGAGCACGGCGCCCGCACCGCCGAGCGTGAGCGCGACGATCTCGGTGCGCCCGTCGGCGATGAGCGTGCGCGCCGCGGCCTCCAGCTGCGGGTCGTCCTCGACGGGGGCCTTCACGAGTTCCGCGAGCTCGTGACGGCTGGGCTTCACGAGGAAGACGCCTTCGTCGAGGGCCGCACGGAGCGCGGCATCCGCTGCGTCGACGATGCACCGCGATCCGTGGTCCCGCGCGATGCGGGCCAGCCGCCCGTAGAAGTCGACGGGGACGCCCGGCGGCAGGCTGCCGCTCGCGACGAGGTACCCGCCGACGGGCAGGTCGTCGACGACGGCCGACAGGAGCGCGCGCCACTCGGGCTCCGACAGGTGCGGCCCCTGCAGGACGAAGCGGAACTGCTCGCCGGTCGAGGTCTCGTCGACGGTGAAGCTCTCGCGCGTGCTGCCCTTGATGCGGACGACGCGCCCCATGATCCCCTCGCGCTCGAGGAGCTCGCGGTACGCGTGGCCCGTCGGACCGCCCGCGGTGTAGAGGGCGGTGGAGCGCCCGCCGAGGTTGCGCACGACACGTGACACGTTGATGCCGCCGCCGCCCGGATCCAAGCGCGTGGGCCCGCAGCGCAGCTTCTCCTCGGGGATGATCCGTGGGGTGGACGTGCTCACGTCCAGCGCAGGGTTGGGCGTCACCGTCAGGATCGGATCATGGGCTCGCACCGGGTCGGCCATGCGCTCATGCTAGGGCGGCGCGCAGGCGACTCACAGACCATCGGACGCGGATGTCCGCTAGGCTGGCCCGCGTCCTTGTCCCGAGCGTGAGGAAAGACAGTGACAGAGATCGTCGCGAACGCGCAGTGATTCCGCGCTGATCCGTCGATCCTTCGACACGCAGCCTCCGGCTGCGGCTCAGGAACCGGATGGCCGCTTCCGCAGCCACCTTCGACGTGTCCGCGCGCCGCTGAAAACCGCACCGCGCTGACCGTCGATCTCACGCCCTCCGCCGGGCTTCTGCATGCCCGGCATCCGTGGGCCCTCGTGGACTCCGACGTCAGCGCCTGACTGACGAAGGAGACCCCATGACCACCAACACCCTCACACCCTCTGTCGTGCTCGACCGCGTGTCGTTCACGTGGCCCGACGGCACGGCCGCACTCACCGACGTCTCGGGAGCGTTCGGCTCTCGGCGCACGGGTCTCGTCGGCCGCAACGGCGCCGGCAAGTCCACGCTGCTCCGGCTCATCGCCCGCGAGCTCGCACCCACCTCGGGTCGCATCGAGGCGGGGGCGGACGCCGCATACCTGCCGCAGCGGCTGACGCTCGACGTCGACCGACCGGTGTTCGACGTGCTCGGAATCGGCGACGCGCTGCGCGCGCTGCGGGCGATCGAGGCCGGAGACGCCGACCCACGTCACTTCGACGCGGTCGGGACGGACTGGGACGTCGAGGCGCGGGCGCACGCCGCCCTCGCCGAGGCGGGGCTCGCGCCCGAGATGCTCGACCGCCGCGTCGGCGAGCTGTCGGGCGGCGAAGCCGTGCTCACCGCGATCGCGGGCATCCGCCTGCGGTCTGCCGGCGAACGCGCACCCATCGCGCTGCTCGACGAGCCGACGAACAACCTCGACCGCGACGCGCGCGCACGTCTGTACGACATGGTGCGCTCGTGGCGGGGCACGCTGATCGTGGTGAGTCACGACGTCGCGCTGCTCGACCTCATGGACGAGACCGCGGAGCTCTACGCGAACGAGCTCTCCGTGTTCGGCGGCCCGTACTCCGAATGGAGGGTGTGGCTCGAGACCGAGCAGGACGCCGCCCGCCAGGCCGAGCGCGCCGCCGCCCAGGCGCTGCGCCGCGAGAAGCGCCAGCGCATCGAGGCCGAGACCACGATCTCGCGCCGCAGGCAGATGGGTCAGAAGGCCTACGCCGAGAAACGCGAGCCGAGGATCGTCATGAACGCCAGGAAGCGCGCGGCCCAGGTGTCGGCGGGCAAGCTCCGCGGGGAGAAGGCCGATCGCGAGGCGACCGCCCGCGAGGCGCTCGACGCCGCCGAGCGGCGCGTGCGCGACGACGCGATCGTCAAGATCGACCTGCCCGACCCGGGCGTGCCCTCGGGTCGCCGCATCGCGACGATCAGCGACGCCCGCCACTCCTGGATCGTGCAGGGGCCCGAGCGCGTCGCGCTGATCGGTCCGAACGGGGTCGGCAAGACGACCCTGCTGGAGCGTCTGGTCGGGAGCGCGGTGAATCCGCCGGGCTCGATGGGCTCGGCGGGGGCTGTAGGAGGGGCTGAACGCCAGTTCGGCCCGGCGCTTTCACGCGCGGTCGCTCACACCGACCGCATCGGCTACCTGCCGCAGCGCATCGACGGGCTCGACGACGGGGCATCCGTGCTCGAGAACGTCGCGGCCGTCGCGCAGAGCATCGGCACGGTCGAGCTGCGCAACCGCCTCGCGCGGTTCCTCATCAGGGGCGCCACGGTGGAGAGACCGGTCGGCACACTGTCGGGCGGCGAGCGATTCCGCGTCGCTCTCGCACGGCTGCTGCTGGCCGATCCGCCTCCGCAGCTGCTCGTGCTCGACGAGCCGACGAACAACCTCGACCTCGACACGGTCGACCAGCTCGTCGGCGCGCTGGCCTCCTATCGCGGAGCCGTCCTCGTGGTGAGCCACGACGACGTGTTCCTCGAACGGCTCGGGGTCGATCTCGTGCTCGAGCTCGGCGCCGACGGGATGCTCACCGAGAGGTGACACAGCGCGGCATCCGGATCCATGCGATCCGGGTGCCGCGCCCGCAAGCCTCAGCCGAACGGATGCGTCTCGAGGATCGTCACCGTGAGCGAGGCGCCCGAGGGTGCCGTGTAGGTGACCGTGTCGCCGACGTGCCGGCCGCTGATCGCGGCGCCGAGTGGGGACGTCGGCGAGTAGACGTCGAGGTCGACGCCCTGGTCGTTGCGCACGAGCTCGCGGCTGCCGAGCAGGAACCTCTCGACCGAGCCGTCCGCCTCGAAGCGGACCGACACGATCATGCCGGGCTCGACCAGCCCGTCGTCGGGCTTCGGGCCGACGACGGCGCGGCGGATGAGCTCGCGCAGCTCGATGACGCGGGCCTGGTCGGCGTCGGGCTGCGCGACGAGCTCGGCGAGCTCCTCTTCGAGCGACGCCAGCGTCGCGGGGGTCATCCAGACGGGTTCCGTCACGTTGCTCATCGTCGACTCCTCCTCTTTGGCCGGAAGCGGCAAAGAACCTCCTAGCCTAGTCCCACTCCGTGAGAAAGGCCAGCGCAGGCGAACGGCCTACTCCCCGGGCACGGGGTCGTCCCCGCGAGACCACGCGATCGCGATGAGCCGCCGCAGGACGTCGACGTCGACGTCCTCGAGCTTCTTCACGTACACGCACCCGGCGCCCTCGGTGTAGGTCCCGAGCTTCGGCAGCAGCGCGGCGCCCTCGGGCAGATCCTTGAGCCCGTACAGCGACAGCTGCGCCTTGCGCGGCGAGAACGCCGCCTTCGGCCAGTCGCCGCGCGTACGCGGGTCGGCGGGCGACACGTAGCGGTAGGCGCCGTAGCCCACCATCGACGGACCCCACATCACGGGGTCCTCGCCCGTCACCTCGCGGAAGATCTCGGCGAGCGCCAGCCCGTCCTCTCGCCGCTTCGCGGGGGTCACGCCCTCGAGGAACTCGCGGACGTCGGCATCCGTGGGCTTGGTCTTGATCTCGGCCATGCCCCATTGTCCGCCCGGCGAGGCCGGGATGGCCAGAACCGGATGCCGCGGCGCGGCGCGGCCGTGCCGCTGGGATCCCGCTGGGCATCGCGCAACCCCTGCCCCGATGTCGCCGGGGGCGACCAAGATGGATGCGTGGGCGACGTGCTCGAACGGTTCGGTCCTGCCACGCAGGACTGGTTCCGTGGCGCCTTCGCGCGGCCGACCGACGCCCAGGTGGGCGCGTGGAAGGCGATCTCGGCCGGCAAGCACGCGCTCGTCGTCGCCCCGACCGGGTCGGGCAAGACGCTCTCGGCGTTCCTGTGGGCGATCGACCGCATCTTCCATGAGAAGCAGGTGACCCCTGCGCCGCAGCCCACGGGCCGGGGGCGCGCTCGCCGCACGGATTCGGCCACACGGGTCCTGTACATCTCCCCGCTCAAGGCCCTCGGCGTCGACGTCGAGCGCAACCTGCGCTCCCCTCTCGTCGGCATCGGCCAATCGGCGCGGCGCTTGGGGATCGCCGTGCCGGATGTCTCGGTCGGCGTGCGCTCGGGCGACACGACGTCGAGCGACCGGCGCAAGCTCGTCGCGGATCCGCCCGACATCCTCATCACGACGCCCGAGTCGCTGTACCTCATGCTCACGAGTCAGGCGGGCGACACCCTGCGCGGCGTTCACACGGTCATCGTCGATGAGGTCCACGCGGTCGCAGCCACCAAGCGCGGCGCGCACCTCGCGGTCAGCCTCGAGCGGCTCGACGACCTGCGGCGCGGGTTCGCCGAGTCGGCGGGGCTCGCGGACTTCGCACCCGTCCAACGCATCGGGCTCTCGGCGACGGTCCGCCCCATCGACGAGGTCGCGCGGTTCCTGGGTGGGGCGCAGCCGGTCGAGATCGTCGCGCCGCGCGCGACGAAGGCGTTCGATCTGCGGGTGGTCGTCCCGATCGACGACCTGAGCAACCCGCCACCCCCGCCAGGTGTCGATGCGGATGCGTGGGCGCCCGCGGAGGCGGATGGCGACGGGGCCGCCTCCCCGGGTGCCGAGGGAGGACGCGAAGCGCGCGAGAGGAGGCGCGGCGCTCCCGAGCCCGACCCCGAGGACTGGTTCTCCGACGGATCCAGTTCGCGCGCACCCTCGGCGACCGAGATCACGGGCTCTGTGTGGCCGCATGTCGAAGAGGCGATCGTCGACCGCATCCTCCAGCACCGGTCCACGATCGTGTTCGCGAACTCGCGACGCCTCGCCGAGCGGTTGACGGGACGCCTCAACGAGATCTACGCGGAGCGTCTCGGCCTCTCTTCCGCGAGCTCAGGGACCGAGTCGAGGCAGCCTCCGCCCGCGGCGATGATGGCGCAGGCCGGTGCGACCGCCGGGGCGCCGCCTGTGCTCGCGAAGGCGCACCACGGATCGGTGTCGAAGGAACAGCGGGCGATCGTCGAGGACGAGCTCAAGTCCGGGGTGCTCAAGTGCGTCGTCGCGACGAGCAGCCTCGAGCTCGGCATCGACATGGGCGCCGTCGACCTCGTGATCCAGGTCGAGGCGCCGCCGTCTGCGGCATCCGGTCTGCAGCGAGTCGGCCGAGCCGGCCATCAGGTCGGCGAGGTGAGCCGCGCCGCGCTCTTCCCGAAGCACCGCGGTGACGTGCTCCACACCGCGATCGTCACCGAGCGCATGCTCGCGGGGCAGATCGAGGCGATCGCGGTGCCGCAGAACCCGCTCGACATCCTCGCGCAGCAGACGGTCGCCGCATCCTCCGTCGGCCCGCTCGATGTCGAGGGCTGGTACGAGACGGTGAAGCGCAGCGCGCCGTTCCGCACGCTGCCGCGGTCGGCGTACGAGGCGACGCTCGACTTGCTCGCAGGACGCTTCCCCTCCGACGAGTTCGCCGAGTTGCGGCCGCGCGTCGTGTGGGACCGCGACCAGGGCGTGCTCCTCGGCCGGCCCGGTGCGCAGCGGATCGCCGTCACGAGCGGCGGCACGATTCCCGACCGCGGCCTGTTCGGCGTGTACGTCGCCGGCGAGAGCCGCAACGCGCGGGTCGGCGAGCTCGACGAGGAGATGGTGTACGAGTCGCGCGTCAACGACGTGTTCACGCTCGGCACCACGAGCTGGCGCATCGTCGAGATCACGCACGATCGCGTGAACGTCGTGCCCGCGTTCGGGCAGCCGGGCAAGGTGCCGTTCTGGCACGGCGACGGCATCGGGCGCCCGGCGGAGCTGGGCGAAGCCCTCGGGAAGTTCTCGCGCGAGGTGTCGTCGGCACCCGCTGAGAAGGCGATCGAGCGACTGCGCGAGTCCGGGCTCGACGAGAACGCGATCGGGAACCTCCTCTCCTACCTCGCCGAGCAGCGCGAGGCGACGGGCACGCTCCCGACCGACCGCACGCTGACGGTCGAACGCGGCCGCGACGAGGTCGGCGACTGGCGCGTGATCCTGCATTCCCCGTACGGCATGCAGGTCCATGCCCCGTGGGCGCTCGCCGTCAACGCGCGGATTCGCGAGCGGCTCGGGGTCGAAGGATCCGCGGTCGCGAGCGACGACGGGATCATCGCGAGGGTTCCGGATGCCACGGCCGAACCGCCGGGCGCCGAGCTGTTCGTCTTCGAACCCGACGAGCTCGAGCAGATCGTGACCGAAGAGGTCGGCGGATCGGCGCTGTTCGCCTCGAGGTTCCGCGAGTGCGCCGCGCGGGCGCTCCTGCTCCCCCGCACGAACCCCAACCGCCGCAGTCCGCTGTGGCAGCAGCGGCAGCGCTCGGCCCAACTGCTCGAGGTCGCACGACGATACCCGACCTTCCCGATCATCCTCGAGACCCTCCGCGAGGTTCTGCAGGACGTCTACGACGTGCCGTCGCTGCTGCGCATCGCGCGCGATATCGGGGACCGCCGCATCCGGCTCATCGAGGTGACGACCGCGCAGCCGTCGCCGTTCGCGCGCGATCTGCTGTTCGGATACGTCGGTGCGTTCATGTACGAGGGCGACTCGCCGCTCGCCGAACGCCGCGCGGCCGCGCTCTCGGTCGACCCTGCCCTCTTGAGCGATTTGCTCGGCAAGGTCGAGATGCGCGAGCTGCTCGACCCCGACGTGATCGCCCAGTTCGAGCGCGAGGCCCAGCGCCTGGCACCCGACCGGCGCGTGCGCGGCGTCGAGGGCGTCGCCGACCTGCTGCGGATGCTCGGGCCGCTTGACGCGGCCGAGGTCGCCGCGCGGCTGCAGGCGGAGTCACCCGACGGGCAGGTCGCGGAACGGGGAGCGGACGAGGTCCCCGAGTCGAGTTCCCCCGACCGAGAGCCCGAGCCGGATTCGCAGCCCGCGGAGAGTGGCCGCCCGGCGACGGACACTCCCTCTGCGACGGAGGCCGAGGCATCCGCACACCTCGACGCGCTCGTGCAGAGCAAGCGCGCGATCGCCGTCACGATCGCCGGCGTCGCCCGATACGCGGCGATCGAAGATGCCGGGCGTCTGCGCGACGCACTCGGCGTCGCGCTCCCCATCGGCGTGCCGACGGCGTTCGTCGAACCGGTCGCCGACCCGATGGGCGACCTCGTCGCACGCTTCGCGCGCACGCACGGTCCGTTCGCGGCGACCGCCGTCGCGGACCGCCTCGGCATCGGCGTCGCGGTCGCGCGGCAGACGCTCCAGCGGCTCGAATCGCAGGGGCGCATCGCGAGCGGGTTCTTCCTGCCCGAGCCGACGACGACCCCCGCGCAGGACGGCACCGCCGATGAGACGGAGTGGTGCGACTCGGAAGTGCTTCGTCGCCTGCGCATGCGCTCGCTCGCCGCGATCCGGGGCAGCGTCGAGCCCGTGCCGCCCGACGCGTTCGCGCGGTTCCTGCCGGTGTGGCAGCACGTCACGCGTCCGCTCGAGGGCATCGACGGCGTGGCCGCGGTCATCGAGCAGCTCGCGGGCGTGCCCATCCCGGCGAGCGCGTGGGAGTCGCTCATCCTCCCGTCGCGTGTCGCCGACTACTCCCCCACGTATCTCGACGAGCTCACGGCGAGCGGCGAGGTCATCTGGTCGGGCCACGGCGCCCTGCCCGGACGCGACGGCTGGATCGCGCTCCACCCCGCCGACGCCGTCACCCTCACGATCGCGCCGCCCGACGACGAGCTCGCACCGGCGGCCGGCAGTCTCGAGGAGCGCATCGTCGAGATGCTGCGCGCCGGCGGCGCATACTTCGCCGCGCAGCTGCGCCAGCTCGCGGATGCCGAGAACGAGCAGTCCGTCGTCGAGGCGCTGTGGAACCTCACGTGGTCGGGTCGCGTCACGAACGACACGTTCGCCCCCGTCCGCACGCTCATCGGTCAGGGCTCCCAGGCGCACCGGGTCTCGCGGCGCACGCCGCGCGGGCGCATGTACCGCGGCGCGACGCTCGCGCGCGTGGCCTCGAGCGCCCCACCGCGACCTCCCTCGATCGGCGGACGCTGGTCGCTGCTCCCCGAACCCGAGCCGGATGCGGCGCTCCGCGCGACGGCCGCGGGGAGCCTGCTCCTCGACAGGTACGGCGTCGTCACGCGTGGATCCGTTCAGTCAGAGGGCGTTCCGGGCGGGTTCGCGCAGGTATACCGCGTGCTCGCCGGATTCGAGGAGGCCGGGCACTGCCGCCGGGGATACCTCATCGAGAAGCTCGGGGCGGCGCAGTTCGCGGCATCCGCCACCATCGATCGGCTGCGCGAGTTCGCCGCGGTCGCCGACCCGCCACCCCTCGCCGCGATCACGCTCGCAGCGACCGACCCCGCCAACCCGTACGGTGCGGCCCTCCCGTGGCCGGCGCTCGAAGGCGTGTCGCACCGTCCCGGGCGCAAGGCGGGCGGGCTCGTCGTGCTCGTCGACGGCGTTCTCACGCTCTATCTCGAACGCGGCGGCAAGTCCGCGCTGGCGTTCACCGACGACGAGGCACGGCTGCAGGCGGCGACGAAGAGCCTCGCCGACACGGCTCGGCGCCGCGGGCTCGACACCCTCACGATCGAGCAGGTCAACGGGGCGTTCGTCTACGGCACGGCGGTCGGCCGCGCTTTGCGCGACGCGGGATTCGTCGAATCGCCGCGCGGACTCACGTTGCGACGCGAACGGGCGTCGGCGATGACCGGGGCGCGGACGGATGCCTGAGGGCGACACCGTCCATCGCACTGCGCGGCGGCTCGACGACGCCCTCGCGGGTGGCACCGTCACGCGATTCGAGTTGCGTGTGCCGCGAGTCGCCGCCGCCGACCTGCGCGGCGAGACGGTGCACGACGTGGTCGCGCGCGGCAAGCATCTGCTGCACCGCATCGGCGACTGGACGCTGCACACGCACCTCAAGATGGAGGGCGAGTGGCACGTCTACCGTCCCGGCGAGCGCTGGCGGAAGCCGTCGTTCAAGGCACGCGCCGTCGTCTCCGCCGAAGGACCACGCGGCGGCGCTGAGACCGTGGGCTTCGACCTGGCCGAGATCGCGCTCGTGCCGACCTCCGAAGAGGAGACCCTCGTCGGGTATCTCGGCCCCGACCCCCTCTCGGACGACTGGGATCCCGCCGAGGCCGCGCGGCGCATCGCCGCGGACACGCGTGCGATGCACGTCGCCCTGCAGGACCAGCGGAACGTCGCCGGATTCGGCAACGAGTACGTCAACGAGATCCTGTTCGTGCGCGGCATCCGCCCCGACACCCCCGCGAACCAGACGGATGCCGCAGCCGCCGTCGACCTCGGTGCCCGCATGATCCGCGCCAATCGCGACCGCCGCGACCGCACGTTCACCGGCGACACGCGCCCCGGGCGGACGACGTGGGTGTACGGCCGCGACGGTCGCCCGTGCCGCCGCTGCGGGACCCTCATCCGGCGCGGCTCGCTCGGCGCGGATCCGACCCGCGAGCGCAACGTCTTCTGGTGTCCGCGCTGCCAACCGTAAGACCCCGGGTCAGCGCGGAAATCTGCGCATCGAATCGTTGCGAGGGAATGAATCAGGCCGGGATTCCGTTATCTCCCACGTGGCATCGAATGGTGCCGCAGGAGGGGAATGTGGGCAAGAACTACGTCGACATCGAGAACGACCGCGGTGAGATCCTGCGGTATCGCAAGCATGTCAACGGTCGTGGCTTGATCGCGAACGGCGCGAAGGTGCACCCGAGCGCCGTTGTCGAGGCCGGCGCGTACGTCGAGCCCGGTGTGCACATCGCCGCCGGCGCGCACGTCGGACGCGGAGCCTGGGTCGAGACGGATGCCGTCATCGGCCCCGACGCGCAGATCGCCCCCCACGCGCACATCGGTCCCGGTGCCGCTATCGGCGCCGGCGCGAAGATCGGTGTTCGCACTCACGTCGGAAGCGGCGCACGCGTCGCCGTCGGTTCGCTCATCGGCGACGACGAGACGATCGCCGACGGCGAGAGGGTCGCCACCGACCGTCGCGGTCTGCGACTGGCCGCCTGACGGCAGCCGCTTCATCTCGCTTTCGCTCGCTCAGCGAACGGTCCGGGAGGGCCGAGGCTGGGCGAGCGTTTCGCATGCCTCCGAAGCCGCGTCACGCGAACAGGAAGAGCACGAATCCGATGAGCGGCAGCGTGCCCTGGATGAGAGCCGCCCGCATGTACTTCGAGCCCGTCGTGACGAGCACCAGCGCGGCCGCGACCATCGAGCCGAGGCTGAAGAGCACGAGCGTGCGGCCCGCGATGCCGGCGACGGTGCCGGCGTCTCCGGCCCAGAACAGGACGATGCCGAGGATCGCGCCGATCGCGAGGAACAGGTTGTAGAAGCCCTGGTTGTACGCCATCGGCTTCGTCGCATCCGCGGTCGCCTGGTCGGGGACGCCGAAGCGCTTCCAGATGCGAGGCTGCGTCCACTGCACGCTCTCCATCACGAAGATGTACACGTGCAGGAGGGCCGCGAGCGCGGCGAACGCCGTGGCGAGGATCGGCACCATGAGCGAACGATACCGCCCGGGCTACGCTGGCGACATGGCGAAGGGCGGCGGCTCCGGCGCGCGTGGGCGCGGTTCGGGGCGAGGGCGGCGGCCGCCGGCGGCTCGTTCCGGCGCGAAGGGCAAGCCCTCCGTGAAAGCGCCGCGCCGAAACCGGCCGAGGACGGCACCTGAGGCCGCCGAAGAGCCGATCCGGCCCGCCCGTTTCACGCTCGGGGCCATCGCCGGCGCGACTCCGGGCAAGTGGATCGCGACGTGGCGGGAGCGCGTGCCCGAGGTCCCGCTCGAGCTCCGGCACATCTCGGTCGCGACGCAGCGGGATGAGCTGCTGGCGCCGCGGGACCCCGACGCGGAGGAACCACCCCTCGACGCCGCCCTCGTGCGTCTGCCGATGGATCGCGAGGGTCTCCACGTCCTCCCGCTGTACGACGAGGTGCCTGTCGTCGTCGTGTCGAAGGAGTCCCACCTGACCGCCGCCGACGTGCTCGAGCTCGACGACCTCGCGGGTGAGGTCGTGATCGTCCCGCGCGACGACGTCCTCCGCGTCGAGGTGCCGGGCGCCGCCGCGGCGTCATTCGATCCGCCGGACGACACCGAGCAGGCGATCGCGACCGTCGCGGCAGGCGTCGGCATCGTCATCGTGCCGATGTCGCTCGCGCGCCTGCACCACCGCCGTGACGTCGAGCATCGCCCGCTTCGCGACGGCCCGACATCGACCGTCGCCCTCGCGTGGCCCGCCGACAGGACGACCCCGCTCGTCGACACATTCGTCGGAATCGTGCGCGGCCGCACGGCGAACTCGTCTCGCTGACCCGTCGCAGAGAGGCCGCGCAGAAGCACAGAAGAAGGGGGCGCCGCCGCCTGACCCCTGCGGCACCCCCCTCGGATCGGCGCCTTCGCGACCGAGTGCCATGGCATTCCCGAACCCGGCACCCCCAGTCGATCGCAACGCATCCCCAGACGGAGCCTGGCCGAGGCTCCATGCAAGCGTCGTTCCACGATGTCGGAGCGCCTCCCCGGGCGCTTGATACATCGAGGTCGGAAATCTCTTCAGAATCCCGCTCCGTGGGCTTGGAACGGGGCGACGAGCCCGGTACGGGCGGATGCCTCGGCGAGCGCGACAGCCGGCGGGACGCCCGCCGCGAGCCCCTCGTGCATCGCGCCGAGCAGCTCGCAGGCGACGTCATCGGCGACCACGACCGGCGCAGCGATGACGCACCGAGTTCCCGCGTGCAGCCAGATGCGTGTCATGCCGATCGCCTCCTCGCCCCACCGCACGGACGACCGCCCCACCTCGCACGCCGAGAGCACGACCGTGTCGGGGATCCGCGGGATGAGGTCGATGTCGTAGCCGAAGAGCGTCCCATCGGCGAGTTCAAGACCGGAGAACATGGGGTTGTCCACGGCGTGGTGGCCGTGGGCGGCGATGTGCAGCACGTCGACGTGTGCGGCGAGGTCGGTGACGGATGCGGCGTCCGCCTCCCTTCCGCGCACGATTCGGGCACTCGGCCAGGAGCGGGCCGCGGCATCGGTCTCCTCGTCGCCGCGCGCCACGCGCGGACCGACAACGAAGCCCGCGGATGACCGGGCGCCCGCGGGCGCGGAGCGCCAGGTCACCCAGAACGACACAGAGGGCGCGAGCGTGATCGCGCGCCCCGCCGCATCGGGGAGCATCATCCACGGGATCCCCGCGAGCACGCCGGGCGTCGTGATCACGACGCGATCGACGTCGCCCGCGGCGCGGAGCGTGGGCGCGAGGAGCAGCCGCGACAGACGGGCGAGGCGACCGTCGAGCGCATCGCGCACGACGCCCGCCAGAGGCCCGGCGATGAGCGATGCGGACATGTCGAGGTCGGCGCGCAGGCCCTTCAAGGCGGCGCGGACGCCGTCCCAGTCGAGGGGCACGATGGCACGCGACGACCCTGTCGCCACGACACCGCTCAGGCCCCGCCCGTCGAAGACGATCGAGATCACCGCCTCGCGGGGTGTCAACGCGCTCTGCACGTCATCGAGCGCGACGCGCTGGGGGCCTCCCCCGACGCGCGACCACTGGCGCTCGCGGATGCTGTCGCGGAGCTGCGCCGCCCGGCCCTCGCCGAGCCAGTCACCGTCGGACTGCTCCGCGCGCAGCACGCGCAGCTCCGCCAGCTCGGCGGCGAGCTCCGGGTCGCGCGGCGGA
>NZ_DASRXZ010000135.1:0-6957 GCF_035687345.1 Microbacterium sp.
AAGACGACGCCCTCTTCGCTCTGTAAGCTCTGGGCGCCGATCCGGATGCCGCGCAGGCTGCGGTCTGCCATTGTGTGGTCCTCTCGTCGCTATAGAGGTATAACGAAGCGACCTGTGCGGATACTCCGAACGGCGGCCTGAACGGGGGCTTTCACAGCCCGCGAGCGGGCCTTTCACAGTCGATGCACAGCCGGGGAATCGGCCGGTTCACGCCAACGCGTCGAGGGCGATGTCGGCGCGGTCCGTGACGATCCCGTCGACCCCCATTCCGACGAGTCTGCGCATGTCGGAGGGATCGTTGACGGTCCACACGTGGACCTCGACCCCGTGCCGGTGGGCGGCCGCCACGAGCCGCGGAGTGACGACTCGCAGAGCACCTCGACGCTCGGGCACCTGAAGCGCGTCGACGCCCGCGAGGGCGCGTCTCACGAGCCGCTCCGAACGCACCGCGAGGGCCGACAGGAGGCGCGCGACGGTCTCGGTGCCGGGGGAGGTCGCGGGACGGATGCCGCCGCCCGCCTCCGCCGTGCGCAGCGCCTCGCGTCGACGCGCGTCCGAGAAGCTCGTGACGAGCACGCGGTCGCCGTGCTTCGCCACGAGGCGACCGACGGGGGTCGCGGCATCCGCTGCCTTCACATCGAGGTTGAACCGCAGGGTCGGAAACGCCTCGAGCGCCTGCTCAAGCGTGATCAGGCCGCCGCGCGACTCCATGAGTCCCTCGAGCTCGCGCGTCGTCACCTGGGCCACGGTGCGCGGATCGCCCGTGACGCGGACGAGGCTCTCGTCGTGGAACAGCACGACGGTTCCGTCGGCGGTGAGGTGGCAGTCCGACTCGACATAGGTCACCCCGGCTGCGTGCGCGGCGGCGACGGCCGCGAAGGAGTTCTCGACGACGCCGTCACGCGCGTCGGAGGGCACGACGAGACCCCGGTGGGCGAGCACTCGCGGCGCGTCGGTGGCGGTGAACCACGGATGCCGCGCCCCGGGGTCCGGCCGCTCAGGCGCCGGCATCCGCCTCGCGGTTCGTCTCGTCGGTGTCGCCCCCGGCGTCACTCGTCGGCGGAGCGGGCGGGACGGGAGGAAGCGGCGGGACGGGCGGGATGTCCATCTCCGGCAGAGGCGGGGTGGCCGACGCGGACGGGGCGGCATGGCGCTCGCCGGCGAGCCTGCCGCTCACGTCGGCGCGCGCCTCGCTCGCGATCTCGTCCGCCTCCGAGGCGGCTTCGTGCGCGGCGGCGACCGCCTCTTCCGCCGTCGAGTGCGCCGCGGTGAAGGACGAGCGTCGGGGCGTGGAGGAGTCGGCGGCACCGCCACCGCCGCCCGTGGCCCGGCCGGCGAACGCCTGTCCGATTCCGTTGAGCGCCTCGGTGAACTCGCTCGGGATGATCCAGAGCTTGCTCGACGGGCTCTCGGCGATCTTCGGCAGCGTCTGCAGGTACTGGTACGCGAGGAGCTTGTCGTCGGGGTCGCCGACGTGGATCGCGTTGAACACCGTCTCGATGGCCTCCGCCTCGCCTTGGGCGCGCAGCACCGCGGCCTGCTTGTCGCCCTCGGCGCGGAGGATCTCGGCCTGACGCATACCCTCGGCTTCGAGGATCGCCGACTGCTTCGTGCCCTCGGCGGTGAGGATAGCGGCGCGACGGTCGCGCTCCGCGCGCATCTGCTTCTCCATCGAGTCCTGGATCGACAGGGGCGGGTCGATCGCCTTGAGCTCGACGCGGGATACGCGCAGGCCCCACTTGCCGGTCGCCTCGTCGAGCACGACGCGCAGCTGGCCGTTGATCTCGTCGCGGCTTGTGAGCGCCTCTTCGAGGTTCAGGCCGCCGACGACGTTACGGAGTGTGGTGGTCGTGAGCTGCTCGACAGCGCTCAGGTAGTTCGCGATCTCGTACGTCGCGGCGCGCGCGTCCGTGACCTGGAAGTACACGACGGTGTCGATCGACACGACCAGGTTGTCTTCGGTGATGACCGGCTGCGGAGGGAAGGAGACGACCTGCTCGCGCATGTCGACGAGCGGGCGGAGCCGGTCGATGAACGGCACGAGGAGGTTCAGGCCGGGCTGCAGCGTGCGCTGGTAGCGGCCCAGACGCTCGACGATACCCGCGTACGCCTGGGGGATGATCCGGATGGACCGGAAGATCACGACGACCACGAAGATCGCCAGGACGATCAGCAGGACGATGATGAAGATCTGGCCGATGAAGGCGCCGGGATCGACGGTGTTCATGTGGGGAGCCCTTCGTCGGGTGCGGGGGGAGAGGGCGGGGAAGACGACGCGGCGACCGGCGTGACCTCGACGACTGCTCCGCGGACGGCCGCGACCACGACACGGTCACCGACATCGAGCGATGCGGACTCGTGGCCGGGTGCGAGCAGCGCGGTCCACGTCTCGCCGTTGTCGAGGCGCACCGACCCGTTGCCGTCGACGAAGCGGACGGTCACTCGCGCGCCGAGGCCGGGCAGCGCGTCGACGTTCGTCTTGACGAGCTCGGAGCTGCGACGCAGCGTGCGCAGCAGGAGCGGCCGGATCGTGAAGAGCAGGAGGACGGAGAGCGTCGCTGCAACCGCGATCTGCAGCCACCAAGGGCCGCCGACCAGCCAGACGCCGAGGCCTCCGATGAGCGCACCGGCCGCGAGCATGAGGAACGTGAACTCGAGCGTGAGCAGCTCGATGATGATGAACAACAGCGCCAGGACGAGCCATGCGATCCACGTGTACTGCGTGAGATCCGGCAGCATCGCCCCTCCCGTCCGGTCGGCCTGCTTGAACACTAACACCGGCGGTGAGCGGAACGCCGCTTGATAGGGTCGAGACCGCCCGGCGCCGTGTGCCGCGGCATCCGATTCCCCAGGAGTGCCCCATGTCACAGCCTCTGGCCCCCGACTCGCTGCGCGGCAAGACCGCTCTGGTCACCGGGTCCTCGCGCGGCATCGGCGCCGACACCGCGCGCTATCTCGCGCAGGCCGGCGCAGACGTCGTCATCAACTACCGGAACAAGGCGCCGCGCGCCGAGAAGCTCGCGAACGAGCTCCGCGAGCTCGGCGTGCAGGTGCTCGTCGTCGGCGCCGACCTCACCGACGAGGACTCCGTCGCGGCGATGTTCGCCGAGGTCGAGCGCGCGTTCGGCGGGCTCGACATCCTCGTGCTCAATGCGTCCGGCGGCATGGAGTCGGGCATGGGCGAGGACTACGCGCTGCGGCTCAACCGCGACGCGCAGCTCCGTGTGCTCGACGCGGCACTGCCGCTCCTGCGCGACGGATCGCGCGTGGTGTTCGTCACGAGTCGCCAGGCGCACTTCATCCGCACGACGCCGACGATGCCGGAGTACGAGCCGGTGGCGCTGTCCAAGCGTGCGGGCGAGGACGCCCTGCGCGAGCGCATCCCCGAGCTCGCGGAGCGCGGCATCGGATTCGTCGTCGTCTCGGGCGACATGATCGAGGGCACGATCACCGCGACCCTGCTCGAGCGGGCGAACCCCGGTGCGATCGCCTCGCGCCGCGAATCGGCCGGACGCCTCTACAACGTGTCGGAGTTCGCCGCCGAGGTCGCTCAGGCCGCGGTCGACCCGATCCCCGACGACAACACGCGCCTCGTGGGCGACATCAGCTCGTTCGCGGGGGAGTGATATGCGCGCCGAAGACATCGATGCCCTCATCTCGGTCGGGCGGCCCACGATCGCCCCGGACGCATCGTTCGCGGTGTTCGCCACGTCGCGCCCCGACATCGCCGCCAACAGCAACGTCGGCCAGCTGTGGCGCGTCGACCTGCCGGACGGAACACCCCGCCGCCTGACGCGAGGCAAGGCCGACGGATCGCCTCGGCTGTCACCCGACGGCACGCGCATCGCGTTCACGAGGCTCGATGCCAAAGGCAAGCCGCAGCTGTTCGTCGTCGACGCGACCGGCGGTGAGCCGGTGCAGGCCACGGATGCCCCGCTGGGCGTCGGCGACTTCGACTGGTCGCCCGACGGCAGCTTGCTCGCTTTCACAGCTCGCGTGCCCGAGAAGGGCCGCTACGGCAGCGTGGAGGGCCTCGACGCCAACGCCGAGGCCCCGCGCCGCATCACGGGAGTCCGGTGGCACGCGAACGGCCTCGGCTACATCGCCGACCGCCCCGCACACGTCTTCGTCGTCGCGGCGCCGCAGACGGACTCCGAGCCCTTCTACGAGCCCGCTCCCGCGGTGGTCCCCGAGGGCGAGGAACCGCCGAAGAAGAGGATCGTCGCGGCCGAGGCGACGCAGCTCACGGACGGCCGGCGCTCGCACTCGGGCATCGCGTTCTCGGGCGACGAGATCCTCACGACCGTCGACGAGATCGAGCGCGTGCGTCGCGACCTCCGCTCGCCGCTCATCGCGGTGCGCATCGACGGCTCGGGTGAGCGCGAGCTCGTCGGCCGCGACGCCAACCTCGGCATCGGCGGCGTCGTGGTCGCAGACGACGGCACGATCGCGTTCCTCGGCGACGACGTCGGGCCCGACGGCGTGGACTTCGTGGCGCCGATCACGTCGCTGTGGGTGCTCGAGGCCGACGGCCCGCGACGCGTGACGGATGCGGAGACCGTCGACCTCGGCGAGGTCGGCAGCCACATCACCCCGCTCGGCGACGACTTCCTCGTGCAGGACCGCACACGCGGTCGTGTGCGGTTGCTCCGCGTCACCCGCGACGGTGCCGTGACCGAGGTGCTCGGCGGTGACGTCGAGGTGGGCGGCCATGACGCCGCAGGCGATCGCATCGTGGCCGCCGCCGCGACGCCGGAGTCGTACGGGGAGCTCTTCCTCAGCGGCGGCGGAGCAGCGCCCCGCGCGCTGACGGCCTTCGGCGCGCGGGCGGCCGCGGCGGGGATCGTCGCCCCCACCGAGCTCACGGTGGATCCGCGCGGCGGCTACCCCGTCCACGGGTGGGTCGCCAGGCCCGAGGGCGAAGGACCGTTCCCCGTCATCCTGCAGATCCACGGTGGTCCCTACGCGTCGTACGGCGTGCACCTCTTCGACGAGACGCAGGTGCTCGTCGACGCCGGGTACGCGGTCGTGTACTGCAACCCGCGCGGCTCGGCCGGGTACGGGCGAGAGCACGGACGCAGCATCCGTCAGGCCATGGGAACCGTCGACTTCACCGACGTCATCGACTTCCTCGACGGCGCGATCTCAGCGGACTCCACCCTCGACGGCAGCCGCGTGGGCGTGATGGGCGGGTCGTACGGCGGTTACCTCACGGCATGGGTCATCGCGCACGACCACCGGTTCGCCGGGGCGATCGTCGAGCGCGGGTTCCTCGACCCGACGTCGTTCCAGGGCACGAGCGACATCGGCTCGTTCTTCGGCGACGAGTACGTCGGCACCGACCCGGAGGCGATCGCGCGTCAGAGCCCGATGGCCGTCGTCGACCAGGTGCGCACGCCGACGCTCGTCATGCACTCCGAGCTCGACTTCCGCTGCCCGCTCGAGCAGGCGACGCGGTACTACAGCGCCCTCGTGCGGAATGGAGTCGACGCCGAGCTGCTCGTTTTCCCGGGCGAGAACCACGAGCTCTCGCGGTCGGGCCAGCCCCGGCACCGGGTCGAGCGCTTCGAGGCGATCCTCGACTGGTGGGAGCGCAAGCTCCCCATCGAGACAGGCGCCTGACGTCTCTACGCGAAGAGCCCCCGGAACACGCGGTTCCGGGGGCTCTCGTCGTGCGGGTGTCAGGCGTTCTTGCCGAAGCGGAACGCGCGGACGATGTTGAGCAGGCCGAGCACGATCAGCGCGATGCCCAGGATCAGCCACAGCACCGCGGCGCCCCACGCCGGCGAGAACAGCAGGATGATGCCGGCGATGATGCTGAGGATCGCGAAGAAGATCGTCCAGGCCTTCGAGGCTGCGTCGCCGAGCGTCGACAGCGCCACGATGCCCTCGACGATCCACATGATTCCGACGAGGATCCCGAGGAAGACCGCGAGCCACGCCGTCGTCGCACCGAGGTTGAACAGCGCCACGATGCCCGCGATGATGAACAGCACTCCGAGCAGGATGTGCCCGATGCGCGCCCAGCCGCCCTTGTGCTTCGAGAAGATGCCGAGGCCCGCGTACACGAGCCCCGCCGCGATCGCGTAGATCGCGATGATCGCGGTCACGACCATCGCCGTCTTCGCCGGCCACACGAGGATGAGGATGCCGACGATGACGGCGAGCACGCCGCCGACGCCGAGAGCGGTGCGGATGCCGTTGACTGCCGTCCTGTCGGCTGCGGATGCGGTGGACATACAACGACCTCTTTTCTGGGAATTCCCTGAGAAGGTTGACCCGATCAGACTAGACCCGCGGCCGGGGGAGCGGGCAAGCGATGTCGCGTGTGTCGCGGCATCCGCAATGTTTCGCAATCACCCCTCGCGCGCACGTTCCCGGGGGCAGTACCGTGTGCCTGCAGGCACTCGAGCACGGAGGTGCGCATGGCGGTGTTCTCTCGAGGATTCGGCGCGCGACGGCGTGAGAGCGATGAGCGGCTGCCGCCCGGACAGTATCTGACCGAGGACTTCCCGGTGCTGTCGGCGGGCCCGACGCCGCGCGTGGAGCCGGGCGAGTGGCGCTTCACGATACGGAACGAGAACGGCGACGCGACGTCGTGGACATGGGACGAGTTCATGGCGCTCCCGATCGAAGAGATCACGACCGACATCCACTGCGTGACGCGTTGGTCGAAGCTCGGCACCCACTGGCGCGGTGTATCGATCGACACGCTCTTCGAAGGCGTCGAGACGGATGCCGGGTACGCGATGGCCCATTCGTATGGCGGTTACACGACGAACGTGCCGATGGAAGACCTCCTCGACGGCAAGTCGTGGGTCGTGTTCGAGTTCGAGGGCGAGCCGCTCGATCCCGAGCACGGCGGCCCCGCACGGCTCATCGTGCCGCACCTGTACTTCTGGAAGAGCGCCAAGTGGGTGCGGGGCCTCACGCTCATGGATGAGGACGCCCCCGGGT
>NZ_DASRXZ010000136.1:0-4445 GCF_035687345.1 Microbacterium sp.
CGGGATGAGCACGCCTGCCGACACACCCGCGAGAGCGAAGCCCGCGACCGCGACGCCCGGCACCGGCACGAACGCGACGAGCGCGCACCCCACCGCCGACACGGACGCGGCGACCGCGACGATGCGGCGACGGTCGACGACCGACAGCAGACGATCCGTCACGAGTCGCGTCACGAGCACGACCGCCTGATACGCGGCGTACCCGAGCGGCGCGACCCACGCGAGGGCGGACAGGCCGTCCTGCAGGTAGACCGTGCTCCACGTGCTCACGGCCGAGTCCGCCACGAAGATCGCGAGCACGACGAGTCCGAACACCCAGATACCCGCACGCGGCAGACGCGTGCGCTCGGCCGGCGGCAGAGCCTGGTCGACAGGCGTCTCACGGGCCGAGAAGCGGGCCACGATGACAGCCGCGGCGAGGGCGACGACCGCCGCGCACGCGAGCGCGATGCCGGCGGCGAAGGCGGATGCGGCGACCACCGACACGAGCAGGGCGCCGCCGATCGCGGCTGCCGTCGCGGCCGCGAAGAAGCCTCCGAGCACGGGGCGCCCGTACGCACGCTGCACCGCGACGCCCTGCATCGCGGCCGACGCGTCGACGCATCCGAGCCCCACACCGAACACCGCCCAGGCGGCGACGAAGACGCCGAACGGCGTCGGCACCGCGATGACCGGCAGCGCGACCGCCTGGATCGCGAGGCCCAGGGTGAGCGCCGCGCGGCTTCCGAAGCGCACCGCGACCGCATTCGCCACGAGCGACCCGCCTGCGGCCATGAGGGCGACGCCGAGCACGATGAACGAGACCGTCATGTCGTCGACGTCCTGTCGCGCCTTGAGCGCGGGGAGCGAGGTGACCACGACGGCGTAGCCGAGGCCCTGTGCCGCGTACGCGGTCGTGACCGCTCCGCGGGCGGGCTTCCACTGCCCGCGCGGGGCAGGGCGCGGCATCCGCCGGTTCGTCTTGCTGCTGGTCAGCGGACCATCGCTCCGTTGCGACGCGTCCACTCGCGGGCCCTAGGCCCGCCCGCGCAGCACGGCCTGCTTGACCTCTGCGATCGCCTTCGTGACCTCGATGCCGCGGGGGCACGCCTCGGTGCAGTTGAACGTCGTGCGGCAGCGCCACACGCCCTCTTTGTCGTTGAGGATGTCGAGGCGCACCTGGGCGGCGTCGTCACGCGAGTCGAAGATGAACCGGTGCGCGTTGACGATCGCGGCGGGGCCGAAGTACTGACCGTCGGTCCAGAACACCGGGCACGACGACGTGCACGCCGCGCACAGGATGCACTTGGTCGTGTCGTCGAAGATCTCGCGGTTGACGATCGACTGGATGCGCTCCTTGCCCGGCTCAGGCGCCGTGCCCGAGATGAGGAACGGCTGCACCTCGCGGTAGGACGCGAAGAACGGCTCCATGTCGACGACGAGGTCCTTCTCGAGGGGAAGACCCTTGATCGCCTCGACGTAGATGGGCTGCGAGATGTCGAGGTCCTTGATGAGCGTCTTGCAGGCCAGGCGGTTGCGCCCGTTGATGCGCATCGCGTCGGAGCCGCAGATCCCGTGGGCGCACGAGCGGCGGAAGGTCAGCGACCCGTCGACCTCCCACTTGATCTTGTGCAGCGCGTCGAGCACGCGGTCGGTCGAGTAGAGCTCGACGTCGTAGTCGACCCAGCGCGGCTCCTCATCGACCTCGGGGTCGAAGCGCCGGATGATGAACGTGACGAGGAACGACTGGATGCCGGTGTCGGCCGGGGACTGCTCGACGTCGTCGTGCGCGTCGGTGGTCTCGAGGACGGTCGAGGTCATCTCAGTACTTCCTCTCCATCGGCTGGTAGCGCGTGACGACGACCGGCTTCCAATCGAGTCGGATGTGGTCCTCCGAGTTGGACGAGTGCGGGTCGCCCGTCAGGTACGCCATCGTGTGCTTCATGTAGTTCTCGTCGTCGCGCGCCGGGAAGTCGTCGCGCATGTGGCCGCCGCGGCTCTCCTTGCGGTTGCGCGCCGCGACGACGACGACCTCGGCGATGTCGAGCAGGAACCCGAGCTCGACCGCCTCGAGGAGGTCGGTGTTGTAGCGGCGGCCCTTGTCGTCGACGTGGACGTTGCGGTAGCGGGCGCGGAGGTCTTCGATCACCTCGAGCACCTCGCTGAGCGACTCCTCGGTGCGGAACACCTGGGCCTTGCGGTCCATCTCGTCCTGCAGCGTCTTGCGCAGGACGGCGATGCGCTCGGTGCCCGGGTTGTTGCGAAGGCCCTCGATCATCTCGCGCACCTCGCGCGCGGGGTCGTCGGGCAGCGGCACGAAGTCGGCGGTCTTGACGTACTCGACCGCGTGGCGGCCGGCGCGCTTGCCGAAGACGTTGATGTCGAGCAGCGAGTTCGTGCCGAGGCGGTTCGAGCCGTGCACCGACACGCACGCGCACTCGCCCGCGGCGTACAGACCGGGGACGATCGTCGTGTTGTCGCTGAGCACCTGCGCGTCGGTGTTGGTGGGGATGCCGCCCATCGCGTAGTGCGCGGTCGGCATGACCGGGACGGGCTCCACGACCGGGTCGACGCCGAGGTAGGTGCGCGCGAACTCGGTGATGTCGGGGAGCTTCGTCTCGAGCACCTCGGCACCGAGATGCGTGCAGTCCAGCAGCACGTAGTCGCGGTGCGGGCCGGCGCCGCGACCCTCCGCCACCTCCTGCACCATGCAGCGGCTCACGATGTCGCGTGGTGCGAGGTCCTTGATCGTGGGGGCGTAGCGCTCCATGAAGCGCTCGCCCGTGACGTTGCGCAGGATCGCGCCCTCGCCGCGCGCTCCCTCGGTGAGGAGGATGCCGAGACCGGCGAGGCCGGTCGGGTGGAACTGGAAGAACTCCATGTCCTCCAGGGGGAGGCCCTTGCGCCAGATGATGCCGACGCCGTCGCCGGTGAGCGTGTGCGCGTTCGACGTCGTCTTGAAGATCTTGCCGAATCCGCCCGTCGCGAAGATGACGGCCTTCGAGTGGAAGACGTGCAGATCGCCGGTCGCCAGCTCATAGGCGACGACACCCGCGACCTGCGTCGCGCCGTCGGCGTCCTTCACGGTGATGAGGTCGAGGACGTAGAACTCGTTGAAGAAGTTGATGCCGAGCTTGACGCAGTTCTGGAACAGCGTCTGCAGGATCATGTGTCCGGTGCGGTCGGCGGCGTAGCACGCACGGCGCACGGGCGTCTTGCCGTGGTCGGCCGTGTGACCGCCGAAGCGGCGCTGGTCGATCTTGCCCTCGGGCGTGCGGTTGAACGGCAGGCCCATGTTCTCGAGGTCGATGACCGCGTCGATCGCCTCTTTCGCGAGGATCTCGGCCGCATCCTGGTCGACGAGGTAGTCGCCGCCCTTGACGGTGTCGAAGGTGTGCCACTCCCACGAGTCGTCCTCGACGTTCGCGAGGGCCGCGGCCATCCCGCCCTGCGCCGCGCCGGTGTGCGAGCGCGTCGGATACAGCTTCGTGATGACGGCCGTCCGCGCTCCCGGACCCGCCTCGATCGCCGCACGCATTCCTGCGCCGCCGGCGCCCACGATGACGATGTCGAACTGGTGATAGTGGACGCCGTTCTTGACGACGCCGTCAGCGGTCTGGGTGCTCACGTGATTGGGGTGCTTTCCGTCTCTGTCAAGTGTCGTCGCCGCGTCAGGCGCAGCGTTCCTGCAGCCACTGGGCGCTCTGGTCGGTCAGGCCGAGGCACGGGTCGAACGTGAAGACCACGAGCGTTCCGAGGACGATGAGGAACCCTGCGGCCAGCCACAGGGCCCACACGAGCACGCGGCGCGTGCCCTCGTGCGTCACGTAGTCGTTGACGATCGTGCGCATGCCGTTCGCGCCGTGGATGAGGGCGAGCCACAGCATGAGCACGTCCCACCACTGCCAGAACGGGCTCGCGAACTTGCCCGCCACGAAGCCGAAGTCGATCGCGTGGATGCCGTCGCCGACCATGAGGTTGACGAACAGGTGCCCGAAGATGAGGACGATCAGCAGCACGCCCGAGGCGCGCATGTAGATCCAGCCCCACTTCTCGAGGTTGCCGCCGCGCTTGCTGCGCGGGGCGATGGGGCTGCGGGGATCGGCGATCGAGACGCTCTGCGCGGTGCTCATCAGTGACCCCCTCCCAGTCCGGCGAAGACGTTCATGAGGTGACGCGGCGCGAAGCCCAGCATCGTCACCGCCCACAGGCCGATGACGCCCCACCACAGCTGGCGCTGGTGGCGGGTGGCCCACGGCCAGAAGTCGACGAGCATGATGCGCAGTCCGTTGTACGCGTGGTACGCGACGGCCGCGACGAGCACCACCTCGCCGAGTCCCATGATCGGGTTCTTGTAGGTGCCGATCACCGCGTCGTACGCCTCGGGCGAGACGCGGATGAGGGCCGTGTCGAGCACGTGCACCAACAGGAAGAAGAAGATCGCCACGCCGGTGATGCGGTGCAGC
>NZ_DASRXZ010000137.1:0-5454 GCF_035687345.1 Microbacterium sp.
GGCGGCCATAGCGAAAGGGAAACGCCCGGTCCCATTCCGAACCCGGAAGCTAAGCCTTTCAGCGCCGATGGTACTGCAGGGGAGACCCTGTGGGAGAGTAGGACACCGCCGGACACCCACATCCCCGAATGGCCACCACACGGTGGCCATTCGGCGTTAACAACACAAACGAACAGCGCAGCCCTCAAGGCGATAAGGAGAACCATGTCGGACGAACGAGAGTCCCGCGAGAAGCGACCGCGTCCGCGGTACGCCGCGGCGGACGACGCAAACCGACGGCGCTCCGAACGCCCTTCGGGCCGCGACGGCAAAGACGCCGGCCGCGAGCGCAACGCTGATCGTGCCGACTCATCCCGCGACGAACGCCCGAGCCGCGGCGCGGGCGCTGGTCGTCGCCCCTCTGGCGGCGGTCGCGATGCCGGCCGCACCTCGTCCGGCCGGACGTCCGGAGAAAAGCCGTATGGGGCCAAGCGCTACGGCGACAATCGCTCGAGCACCGGCCGCCTCGGGGATCAGAAGTCCTACGGGCAGAAGAAGCCCTACGCGGGCAAGCGCGCCGACGATCGTCCCGGCGGCGACCGCCGCGCGGCATCCGGCAAGCCTTACGGGGCTGACCGAGGTGGCGACCGCCCTTACGGCGACAAGCGCGGCTCCGGCCGCCCGTACGGCGACAAACGTGGGGCCGGCGGTTCGCGCAAGGGCGAGTATCGCGGTGACCGCCCGTACGGCGACCGCCGCGAGGCGGGCTCCCATCGCGACGGTCGTCCTGGCGGCCGTACGCAGCGCCCGGACCAGCGTCGCGACAACCGCTTCGGTGCGCCCGCCGGGCGCCCGCCACGTTCAGGGTCGCGCGATGACCGCTCCCGTGAGCAGGTGCGCGATTCGGACGAGCGGGCGGCGCGGCATCCGGCTCCTCCGATCCCCGAGGACGTCACGCCGCGCGATCTCAACCCGGCTGCCCGCAACGAACTCAAGACCCTGAGCAAGGAGAACGCGGAGAAGGTCGCCCGCCACCTCGCGATGGCGGCGGCGCTCATCGACGACGATCCCGCGCTCGCCCACGAGCATGCACTGGCGGCCGTTCGCAGCGCCGGACGAATCGCCGTCGTGCGCGAGACTGCTGCGATCACCGCGTACGCGATCGGCGACTACGCTCTCGCGCTGCGGGAGCTGCGAACGTACCGGCGGATCTCAGGGCGCGACGACCAGATCGCGCTCATGGTCGACTCCGAGCGTGGAGTCGGTCGTCCCGACCGCGCGCTCGAGGTCGGACGCAGCGTCGACCGATCGACGCTCCCTCCCGCGGTGCGTGTGGAGCTTGCGATCGCGATGTCGGGCGCGCGTCTCGACCTCGGCCAGACCGAGCGGGCGCTGCTCGAACTCGACATCCCGGAACTCGACCCGGACCGCGCTTTCGAGTGGAGCCCTGCGCTGTTCTCGGCGCGTGCCGCGGTGCTCGAGGAGCTCGGTCGCAGCGACGAGGCACAGGAGTGGCAGCGGCGCGCCGTCGTCGCGGCCGAGGCGATCGACGATGCATCCGGCCTCGCCGACAGCGAGACGATCTTCATCGAGGAGATCGAGGAAGGGGCTGACGAGCCCGCACTCGATGCGACCGTCGCGACGGAGTCGGCCGAAGCGGGCGAGCCCGCCCAGGACGGCCTCGCTGAAGACGCATCCGCCGAGGCATCCGCATCAGCCGACACCGCAACCGACACCGACACCGAAACCGAGTGAGAAACGCCCGCCGGGTGCCGGATCGCAATGCGATCGACACCCGACGGGCGTTCTGCGTCGGAGTGGTTACTCCGCGAGGTGCTGACGCGCCGCAGTCACGATCGCGTCGTACAGCCGGTTGGCGTGCTCGTCGGTGAAGATGCCGTCGGACATGCCGACCATCGACGAGACGAACGGCTCCCGGTTGGCTTCGATCGCTGCGTCGTCGAGACCGACGAACGGCGCGCCGAGCATCACGAGCGTCTCGTCACTGTAGACGGCTGAGACCTCCTCCTCCGAGATACCCGGGACGGCATCCTGCACGATCGCGAGGATCTCGGGGCGGACGATCGCGAGGTACGCCTCTTCGTCATAGGCACCCGCCACGGGAGCGTCGTCGACGGCCTCGTCGTCGGTCGCGGTGCCCTCATCGGTCGCGTCGTCTTCCGTCGTGACATCCGAAGACGTGACGGATTCCTGGGCGGCCGCCGCCGCGGTCAGACCGACCAGCACGAACGAGAAGACCATCGCGGCGATGGCCGCGAAGCCGCCGAGAACGGCGATCACGAGTGCAGCGATGCCGAGGCCCTTGCCGCCCTGCTTCTTGTTGGCGAGCACGACGATGCCGAGGATGAGAGCCGCGAGCAGCACGAGCCCGCCCAGCAGCGCGAAGATGAACGAGACCCCGACCAGCGGCAGGAAGCCGAGCGCGACGAGCCCGACGCCGACTACGGCGACGATCAGCGCGACGATGCCGAGGACCTTCGGGCGGGTGTCGGGTGCCGGTGGCATCGGCGCGCTGCCGTAGACAGCCGTCGGCTGGTCGGGGGAGGGATAGGCCGCCGCATGCTGTGCGGGCGGGTAGGCCTGGGTCGGCTGGTCGACGGCAGGCTCGGTGGGAGTGGACATGCTGTTCCTTGGTGTGATCGGGGTGTGCGAAGGGCGCAAGCGCTCCAGACTATCGCGTAGCGCTTTCGCGCCTGCCGCTGACCGGCCGAACGAGCAGCCGACGTCGGTCCCGCATCCACCGCTGCCCTGTGCGCCTGAACTCGTCGCGTGTCGCGAAGCGGTAGCGGTACGTCACGACCCGCACCCATCTCGGCCTCTCACCGCCGAACGGATCGTGCGCGAGCAGACGCAGCGTCGGCCGATCCGCCTCGAGGAGGCGCACGAGGAAGGTCGTGAACCATTCCTCGATCGGCCGCCCGAGCGGCAGGAACCACATGAGCCAATCGAGCCGCAGATGGTAGGGCGCGAATTGGCCCGGGATGCGGAACACGTCTCCGGGCTTGCCCTTGAACTCGTACGCATGCCAGGTCGCGGCATCCGGATCTTCGTCCATCGTGCCTTCGGCGATGTACTCGATCCGCTCCTTCGTGACCGTCCCGAACGCGCCGTACGCGTTCGCGAGCTGCCAGCGGTTGAAGCTCGCGTTCATGAGCTGGTGACGCGCCACGAGGTTCTGCGCGGGCCGCCAGCTCAGGACGATGTACAGCAGCGTGACCGCCGAGGTCACGATGAGCCAGTACAGCGGGAGTCCATCGATCAGCCAGGGCGGGTCGCTGGGCGGCTGCGCCGGTTCGAAGCGGATGCCGGGCAGCCCGACCGCCGAGAATCCGAGCACGATCGTGGCCCAGTTGAGCCACGCGAAGTTCCCTGTGATCACGAGCCACAGCTGGGTTCCGATCACGATGGCCGCGGCGACCGCGCCGATGATCGCGGGCACCGGTCCCGGGATCCACAGGCCGAGGACCGGCGCGAAGAGGAACCACGGCACCACGAGCTGCGCGAAGTGATTGCCCAGCACCTCGAACTTGTGGAACCACCGCGGCAACAGGTGCGCCTGCCGGCTGAGCGGGCCGGGCATCGGCTGCGTCTCGTGGTGATACGTCAGGGCGGTGAGGTCGCGCCACTCGCGTCCGCCGCGGATCTTGATCATGCCCGCGCCGAACTCGAGCCGGAAGAGCAGCCACCAGAAGAGCACCATGATCGCGGTCGCCGGAGGCTGGTCGTCGGAGCCGAGGAACGCCGCGAGGAACCCCATCTCGAGAAGCAGCATCTCCCACCCGAACGAGTAGAAGGTCTGGCCGATGCTCGTGATCGACATGTAGCCGATCCAGAGCGCGAGGAAGCACAGCATCGGCACCCACGGCGGCCCGAGCTGGGGGAGGCCGATCAGGAGCACCGCCGCGATCGCGATGCCGGTCCAGCAGAGGATGACGAGCCGCCGGTCGGTGTAGGCGATGTATCGGAAGATCGTCGGTCGCAGCATCCGGCCCCGCGACTTCGACGACGCGGCCCACTGCAGCAGGCGCGGCGCCGGCTGCAAGCCGTGCTCGCCCAAGAGCGGCCGGAACTGATTGAGCGTGGAGATGAAGGCGATGAGGAACAGCGCGGCGGTCCCACGTTGCAGCACCTGCCGCGCGAACTCGAAGTCGACTGCCGCGAACCCGTCCATGACTCATGCGGCCCGCCGGCACCTGCCTCGGGCCGTGACGACATCATCGCACCGCAGGGCCCCGCGGTGCACGGGCCCAAGGGCCCTTTCCGCGCGGCCCGCGGCTGGCCATGATGAAGGCACGGATCGGGAGACGGAAGGGGCGGCAATGGAATCGGTAGAGCTCGACACTCCGGCCGGCATCACCGCGCGTCTGGGCTGGGACCCCAAGATGAGCGAGCACGACCGCAAGCGCATTCTTGCGAAGGAGCTCATCGCCCAGCGACTTCGCATCGAGGAAGGCGACGTCGCGGTGATCCGCGAACAGCCGACGAAGTTCGGCCATCGCACTGAGCTCTATGCCGAGGTCAACGGCCAGAGCGTCCCGTTGACGATCCGCAACGTGAGCTTCCGCGGCGCGACCGTCGTCGCGGTGGCGGATCCCGGCCTCGCGATCGGGCTCGATCTGCGGGATGCCCACCCGGACGAGGCGACGATCCGCGAGATGCAGCGCCATTCGCACCTGTTCGACGAGGACAACGTGCAGTCGCTTCTCGAACACTGGACGCGCGTCGTCGCGATCCGTGAGGCCGACGGCCGCAAGAACCTCATCCGCGGCGACAACGTGCGACTGAACTCGCCGCGGACGAAGGGCTGGGTGCCCGACCGGAAGACGCAGTACGAGCTCGTCGACCTGTCGCGCGACGGATGGATCATCACGCTGGCATGGGCGCGGAAGGAGGAGTGAGCCCCTAGCTCCGCAGCTCGTCGGGAAGCACCGCGTCGAGCTCGGCGAGCCACGTCGTCGCCGTCCCGTCGGACGGTGCGCGCCAATCGCCGCGCGGCGACAGCGAGCCGGCGGGCGAGACCTTGGGCCCGTTGGGCACCGCCGACCGCTTGAACTGGGCGAACGCGAAGTACCGCTGCAGGAATACCCGCAGCCACTTCACGATCGTCGCGAGGTCGTACGCGTAGCGGTCTTCGTCGGGGAATCCGGGGGGCCAGGCTCCGGCATCCGCATCGCCCCACGCGTGCGACGCGAGGAACGCGATCTTCGACGGACGGAACCCGTAGCGCAGCACGTGGTACAGCGCGAAGTCGTGGAGCGCGTACGGGCCGATGCGGTCCTCGGTGGACTGCAGCTTGCCGTCCTGCGTCATCGGCACGAGCTCCGGGCTGATCTCGGTGTCGAGTACCGACTGCAGGACGCGCGCCGCCTCGGACGTGAGCTTCGTCGAGCCGTCGACGCCCTCGCCGTGCGAGATGACCCAGCGGATGAGGTGCTGGATGAGGGTCTTCGGCAC
>NZ_DASRXZ010000138.1:0-20983 GCF_035687345.1 Microbacterium sp.
CCGAGCAGCAGAGGCACGACCTCGATCGACTCGGTGTAGAAGATCGCGATGATCGCGATCGCGATGAGGTCGTCGACCACCGCGAGCGTGAGCAGGAAGATGCGCAGCGGGCTCGGCAGGTGGGAGCCGATGATGGCGAGCACCGCCACCGCGAACGCGATGTCTGTCGCCGTCGGGATGGCCCAGCCGCGCAGCAGCTCGGGGTCGTGGAAAGTGATGAGCACGTAGAACAGCGCGGGCACGGCGACGCCGCCCGCCGCTGCCAGCACGGGCACGATCGCCGTGCCGATGCGGCGCAGGTCACCCGCGACGAATTCGCGTTTGAGCTCGAGCCCGACGAGGAAGAAGAAGATCGCGAGCAGCCCGTCGGAGGCCCACTGCCCGACCGTCAGCTCGAGATGCCACGGCGCGTACCCGATCTCGAGGTCGCGCAGATGGAAGTACCAGTCCGCCCACGGCGAGTTCGCCCACGCGATGCCGATCGCAGCCATGATGACCAGCAGCGCGCCACCGACCGTCTCGCTGCGCAGCACGCGCAGGATGCGCAGTGACTCCGCATAACTGCCCCGCTGCGGGAAGCTCGGCGCCTCGGCGGGGCCACGGTCCGGGTCGGCTGAGGTCATCCACGCTCCGATTCGATCGACGAACGGTGTCGACCCAGCGTGCCGATCCACCTCCTCCAGGTTACTAGCCGCGTGGTGGGCGCCGATCGGCGCGCGTCCCGCCGAGCGGGCGCCCTACTCGTTCGGTCGGCGGGTCGCCGCATCCGTCTCATGCAGGTGATCGCGGTGCTTCTGAGCCTGACGGCGCTTGGTGATGAGGTCGATCGGGCCGGTGACGGTGAGCTCGTCCTCCCACACGGTGATCCCGCGGACGTCGGGCAGGCGATCCCTCGTGAAGACGGGGTCGCGGCCCTCGCGCCGCTGCATCGTGTAGTCCTTCAGCAGGCGGATCGCGATGCCCGACAGCAGCGCGATCGCGATGAGGTTCACGAGCGCCATGAAGCCCATCGCGCCGTCGGCGAAGTTCCACACGAGGTCGGCCGACACGATCGCGCCGAGGAAGACCGCGATGACGGCGAGGATCCGGTACACGAGCACGGCCGTGCGCCGGGGCGTGATGAACTCGATGTTCGCCTCGCCGTAGTAGTAGTTCCCGAGGATCGAGCTGAAAGCGAGCAGGAAGATGATGATGCTCAGCAGCACGTTCGACCACTCACCGAGCGAGCCGACGATCGCGCCCTGGGTGAGGCTGATGCCGCGCTCGGCGTTCGCCAGATCGGGGACCGAGACGAGGACGATGAACGCGGTGATCGAGCACACCAGGAACGTGTCGAAGTAGACCCCGAGCGTCTGCACGAGACCCTGCTTGACCGGATGCGTCACGGCCGCCGTCGCTCCGGCGTTGGGAGCCGACCCGAGGCCCGCTTCGTTCGAGAACATGCCGCGCTTGACGCCCGTGAGGATGATGTAGCCGAGCGAGGCGCCGAGAATCTCGTTGGGGCCGAACGCCTGCGTGAAGATCGCGGCGAACACCTCGGGGAGTCGCTCGACGTTGAGGGCGACGATGACGAGTCCGAGCAGCAGATACAGCAGCGCCATCACCGGCACGAGCGTCTGGGTCACGGATGCGATGCGGCGCACGCCCCCGAAGATGACGAGCGCCATCAACACGGCGAGCGTTCCGCCGATGAGCCACGGCAGCCATGCCGCCGAGTCGGCCCCGAAGCTCCCCGAGATGGTCGCCTGGATCGTGTTGGCCTGCAGCGAGCTGAACGCGATCGGGAAGCAGATGATGAGGATGATCGCGAACACGATGCCCATCCATCGCGCGCCGAGCCCCTTCTGCATGTAGTACGCGGGCCCGCCGTGGAAGCCCTCCTCGTCGCGGACCTTGTACAGCTGCGCGAGCGACGACTCGATGAACGCGGATGCGCCGCCGATGAACGCCATGAGCCACATCCAGAACACCGCACCGGGTCCACCGATCGCGATCGCCGTGCCGACGCCGGCGATGTTGCCCACCCCGACGCGCGACGCGGCCGAGATCGTGAACGCCTGGAACGCGGAGACCGATTGCGGCTCACCCGATTCGTTCCTCGGCGTCTTGTCGGTCAGCGTGCGGAACATCTCCGGGATGAGCCGGAACTGCACGACGCCGGAGCGGATCGTGAAGTACACGCCGAGCACGACCACGACGGGCAGGACGATCCACGTCCAGAGGTTGTCACCCCAGGTCAGGAGCCATTCGTTGACCTCATCCATGGGGTCAGTATGGCGACGGCTCCCGCGCCGCGCGAGGGGTCTCGCCGCGGCATCCGGTGTCAGTCGAGCCGTCGATCGCCCGAGTGACGGGCCAGGCTCGCGGCGTACCGCTCGGTGAGCTGCACCATGAGGTCGGGCGTGTCGCGGTCGAGTCCGAACACGTAACCCGGGAAGTCGAGCTCGCGCTGCGCGGCCCAGATCTCGTCGTGACGGTCGGGCGAGAGGATCTGCGCCGGGTCGCCGACGGCCACCCACCCGATCGGCACGACGGTCTCGGGCGGGAGCACGGTGCGCAGGTGCACGACCGCGTTGATGCGCACCTCGCTGCGCTCGCCGATGCGCGCGCCGTTGAAGACGCGCGTGCCCGTCGCGAGGAACACCTCGTCGGCGATCGTCGCGCCGCTGATGCTCGCCATGGGGCCCACGAGGACATGGGATCCGATGTGCACCGGGTTGACGGAAGTCGCTCTGATGAGCGCGTTCTCCATGACCACGACGTTCTCGCCGAGGGTGATCGCGCCGCCTTCGCTCGTCACCACGGCGCCGTGCAGCACCTGGCAGCCGGGGCCGATTCGGACGTCGCCGCTCACCACGGCCGTCGGGGCCACGACGGCCTCCGGATGGATGCGGGGCTGCGCGCCCAGGTGCTCGAACCGCACTGTTCCTCCCTCGGTCAGCGCCAGCGTAGCGCCGCCGAGGCTGAACGGATGCCCCCGCGAGCGCTCATTCACCGCGCGCGCAGCCGCGCGACCTCGGCCTCGAGGTCTTCGACGCGTCGGCGCAGCTCGATGACCATCCGTGCGCCCGCGAGCGAGACGCCGTCGTTCGTCAGGTCGATGACCTCGCGCAGCCGCGCGATCTCGTTCTGCGTGTACCGGCGCTGGTTCCCCTGCGAGCGGCTCGGCTGGACGACCTCGAGGTCGTCCAGCCGGCGCAGCTGCGCGACCGGCACGCCGAGCACCTCGGCGACCTGCCCGATCGTGTAGAACGGCACGTCGGACCCGGTGACGGGACCATCGCCGCCGCCCTCGGGCACCGCGCGCGCGTCGTCGCCGGTCATCGCGATCCATCCTCCTCATGCGCCGCGTCGGACTCACGGGTCACCGTGCCGCTGCTGCCGTCGGCACGCACGCTGTGGGGCTGCTCCTCGAAGCGGAGCTTGTCGATCGACACCGAGCCGACCCGCCGTGGGGTCGCGCCCACATCCAGTCCGCTGCCGGAGGGCTCGAGCCCCAGGGCGATCCGCAGCAGCTCGAACGGCACGGCGGCGGCCCATGCCTGGGGAGAGCACGACGTCGGGTAGCGCACCGGCACAGGCTGGTCGGAGCGGTCGAAGCCGCAGAACAGCTCCGGGAGCCGGCCGTCGAACGCCGTCGCCGCGTCGAGCAGGCCGTCGCTGATGCGCTGGGCGTGATCACGGAACCCGTATCGCGCCAGACCGGACGCCACCAGGGTCGAATCATGCGGCCACACCGACCCGTTGTGGTAGCTGACGGGGTTGTACCGCGCGTTCGACGTGCCGAGGGTCCGCACCCCGTACCCGGTGAACATCTCGGGACTCAGCAGCCGGTCGGCCACGGCCGCCGCCGCCGCGTCGGGGACGATGCCGGTCCACAGGCAGTGCCCCGCATTCGATGCGATCGCGTCGACCTGCCGCTTGTCGCCGTCGAGCGCAAGGGCGTAGTACTCGTGCTCGGGCATCCAGAACGCCTCGTGGAAGCGCTCGCGCAGGCGTTGCGCGCGATCGCGCCATCGGCTCGCGGCGGTTCCGTCGCCGCGACGCTCCTCGAGCTGAGCCATCGCGAGCAGCGCCGCGTAGCAGTACCCCTGGACCTCCGCGAGGGCGATCGGCCCGCGTGCCTGCCGTCCGTCGGCGAAGCAGATCGCGTCGACGGAGTCCTTCCAGCCCTGATTGAGCAGGCCCCGATCGGACGTGCGCTGGTACTCGACGAAGCCGTCGCCGTCGCGGTCGCCGTACTCGATGATCCAACGGGCCGCCGCCTCGGCGGCGCCGAGCAGCGGCTCGATCTGCTCCCACGGAACACCCCACCGCAGCGCGTGCCCGAGCAGCATGAGGAAGAGCGGCGTCGAGTCGATGGATCCGAAGTAGACGCTGTTGCCGCCGAGGGCGAGGGACCTGTCCGCTCCGCGGCGCACCTCGTGCAGGATGCGCCCGGGCTCCTCCTCGCTCATCGGGTCGAGCTTCGTGCCCTGCATCCGCGCCAGCGTGCGCAGCGTGCCCATCGTGAGGTCGGGCGAGAACGGCAGCGTCATCCAGCCGGTGAGCAGCGAGTCGCGCCCGAAGAGCGCCATGAACCACGGAGCCCCCGCCGCGACGACGTCGTCGTCGGGGTACGCGGGATCGACGATGCGCAGGGCGCCGAGGTCCTCCTCGCTCCGTGAGAGCGCACGAGACAGGGCGGGATCCTCGACGCTGATGTCGGGGATCGAGTCACGCCAGCCCTGCATGCGACGGGCGGGCACCGTCTGCTCGACGGCCGTGTGGAGAGGGAACGGCGCCGCGATCTCGTCGCCGCTGACGCTCGCCACCACTTCGACCCGCGTCGACCACGTACCGTGCGCGGGCACGACGGCGGTGAACCGCAGCCCCTGCTCGGTCGCGGTCGCGCCGGGTGCGCTCACACGGATGCCCCGGCCGTCGCCGTGCTCGGTCCACACGAGCAGGTCGGATCCGACCGGGCGCCGCCGGACTCCACGACCTGCGACCGGCCTGTTCTCCTTCACCTCGAACAGGTCCGCGAAGTCGCAATCGACGAGGAGGCGCAGCTCGACACCGGCCGGCTCCTGCCCGTAGTTGCGCAATGTGATGTCTTCGCGCATGCCCGAGCCGACGTAACGGTGACGCTCGACGACGACGGTGGGCTCGACCTGGCCGGGCCGCACGGGGGCACGGCCCACGAACTCCGCCTCGAACGGCTCGACCCGCGTGGCCGCGAGAGGCTCGACGTCGTGCCCGTCCACCTGCAGCACCCACGTCGAGAGGATCCGGGTGTCGTGGACGAACAGCCCTTGGCCGTGGGCGTCGTGCAGGTCGCCCGACACACCGCTCACGCAGAATGACGCGCCCTCGACGAGTGTCACCTGTGCGCCGGCGACGTCGATCGCATCGCGAGACGCGTGCTTCATCGTCACCTCCGATGTATGTGATATAAAATCTGTTCGTCGAGTTGGAGGTTTTACGACACTCATCATACAGCTTTCTTGACGCCCGCGCCGGTGCGGCGCAGACAGAGGGAGGTTGCATGTCTGAACTGATGGTCTCCGACGACGCGGACACGAGGATCGAAGCCCCTCGGTCACCGCTGCGGATCGGGATGGTCGCGCCGCCGTGGTTCGAGCTGCCGCCGCGCGGCTACGGAGGGACCGAGGCGGTCGTCGCGTCGCTGGTGGACGGGCTCGTCGACCGCGGCCACGAGGTCGTGCTCGTGGCATCCGGCTCACATCGCACCAAGGCCACCCGCTTCCACCGCGTCTACGACGTTCCGCCCACCGAGCGACTCGGTGAGCCGGTCCCCGAGGTCGTGACGGCCGCGGAGGCGGCGCGCGTGCTCGCCGAAGCCGACGTCGACCTCGTGCACGACCACACACTCGCCGGACCGCTCGTCGCGCGCGGACGCGCCCAGCCCACCGTCGTCACGGCGCACGGCCCCGTCGCGGGCGAGGACGGGCATTACTTCGAGACGCTGGGCTCGAGCGTCGACGTCGTCGCGATCTCCGACGCGCAGCGCCGGCTCAACCCGAACCTGAACTGGGTCGGCACCGTCCACAACGCGATCGATGTGTCCTCGTTCCCCTACCGCGCCGACAAGGACGACTACGTTCTGTGGCTCGGCCGTTTCAGCCCGCAGAAGGCCCCGGATCTCGCGATCGAGGCCGCCCGCGCCGCCGGCCGGCGCATCGTGCTCGCCGGCAAGCTCAACGAGGCGCCCGAGCGCCGATACTTCGAGGAGCGGGTCGCGCCGCTGCTCGGCCGGGACGCGGAGTATGTCGGCGAAGCCGACGCGAGCATGAAGCGCGAGCTGCTCTCCGGGGCACAGGCGCTGGTCTTCCCGATCCAATGGGAGGAGCCGTTCGGCATGGTGATGATCGAGGCGATGGCGTGCGGCACGCCCGTCGTGGCGCTTCGGCGCGGCAGCGTGCCGGAAGTGGTCGCCGACGGCGTGACGGGCGTGATCGTCGACGATGCGGCCCGGCTGCCGGACGCGATCGCCCGTGCGCAGGAACTCGACCCGGCCGCGTCCCGCCGACGCGCGGCCGAGGACTTCGACGTCCCGGTGATGGCCGAACGCTACGAGCGGGTCTACCGGATGCTGGTGGAAGGCACGCGCAGCATCCGCGATCTCACCGCCGTCGATGCGGCCTCCCAGGCAGCCGGCTGACACGGCTGTCCGCCCGTGGTGACGTGGCTGCCGGCGCCGCGCGCACGCGCGGCAGCCACGTCGCCGCGGTGCCGTTGCGTGTCGGAATGCTCAGAGGTCTCCGCCGCCCGCTACCGCTGAGTGAGCACTCTGTTCAGTTCACGGCGGTCGTCCACGAGATGGCGGGTAAAGTAGCCGGGTTCGGATCGCTCCGACCGGCGCCCCGTTCGCGGGCGCGATGCTCCACCTCAGAAAGCTCCACCACGTGACTGAATCGCTCGTCGCCCTGCCGCCCGTCGTCCGCGAGGTCTTCGAGACCGTCCGAGCCCGCAACCCGCACGAGCCCGAGTTCCAGCAGGCCGTGCACGAGGTGCTCGACTCGATCGTGCCGGTGCTCGAGCGTCATCCCGAGTTCGTCGACGGCGGCATCGTGGAGCGGATGGTCGAGCCCGAGCGCCAGATCATGTTCCGCGTGCCGTGGGTGGACGACAACGGGAAGCTCCACGTCAACCGCGGATTCCGCGTCCAGTTCTCGTCGGTGCTCGGCCCCTACAAGGGCGGCCTGCGATTCCACCCGTCGGTCAACCTGTCGATCATCAAGTTCCTCGGCTTCGAGCAGATCTTCAAGAACGCGCTCACCGGGCAGGGCATCGGCGGCGCGAAGGGCGGCAGCGACTTCGATCCGCACGGCCGGTCCGACGCCGAGGTGATGCGCTTCTGCCAGTCGTTCATGAACGAGCTGTACCGCCACCTCGGCGAGCACACCGACGTCCCCGCCGGAGACATCGGCGTGGGTGCGCGCGAGATCGGCTACCTGTTCGGCCAGTACCGCAAGATCACGAACCGCCACGAGTCCGGCATGTTCACCGGCAAGGGCGTGCAATGGGGCGGCGCAGAGGTCCGCACCGAGGCGACCGGCTACGGCGCCGTGTTCTTCGTGCAGAACATGCTCGGCGTGCACAACCAGTCGATCGCCGGGCGCCGCGTGGCGGTGTCGGGGTCGGGCAACGTCGCGATCTACGCGATCGACAAGGCGTACCAGCTCGGGGGCGTGCCGGTGACGGCATCCGACTCGTCCGGCTACGTCGTCGACGACGCCGGAATCGACCTCGGCCTGCTGCGCGAGATCAAGGAGGTCGAGCGCGGCCGCATCTCGGAGTACGCCGCCCGCCGCCGCGGCGCGCGGTTCGTCGAGGGGCGCCGCCCGTGGGAGGTGCCGGTCGAGGTCGCGATCCCGTCGGCGACGCAGAACGAGATCGACGAGGACGACGCGAAGGCCCTCATCGCGAACGGCGTGCGCGCGGTCGCCGAAGGCGCGAACATGCCGTCGACGCCCGGCGCGATCGCCGCTTTCCACGAGGCGGGGGTCCTCTTCGGGCCGGGCAAGGCCGCGAACGCGGGAGGCGTCGCGACGTCGGCGCTCGAGATGAGCCAGAACGCGTCTCGCCAGCGCTGGAACTTCGCCGACAGCGAGTCGAAGCTCCGCGCGATCATGGCCGACGTCCACGACGCCGCCTTCCACGCGGCCGAGCGCTACGGGCGCCCGGGCGACTACGTCGTGGGCGCGAACGCCGCCGGGTTCGAGCGGGTCGCGCACGCGATGCTCGCACAGGGCGTCATCTGACCCGTTGCGGTCGCCGTGGTCTGATCCGCCTGTTCTCGACACGCCCGCCGCGCCGAGAACGGATGCCGCGCGCCGGAGTTACCGTCGAGCCATGACCAGAACGTGGAACGACGGGCCGCCGACGCCCGTGCGCGACGCCGAGGTCTGCCCCGTGTGCGCCTCGACCGACGTGCGCGTCGTGGACCAGGGCTGGTTCGTGCTCGAGCTCGAACGCGGCGACGAAGTGCGCTCCGACGGAGCGGTGGAGTTCTCGTGCCGCGACTGCGGCGCGCACTGGGAGTGACGCCGCGCGTCAGCGGCTGAGGCGGTTCACTCCCCCGCGGCGGCAGACGCCGGCGCCGATACCTGCTCGGGGAACAGCTGATCCAGCAGATGCCCGACCCACGCGATGAGCTCGGTGTCGCCCACGAGCGCGCCGTCGGCCGTCGGCAGCGGCACGACGAGGGCTTCGCCGCCCGCGAGGATCTTCGCCTTCGGGTGCAGTCGCTGGAGTCGCACGCGGATGGAGTCGGGCAGGTTCGCCGGGGCGATGCGCAGGTTCGGACCCATCGCGACGACATCGGAGAGACCCGCCCGTGCGGCTCGCCGCCGGAGCCGCGCGACGGCGATGAGCCCCTCGACCTCGGCGGGTGGCTCGCCGTAGCGGTCGCGCAGCTCCTCGAGCACGAGATCGATCGCGTCCTGCCCGTCGGGCTGGCGGGCGGTGGCGGATGCCGCGGCCGACAGCTTCTGGTACGCCTCGAGTCGCAGGCGCTCGCTGTCGATGTAGTCCTCGGGGATCCGGGCCTGCACGGGCAGCTCGAGGCGAAGCTCGGTCGGCCCCTCGGTCTCTTCGCCGCGGAACGTCGCGACGGCTTCGCCGATCATGCGCAGGTACAGGTCGAAGCCGACGCCCGCGATGTGGCCGGCCTGCTCCGCGCCGAGCAGGTTGCCCGCGCCGCGCAGCTCGAGGTCTTTCAGCGCGACCTGCATGCCGCTGCCGAGGTCGTTGTTGACGGCGATCGTCTCGAGCCGGTCGGCGGCGGTCTCGCTCAGCGGCTTGTTCTCGTCGTACAGGAAGTACGCATACGCGCGCTCGCGCGCGCGGCCGACGCGTCCGCGCAGCTGGTGCAGCTGCGACAGGCCGTACTTGTCGGCGCGGTCGATGATGATCGTGTTCGCGTTCGAGATGTCGAGCCCGGTCTCGACGATCGTCGTGCACACGAGCACGTCGGCCCGGCGTTCCCAGAAGTCGTCGACGACCTGCTCGAGCTGGTGCTCGCCCATCTGCCCGTGGGCGACTGCGATTCGCGCTTCGGGCACGAGCTCGGCGAGGTGCGCCGCCACTCGCTGGATCGACTGCACGCGGTTGTGCACGTAGAAGACCTGGCCCTCGCGCAGCAGCTCGCGACGGATCGCGGCCGCGATCTGCTTGTCGTTGCGCGGCCCGACGTAGGTGAGGATCGGATGCCGATCCTCCGGCGGCGTCTGCAGCGTCGACATCTCGCGGATGCCGGTCACCGCCATCTCGAGCGTGCGCGGAATCGGGGTCGCGCTCATCGCGAGGATGTCGACGTTGGTCTTGAGCTTCTTCAGCTGGTCCTTGTGCTCGACGCCGAACCGCTGCTCCTCGTCGATGATGAGCAGCCCGAGGTCTTTGAAGGAGACCTTCTCGGTCAGGATGCGGTGGGTGCCGATGACCATGTCGACCGTGCCGTCGGCGAGCCCCGCGATCGTCTCGCGCGCCTCCTTGTCGGTCTGGAAGCGCGACAAGGGCCGCACTTTGACAGGGAAGCCCGCGAACCGCTCGGTGAACGTCTCGATGTGCTGCTTCACGAGCAGCGTCGTCGGCACGAGCATCGCGACCTGCTTGCCGTCCTGGATCGCCTTGAACGCGGCGCGGACCGCGACCTCCGTCTTGCCGAAGCCGACGTCGCCCGACAGCAGGCGGTCCATCGGGATCGGCTTCTCCATATCGGCCTTGATCTCGTCGATCGTCTGGAGCTGGTCGGGCGTCTCGGCGAACGGGAACGCCTCTTCGAGCTCGCGCTGCCACGGCGTATCCGGCCCGAACGCGTGCCCCTTCGCGGCCATGCGCGCCGAGTAGAGCTTCACGAGCTCGACGGCGATGTCGCGTACGGCCTTGCGCGCGCGACCCTTCGCCTGGGCCCAGTCGCTGCCGCCCATCTTCGAGAGGGTCGGCGTCTCGCCGCCCACGTACTTCGACAAGAGATCGAGCTGGTCGGTCGGCACGAAGAGCTTGTCGCCCGGGTACCCGCGCTTCGACGGCGCGTATTCGAGCACGAGGTACTCGCGCACGCTCTTGACGGGGTTGCGTCCGCCGCTCGAGACCTCGCGCTGGGTCAGTTCGACGAACCTCCCGATGCCGTGGGTCGCATGCACCACGTAGTCACCCGCCTTGAGCTGCAGCGGATCGACGACGTTGCGCCGGCGCGACGCGAGCTTCTTGACGACGCGGTTGTCGCTGCCGATCGTGCGTCCGTAGAACTCCGCCTCGGTGAGCACCGCGAGCTTCGCGTCCGGCGCCTGGAACCCGCGCTCGAGCGGCGCGACGACGAGGTGCGCGACGCCGGGCTCGGGCGGCTGCAGCACGTCGTCGACCTTGCGTGCGGCGATGCCGCGGTCGGCGAGCACGTCGCGGGCGCGTTCGACGAGCCCGACACCGGATGCCGCGACCACGATCCGCCATCCGTCGGCGAGCAACTGCCCGACGTGCTCCGTCGCGCCGTCGACGTTCCCGTGGAACGACGGCACGCCCGAACCGGGCACACGCACGGCCGAGGCCTCTTCGAGCGCGACGGCGTCGGCCTCGTACTCCGACTCCTCCGCCTCGCGCAGGGCGGCTGCGGCATCCGCCGCCCCGGAATCGAAGCTGCTCAGAGTCCACCACGACGCGCCGCGCGCGTGGGCGGCTTCGCGCAGGCGAGACAGCGTCACGAAGTCGCCCGCGCCGAGGTCGACCGGTGTCTCTGCGCCGACGGCGGCGGCGCTCCACGCGGCCTCGAGGAACTCGCGGTTCGTCTCGCTCAGGGTGAGCGCGCGCGTCACGGCGCGCTCGGGGTCGACCACGGCGACCGCCGCGCTCTCGGGCAGGTAGTCCGCGAGCGTCACGAGCCCGTCGACGAGGGCGGGCAGCAGCGACTCCATTCCCTCTGCGGGGATGCCCTCGGCCATCTTCTCGAGGATGCCGCGGACGCCCGGGAACCGATCGACGAGCTCGCGTGCACGCTCGCGCACGCTCGGCGTCAGCAGCAGCTCGCGGCCGGCGATCAGCTCGACGTCGTTCACGGTCCCCGGCAGCGAGCGCTGGTCGGCGACGGAGAACGCGCGGATCTCGTCGACCTCGTCGCCGAAGAACTCGACGCGGTACGGATGGTCGGCGGTCGGCGAGAAGACGTCGAGGATGCCGCCGCGCACCGCGAACTCGCCGCGACGAGACACCATGTCGACGCGGTGGTACGCGAGCTCCACGAGCCGCGCAGAGATCTCGGACAGGTCGTGCCCGCGGCCGCCTACGACGAGTCGCACGGGCTCTTCGTCGCCGAGACCGGGGGCGAGCGGCTGGATCGCACCACGCACCGACGCGGTCACGATGAGCGGCGTCTCACCCGCCCACCGGGCGATCCGCCGCAGCACGTCGAGACGGCGGCCGACCGTCTCGGCGCTGGGGCTCAGACGCTCGTGCGGCAGCGTCTCCCACGCGGGGAACGCGAGCACCTCGGCGCCCGGCACGAGCGCCTCGAGCGCGGGGCCGAGCGACTCGGCGCGGCGGCCGGTGGGCGCGATCACGAGGAGCGCGGGAGGCAGGCCCGCTTCGCGGCGGCGCTCGAGGAGCGCAGCGAGCAGTGGCGCGTCGAGCCCGTCGACGAGCGAGAAGTCGGCGTCGGCGGATGCCGCAGAGCCGGCCTTCTTCGAGTCCGAACCGGTGGCCGCGGCGACGGCCTCCCGGAACGGCTCAGCCTGTTCGAGGGCGCGCACGATCCCGGGAACTGTCACTGAACGAGTCTACGCGACCCCTCCCCCACGCTCTCCGCGGCGCTGCTTCGGGCTCATAGGATGTGACCGTGAGCGACCCGGCCGACACCCCTCCGACGGCACCCGTGCCGCCCCCCGTCCCGCCGCGGCCGGCGCCGCCGGTCCCCGGGCAGTCGGCCTCGCCCGGACAGGGTGAGCGGCCCCTGCAGGTCGGGCAGCCGCCGCGGACGCCACCCGGGTATCCGGGGCAGCCGGCGCACCCGGGTCAGCCGGTCCCACCGGGTGAACCCGCATACCCCGGTCAGCCGTCCTCTGCCGGCGGATCCGCGCGCCCCGCTCCGCCCCCGCACCCGGGCTACGCCCCGGCTCCGGGCTACGGCCCACCTGGACACGCTCACCCCGGCGCACCGTCGCCCTACGGCGCACTCGCGCCGACGCAGCCTCCCGGTGCGGCGTGGGCACCCCCGTACGCCCAGCCCGCCGCCCGCGCTCCTCAGACCGCTCTCGCGGCGACGACGCCCGCCCGACCGACGTCGGCCGTCGGGACGATCGCGCTCGTCGCGGGACTGCTCGCCGCCGTCGTGGCGCCGATCGCGGCATCCGTCGCGTCGTGGCAGATCGGCGTAGGCGTCGGCGCCGAGCAGGCGAGCATGCCGACCAGCGCGCAGTTCGACCCCTCGGTCTTCGTCCCCGTGCGCGACTGGGTGCTGCTCGGCGAGGTGTCGTTCTGGCTCGGCACGCTCTTCGGCCTGTGGGCGCTCGTGCAGGGCATCGTCGCGATCGCGAAGAACCGCGGGCGCGGAGCCGGCATCGCCGCCGTCGTGCTCGCGGCGATCGGACCGTTCGTGTTCGCGATCGCGGTGGTGATCTTCCTGTCAGCCGGCCTCGCCGCGGGCGCCGGCGTCACCTGAGCCGAGCGGCTCGCCCGGCGCGCTCAGACGCGCGGCGCGTGATGCTTCTGCTGCGCCGCGAGAAGCCCCTCGCCGACGAGCTGCTCCACGGCGTCGGCGGCGTCGGACAGCAGCATCGGCAGACTCTTGCGTTCGGACGCGCCGAACGGGTCGAGCACCCAGTCCGCGGGATCCTGCCGGCCGTTCGGGCGGCCGATGCCCACGCGAACACGGGCGAAGTCGTTCGAGCCGAGCGCCTTCGCGACGTCGCGCACGCCGTTGTGGCCGCCGTGCCCGCCACCCGCCTTCAACTTGATCGTGTCGAACGGGATGTCGAGCTCGTCGTGCACGACGACGACGCGCTGCGGGTCGATGCCGTAGAACTTCGCGAGACCTGCGACGACCCCTCCCGAAACGTTCATGAACGTGTTCGGCTTGGCGAGGATGAGCTTCGGGCCACCCGGGCGCAGCCACGTCTCGGCGACCCGCGCGTTCGCCTTGTGCGTGCGGAAGGTCTCGCCGCGGCGTTCGGCGAGCTCGTCGAGCACGAGCTGGCCGACGTTGTGCCGCGTCAGCTCGAATCGCGGTCCGGGGTTGCCGAGCCCGACCACCAGCCACGCGTCAGCCATGGTTCACATCCTGCCTCATCGGACGCCCGGCGATCGGACGCCAGGTGTGCGAAAAGGGGGCGCGGCGATCCGCACCCCCTTTCCGAACGTCTGCCCGACGGATCACTCCGAAGCGGACTCCTCCTCGGCGGGAGCAGCCTCTTCGCCGGCCTCGGCCTGCTCGGCCGCGAGCTCGGCGTCGGCCTCGGCGATCTCCTCGTCGGCCGCGATCGTGGCGGCCGGGATCGAGATGGCGACGACGAGCGTCTCGGGGTCGGCCAGGAGAGTCGCGCCGGACGGGAGCTTGAGGTCGGCGGCGGTGATGTGCGTGCCGTCCTCGAGGCCCTCGACATCGACCTCGATGTGCTCGGGGATGCGGGTGGCCTCGACTTCGAGTGCGATGGTCGCGGCGTCGAGGTTCGCGATCGTGCCGGCGAACGGCTCGCCGAGGACGACGACGGGCACGTCGACCTGGACCTTCTCGCCCTTGCGCACCACGAGCAGGTCGATGTGCTCGATGACCTGGTGCACCGGGTCCTTCTGCACGTCCTTCACGAGGGCGAGCTGCTCCTTGCCGGCGATGTCGAGCTCGAGGACCGCGTTCGCGCGGCGGACGAGCAGCGACATCTGGTGGCCCGGAAGGGCGACGTGCACGGGGTCGGTGCCGTGGCCGTAGATGACGGCGGGGATCTTGCCGGCGGCGCGGAGGCGGCGGGCGAAGCCCTTGCCGAAGTTCTCGCGGAGCTCGGCCTTGACCTTGGTGTCGGTGTCGGTCGACATGATGGATTCTCCTTGCGGGCCCACGGGCCCAGATGTGGGGTCTTTTCAACTCGAACGCGAGCGCGTGAGGAAGCCGTGAGCCTGCATCACCGCGTCGATAACGGATGCCCCTGCCGCCGCTGCGGGCGATTCCAGGCATCCCTCGCCGAAGTTCAATCCTCAAGTCTACCAGGGGCACCGGCACGGCCTTGACCGCCGCCTCCCGCTAGCATGAGGAGCGACCCACCTCCGCGTCACGCGGAGCACCACCGCCCGGAGGATTCGATGGAGTACGGCTTCCTGTCCCACGTTGTCTTGTGGATCGTCGGCGCGATCGCCGCCGTCGGCACGATCGGCACGGTGCTCGCGTTCTGGTCGATCGGCCGCGCGGCCTACCGCAAGGACTGACCCCCGGCGAGCCGTTCCACCGCGAGCTCCACGATCTCGCCGGGCGCCCGCTCACCCGGCACCGCGAACCCGCTCTCGTCGTTCGTCACGTGCTCGAGGATCTCGAGCTGCGAGTCGAGCAGCGCAGGCGGCATGAAGTGGGTGCGGCGCCGCATCCGTCTCTCCAACTCCGCCCGTGAGACGACGAGCTCGACGAACACCGTGCCGGGTGCTTCTGCGCGGATGCGGTCGCGGTAGCGACGCGCGAGCGCGGAGCACGCGATGACGATGCCGTCCTCCGCCTCGTGCAGCACCGCGGCGACGTGGTCGAGCCACGGCATCCGGTCCGCGTCGTCGAGCGGTGTGCCGGCCGCCATCTTGGCGACGTTCTCAGCGGGGTGCAGGTCGTCAGCGTCGACGAACCGCAGGCCGAGGCGCTCCGCGAGGAGGGAGCCGACGAGCGACTTGCCCGACCCGCTCGGACCCATCACGACGACGCGCGCCTCGACCATTCACCGACCGTAACCCAACGGATGCCGCGCGGCCCCCACCCGCTAGCCTGGAACCCAATCCGTTCCCCTCTAGGAGCCCTCGTGTCTTCGAACGATTCCGCCGAGCCCACCCAGATCTCCACCGACGACGCGCAGGCACCGCACGAAGCGGCGACCGAGCACGAAGGCGCCCCCGAGCCGCAGGACGTCGAGCGCCCGGCTCCCGAAGGCGGCGAGGAGGCCCCGTCCGAAAGGGCCGCGGTCGCCAACATCGGCGTCGTCGGGCTCGCCGTGATGGGATCGAACCTCGCGCGCAACCTCGCGAGCCGCGAGGGCAACACCGTCGCGGTGTACAACCGCAGCCACGAGAAGACCGACACGCTCGTCGCCGAGCACCCCGAGGCGGGTTTCGTGCCCGGCTACTCATATGAGGAGTTCGCCGCGTCGCTCAAGAAGCCGCGCACCGCGATCATCATGGTCAAGGCGGGCGCGGCGACCGACGCCGTCATCGACGAGCTCATGCGGGTGTTCGAGCCGGGCGACATCATCGTCGACGGCGGCAATTCGCTGTTCACCGACACGATTCGCCGCGAGAAGGCCGTGCGCGAGCGCGGCTTCAACTTCGTCGGCATGGGCGTCTCGGGCGGCGAGGAGGGTGCATTGCACGGCCCGTCGCTCATGCCCGGTGGTCCCGACGAGTCGTGGGTCACGCTCGGCCCCATCCTGCGCTCGATCGCGGCGGTCGCAGAGGGCGAGCCGTGCGTCACGCACATCGGGCACGACGGCGCCGGCCACTTCGTCAAGATGGTGCACAACGGCATCGAGTACGCCGACATGCAGCTGATCGCCGAGGCGTACGACCTCATCCGCCGCGGCACGGGCAAGACGCCCGCCGAGATCGCCGACATCTTCGCGGAGTGGAACCGCGGCGAGCTCGAGTCCTACCTCATCGAGATCACGGCCGAGGTGCTGCGGCAGATCGACGCCGCGACGGGCAAGCCTCTCGTCGACGTCATCCTCGACCAGGCGGGCGCCAAGGGAACCGGCGCGTGGACGGTGCAGACGGCGCTCGACCTGGGCGTGCCCGTGTCGGGCATCGCCGAGGCGGTGTTCGCGCGGTCGCTGTCGAGCCACCCCGAGCAGCGCGCGGTGTCGCACGACCTTCCCGGACCCGAGGAGGCGTTCTCGGTCGACGACCTCGACTCGTTCGTCGAGGACGTGCGGCTCGCGCTGTACGCGTCGAAGATCGTCGCGTATTCGCAGGGCTTCGATGAGATCCGTGCGGGCGCTGCGCGCTACAACTGGTCGATCGACCTCGGCGCTGTGTCGAAGATCTGGCGCGCGGGCTGCATCATCCGCGCGCAGTTCCTCAACCGCATCGCCGACGCGTATGCGGCCGAGCCCGACCTGCCCGTGCTGCTGACGGCGCCGTACTTCGTCGACGCACTCACACGCGCGCAGAGCGCGTGGCGGCGCGTCGTCGCGACGGCGGCGGCCGCGGGCATCCCCTCCCCCGCCTTCTCGTCGTCGCTCGCGTACTACGACGGCCTGCGCGCCGACCGCCTGCCGGCTGCCCTCGTGCAGGGGCAGCGCGACTTCTTCGGCGCCCACACGTACAAGCGGGTCGACCGCGACGGCACGTTCCACACGCTGTGGTCGGGCGACCGCACCGAGGTCGAGGCCGAAGACACGCACTGACCCGACAGCAGCAGGTTCCGGCCCGACCCCAGGATTCGGACCGGAACCATCACCACCTGCGGGTCAGGCCGCGGCCGGGACGACGTTGTGGGTCCGGCAGAAGATGTTCTGCGGGTCCCACTCGCGCTTGATCGCCGCGAGCCGCGCGAGCGTGTCGGGCGAGTACATACGGGTCACCCACGCAGGATCGGTCGACACGGTGAAGTTTCCGTACGACCCCTGCCCGAGGGACTCGATCGCGTCCCACGATTCCTGAGCGGCCGCGCGGGCGGCGTCGTCGAGCATTCCGGGAACGTCGAACGCGCCCGCCATCGCGAACCAGGTGGCGTCGCGTGCGGGAAACGGCGTGTCGGCCTGCGCCACGTCGCCGTACGCGCCGCCCAGTGACCGCAGCAGCACGACGGACGCGGGGTTGGCCTCGCGGAACGCGACGAGCTTGTCGATCGCGTCGTCGTCGAGCTCCTGCAGGAGGGTGTTCCCGCCGATGAATCCCGGCATCGGCTGGTCGGGCTCTGCCTCGGGCGTCTCCATGAGGATGTCGGGGTAGTCGCGCGCCTCGAGCTCGGCGACCGTCACGCCATCGAGCTCGATGAGCGGCGCGAGCACCGCGCGGGCCGCGTCGACGTCACGACCGACCCAGACAGCCTGGATCGTGGCGCCCGCGGGCGCGTTCGGGTCCATCGCCGGCACATCGGAGTACGTCACCGTGAGTGCGCGGGGGGCGTCGGCGAGGACGTCGCGCAGCACGCGGATCACAGGCCGCGGGTCTCCCTCGAGCGCGAGCGTCGCGAACACGACGCCGTCGAGCGGGTGGGCGCGGAAATCGAAGCGCGTGACGACGCCGAAGTTTCCGCCTCCGCCACGGAGCGCCCAGAACAGGTCGGGGTGGGACGACGCCGACACCTCGACCACATCGCCCGCCGCGGTAACGAGCTGGGCGCCCACGAGCTGGTCGACCGCGAGGCCCCACTCGCGCACCATCAGGCCGATGCCGCCGCCGAGCGTGAGCCCTCCGACGCCGACCGACGACGTGTCGCCCGAGCTGATGGCGAGGCCGTGGTTCGCGAGCTCGGCCGCGACGGCACCCCACGTCGCGCCTCCGCCGATGCGGACGAGGTCACCCTCCACGGTGATCGACGAGAGCGCCGACATGTCGACCGTCACGCCGCCCGGCACCCCGCCCCACACGCTGTGGCCGCCGCCGCGGACCATGACGGGTTGGTGTTCAGCCCTCGCGAGCCGGACCGCGGCGCGGACGTCGTCGACGCTGGATGCCCGGACGACAGCCATCGGCTCGCCGATGCCGGAGTGGAAGCGACGGGCGTCGTCCCACTCGGGGTCGCTCGCTGTGACGACCGCCCCGGAGACCTCTGTACGCAGCTGTTCAAGAGTCATGCGCGTCACACTATGACCGGCCACCGACACAGCGGCGGGCGTTCGCGCTGAGCGAATCGGGCGGTGCATCCGTCACGCCCTCTAAGGTCGATCCGTGAGCAAAGCACGCATCCTCTTCATCGGCGGCACCGGCACGATCAGCGCGGCATGCGTCGCCCGGGCCGCCGCGGCAGGCCACGACGTCACGGTGCTCAACCGCGGGACGGGCCGACGACCCCTGCCCGACGGCGTCCGCGTCCTGCGCGCCGACGTGCGAGACGCGGCCTCGGTGCGGTCCGCGATCGGCGACGAGACCTTCGACGTCGTGTGCGAGTTCCTCGCCTTCACGGCCGACCACGTGCGCGCCGACCTCGAGCTGTTCGAGGGGCGGACGGGCCAGTACGTGTTCATCAGCTCGGCGTCGGCGTACGACACCCCGCCCAAGCACCTGCCCGTGACCGAGTCGACTCCGCTGCGCAATCCGCACTGGCAGTACTCGCGCGACAAGATCGCGTGCGAGGACCTGCTCGTGGGCGCGTACCGCGAGCGCGGAGTGCCGATCACGATCGTGCGGCCGTCGCACACGTACGACGAGCTGCTGCTGCCGACGTCGGGCCACTGGACCGACATCGCCCGGATGCGCGCGGGAAAGCCGGTCATCGTCCACGGCGACGGCACGAGCCTGTGGACCCTCACGCACAGCGCCGACTTCGCCGTCGCCTTCACGGCGTTGCTGGGCAACCCGTACGCGATCGGCGAGACGTTCCACATCACGGGCGACCATGCGCCGACGTGGAACCAGATCTACGGATGGCTCGCGGATGCCGCGGGCGTGCCCGACCCGCAACTCGTGCACGTGGCATCCGAGACCGTCGCCGCCTTCGCACCCGACCTCGGACCCGGCCTGCTCGGCGACAAGGCCCACTCGATGGTCTTCGACAACGCGAAGGTCAAGGCGCTCGCGCCGGACTTCCGCACGACCATCACGTTCGACGAGGGTGCGCGACGGATCATCGCACACTACGACGCGCATCCCGAGCTGCAGGTCGTCGACGACGACCTCGACGCCGCGTTCGATCGCATGGCGGCGCACGCGGCGTCGGCCGGGTCGCGCTGACCCCGGTGCTCACAGGTCGCGCATAGCTCGCTCCATAGGAAACGCATAGCTACGCGCGCACAATGGGGGCATGACGACCCCTGCCCTCCACCGCCCCGACGGCACCGCGCTGCGCGTTCTCGTGGTCGACGACGAGCAGATGCTCACCGACCTCCTGTCGATGGCGCTGCGCATGGAGGGCTGGGAGGTGCGCACGGCCGCGTCGGGCTACGAGGCGCTGCAGGCGGCGCGCGAGTTCCACCCCGACGCGATGGTGCTCGACATCATGATGCCCGACCTCGACGGCATGTCCGTGCTGCAGCGGCTCCGCAAAGGCGGAGACGACGTCCCCGTGCTGTTCCTCACCGCGAAGGACGCCGTATCAGACCGCGTCGCAGGGCTCACCGCCGGCGGCGACGACTACGTCACCAAGCCCTTCAGCCTCGAGGAGGTCGTCGCCCGACTGCGCGGCCTCATGCGCCGCGCGGGTGTCGCACACGCGGCCGGCACCGAGCCGATCCTGCGCGTGGGCGACCTGTCGCTCAACGAGGACAGCCACGAGGTCATCCGCGATGGCGTCGAGATCGAGCTCACCGCGACCGAGTTCGAGCTGCTGCGGTACCTCATGCGCAATCAGCGCCGGGTCGTCTCGAAAGCGCAGATCCTCGACCGCGTGTGGAACTACGATTTCGGCGGGCGCTCGAGCATCGTCGAGCTCTACATCTCGTACCTGCGCAAGAAGATCGACGCCGGCCGTGAGCCGCTCATCCACACCGTGCGCGGCGTGGGGTACATGATCAAGGCCCCGCAATGACCGCCGCGCGGCGGCCGTGGACGCTGCAGCGCCGCCTCATCGTCACGGTCGTGGCCATCACGTCGCTCATCATGGTGCTCGTGGGCGTCGCGACGAGCGCGATCCTGGGCACGGTGCTCGAAGAGGGCCTCACCAACCGGCTCTCGGCGACGACGGCCCGCATCGTCTCGCTCGCCCGGCCTCTCATCGTGGGCGGGTTGAGCGCGGAGGAGATCCTGCGGCAGCATCCGCAGCAGCCCGGACTCCTGCTCGCGGTCGTGACGCCGCCCGAGAGCCCCACGGCCGCGGTGACCGAGGCGGACGGCACGGTGACCGCCCTCACCGGCGACCAGATCCGCGAGCTCGCGTCGGGTCTCCGCGCCGACGGCCCGCTCGTCGTGACGCTCGACGACGTCGGCACGTTCCGCGTCGTGGGCGAGGCCGCGGGGCCCTCCATCGTGGTCGTCGGCCTGTCGCGCGACGAGGTCGCCGCCACGATCGGCCGCATGCTCGTCACGATCGGGCTGCTCACCGCGGGCGGCCTCCTCGTGCTCGGAACCGCGACGGCGTGGGTCATCCGGGCGGGGCTGGCGCCGCTGCGCGCGGTCGCCGACACGGCTGAGGACGTCTCACGGCTGCCGCTGT
>NZ_DASRXZ010000139.1:0-8147 GCF_035687345.1 Microbacterium sp.
GCTGCACCTCGATGCGGTCGCGGCGTTCGGGCACGTGCCGGTCGACTTCGACGGGTGGCGAGCGGATGCCGCACCCACCGCCGGCCTCGTCGCGATGAGCCTGTCCGCGCACAAGATCGGCGGCCCGGTCGGGGTCGGCGCTCTCCTCGTGTCGCGCACAGCGACGATCGCCCCGCTCGTGCACGGCGGCGGTCAGCAGCGCTCGCTGCGAGCCGGGACGCAGGATGTCGCCGGCGCGGTGGCGTTCGCCGTCGCAGCCGAGCTGGCCGAAGCGGAGCGCGAAGCCGAGGCAGAGCGACTCGCGGCGTTGCGCGAGAAGCTCGTCGACGGGATCCGGTCCTCCGTCCCGGATGCCGAGTTGCTCGGCGATCCGGTCGACCGCGTGCCGGGCAACGCGCACGTGCTGTTTCCCGGGGCACGCGGCGAGACGCTGCTGTTCCTGCTCGATCAAGCGGGGATCGCCGTTTCGACGGGGTCGGCGTGCCAGGCGGGGGTGCCCGAGCCGTCGCACGTCGTGCTCGCGCTGGGGCGGAGCGCCGACGAGGCGCGCGAGGTCCTGCGACTCACCCTCGGACGCACGTCGACCGACGCCGACGTCGACGCCCTGCTGCGGGCGCTGCCGTCGGCCGTGGAGCGGGCGCGCGCGGCATCCGCCCGGTGATCTCCCGCATCCGGCTCGGTTCCAGGTGGCGCTCGTAGACTTGTCGAATGCGCATCCTGGCGGCCATGAGCGGCGGAGTCGACTCCGCCGTCGCCGCCGCGCGCGCGGTCGAGGCCGGCCATGACGTCGTCGGAGTGCACCTCGCGCTCTCGCGGGCGGGCGGCACGCTGCGCACCGGCAGCCGCGGCTGCTGCACGATCGAGGACGCGATGGACGCGCGCCGCGCGGCCGACCGCCTGGGGATTCCGTTCTATGTGTGGGACTTCTCCGAGCGCTTCCGCGACGACGTGATCGACGACTTCATCGCCGAGTACCGCGCCGGTCGCACGCCCAACCCGTGCATGCGCTGCAACGAGAAGATCAAGTTCGCGGCGCTCCTGGAGCGCGCGCTCGAGCTCGGCTTCGACGCCGTGTGCACGGGTCATTACGCGAAGCTCATCGACGGCCCCGAGGGCCTCGAGCTGCACCGGGCATCGGATGCCGCCAAGGACCAGTCCTACGTGCTCGGAGTCCTCACGGCCGAGCAGCTCGCGCACACGTACTTTCCGCTCGGGTCGACGCCGTCGAAGGCGCTCGTGCGGGCCGAGGCCGAGGAGCGCGGACTGGCGGTCGCGCACAAGCCCGACAGCCACGACATCTGCTTCATCCCCGACGGCGACACGCGCGGCTGGCTCGCCGAGAAGGTCGGCACCGCCCCCGGTGAGATCGTCGACCGCACCGGAGCCGTCGTCGGAAAGCACGAGGGAGCGCACGCGTTCACGGTCGGACAGCGTCGCGGCCTCTCGCTCGGCGTGCCCGCGCCCGACGGCAAGCCTCGTTTCGTGCTCGAGGTGCGACCCGTCTCGAACACGGTGGTCGTCGGCCCGAAGGAGGCGCTCGCGACGGCCGAGATCGCGGGGGAGCGGTTCACGTGGGCCGGTCGCGCTCCGTCGACCGCCGAGTTCGCGTGCGACGTGCAGATCCGTGCGCACGCCGATCCCGTGGCCGCGCACGCGGTCCTCGCCGACGGCGTCGTGACGGTGCGCCCCGAAGTGCCGTTCGAGGGCGTCGCGCCCGGGCAGACGGCCGTGATGTACGACGGAACGCGCGTCATCGGGCAGTTCACGATCGACCGCACGGTGTCGGCCGTGCCGGTCGGCGCGTGACGCGCAAGCCCGCTTCCGCTGTCGGAGGGCGCTCCTAGACTGACCCTGTGACGGATGCCGCGCCCACCGAACTCCCTGAACTGACGCTCGAAGAGGCCCGTGCAGAGGCGCAGTCGTTGACCGACCGCATCATCGCAGCGCGCGACGCGTACTACGGCGAAGACACCGTCATCGTCGACGACGCGACGTACGACGGGTGGATGCACCGCCTCGAAGAGCTCGAACGCCTCTATCCCGAGCTGCAGGGTCAGGACTCGCCGACGCAGACCGTCGGGGCCGCCGAGAGCTCGATGTTCGCGCCGGTCGAGCACGCCGAGCGCATGCTCAGCCTCGACAACGTCTTCAGCGAGGACGAGCTGCGCGACTGGTGCCGCAAGGCGCAGACCGGCGCGGGCCGCGCCGTGCGGTGGCTCACCGAGCTCAAGATCGACGGGCTCGCGATCAGCCTCCGCTACGAGAACGGCGTGCTCACATCCGCGGCGACGCGCGGCGACGGGCGCATCGGCGAAGACGTCACCGTCAACGCGCTGCGCGTGCACGGCATCCCGAAGCGGCTCTCGGGCACGGGGCATCCGCCCCTCGTCGAGGTCCGCGGTGAGGTGTTCATCCCGGTCGCCGAATTCGAGAAGCTCAACGCGCTGCAGGCCGACCTGCGCGAGCGCGTCATCGCGGATGCCGTCAAGCGAGGCACCGATGAGGAGCGGGCGCGCCGCTCCGCGGACCGTCGCTTCCCGGCATTCGCGAACCCCCGCAACGCGGCGAGCGGCGGCCTGCGCCAGCAGCTCGACAAGAAGGACGGACTCGAGCTCGAGGCGGGCGAGGCGCGCCTCGCATCGCTGCGACTGTTCGTGCACGGGATCGGCGCGTGGCAGAACCCGCCTGTGGCCTCGCAGAGCGAGATCTACGGCCTGCTCGCCGAGTGGGGTCTTCCCACGAGTCCGTACTTCCGCACAACCGACACGATCGACGGCGTCATCGAGTTCGTCGAGCACTACGGGCAGCACCGCCACGACGTCGAGCACGAGATCGACGGCATCGTCGTGAAGGTCGACGAGCTGGCGCTGCACGACGAGCTCGGCGCGACGAGCCGCGCCCCGCGCTGGGCGATCGCCTACAAGTACCCGCCCGAGCAGGTGAACACGAAGCTGCTCGACATCGTCGTGTCGGTCGGCCGCACGGGCCGTGCGACCCCGTTCGCCGTGATGGCACCGGCGCGCGTGTCGGGCAGCGTCGTGCGCCAGGCGACGCTCCACAACCAGGACGTCGTGCGCGTGAAGGGCGTGCTCATCGGCGACACCGTCGTGCTGCGCAAGGCGGGCGACGTGATCCCCGAGATCCTGGGGCCCGTCGTCGAGCTGCGCGACGGCACCGAGCGCGAGTTCGTCATGCCCGAGAACTGCCCCGAATGCGGCTACAAGCTCGCGCCGGCGAAGGAGGGCGACGTCGACCTGAGGTGCCCCAACACCCGCTCGTGCCCCGCGCAGGTGCGCGGTCGGGTCGAGCACATCGGCTCCCGCTCGGCGCTCGACATCGAGGCCCTCGGCGAGGTGACGGCCGCCGCGCTCACGCAGCCCTCGGTGCCCGAGGTGCCGCCGCTCGAGACCGAGGCGCGACTGTTCGACCTCACCGTAGACGAGCTCGTGCCGATCGAAGTCGTCGTGCGCGACTCCGAGACGGGAGAGATCAAGGTCGACGAGAAGACGGGCGAGCCGGTACGACGCGCGCCGTTCCGCCGCAACCCGTCACCGGCTGAGAAGAAGGCGGGACTCACCGGACCGCAGCCGTCGGCACAGGCGCTCACGCTGCTCGATCAACTCGAGAAGGCGAAGACGAAGGAGCTGTGGCGCTTCCTCGTCGCGCTCAACATCCGCCACGTCGGGCCCGTGGCCGCGCGAGCGCTCGCGCAGTGGTTCGGCTCGGTCGACGCCATCCGCGCGGCGACGCGCGACGAGCTCGCGGCGGTGGAGGGCGTCGGCGGGATCATCGCCGACTCGGTGCGCGACTGGTTCGAAGTGGACTGGCACCTCGAGATCGTCGAGAGATGGGCAGCCGCGGGCGCGCAGCTCGCGACGCCGGGCCACCCCGGCCCCGGCGGCGCGGTCGCCGCGGGCGGCGTGCTCGAGGGCATCACGGTCGTCGCGACCGGCAGCCTCGAAGGCTACACGCGCGAGGGCGCCCAGGAGGCGATCATCGCCGCCGGTGGAAAGGCCGCGTCCAGCGTCTCGAAGAAGACGGACTTCGTGGCCGCCGGCCCGGGCGCCGGCTCGAAACTCGCGAGGGCCGAGGAGCTCGGGGTGCGCATCATCGACGCGGCGCAGTTCAAGATCCTCGTCGAGCAGGGGCCCGCGGCACTCGACGCACTCGCACCCGACGCGGGGTGATTCACGGATGCAGTGGCTGTACCGCATCGTGCCGGCGCGTCCTGAGATGCCCGGTGCGCCCACTCCCGAAGAAGCGGCACTCGCGAGCGCGCACTTCGACTACCTGCTCCAGCTCAAGGAGCGCGGTGTCCTGATCCTCGCCGGCCGCACCCAGGAGGACGTCGGCACGTTCGGGATCGTGATCTTCGAGGCGCCGGATCGGGCATCCGCGCGTGCCGTCGCCGAAGCCGACCCGGCTGTCGCCGGTGGCGTGTTCACGATGACGCTGCACCCGTACGCCGTCGCCGTCGCGCGCGATGGCCTCGGCGGGTGACGGTCAGCCGCCGCTGTTCAGCTGCAGCAGCGACTCGCGCACCTGCCGGCGGAGTACCTTGCCGATGAGCGACTTCGGCAGCTCATCCACGACGAAGATGCGCCGGGGCACCTTGTAGGGCGTCAGAATGCCGCGCGCGAAGGCGCGCACCGCCTCGACGTCGAGCTCGTCCACGTCGGGGGAGCACACGACCGCTGCCACGACCTCTTCGCCGGACTTCTCGCTGGGCAGGCCGACGACGGCGGCGTCCTCGATGTCGGGGTGCTGGCGCAGAGCCGCCTCGACCTCGGTCGGGGCCACGTTGAAGCCGCCCGTGATGATCAGCTCCTTGATGCGGTCGACGATCCGCACGAAGCCGGCGTCGTCGATGGTGACGATGTCGCCCGTTCGGAACCAGCCGTCGACGAAGACGCGCTCCGTCTCCTCCGGCTTGCCGTAGTAGCCCTGGAAGACCTGCGGTCCGCGCACGACGAGCTCACCGCGCTCGCCCGGCGCGACGTTCCGCGTCGGATCGTCGGGATCGACGACGCGGCACTCCGTCCCGGGCAGGGGAAGGCCCACGGTGCCGGGAACGCGGTGGGGGGCGACGGGGTTCGCCATGAGCACGGGCGAGCACTCCGACAGCCCGTAGCCCTCGACGAGGTATCCGCCCGTCGCCTCCTCGAACGGCACGACGAGCTCGTGGGGCAGCGCCATCGCGCCCGAGATCGCGATCTCGGTGCCGGCGAGCGACACGCCCTTGTCCTTCGCGGCCTGGAGCAGTCGGGCGGCGATCGGCGGCACAAGCGGGAGGAAGGTCGCCGGATGCTTCTTCGTCACCTCGAGCACCATGTCGGGGTCGAAGCGCGGGAAGAGCACGAGCCGGGCGCCCATCGACATCGCGAACGTGAGGCAGAGCGTCAGCCCGTAGGCGTGGAACATCGGCAGAACGGCGTAGACGACGCATCCGTGCCCGCGCTTGATCGACGGAACCCACGCGCGCGCCTGCGCGGCGTTCGACAGCAGGTTGCGATGCGTGAGGACGGCGCCTTTCGGGGTTCCCGTCGTGCCGCTCGTGTACTGGATGATCGCGACGTCGTCGGTCGCGGGGCGGGGTGCGCTCGCGGGGATCGGCTCGGACTTGACCAGGTCCTCCCACGGCGTGACGCCCCGCACCGGCTCGTGCAGCGCCTCTCGTGCCTCGCGGGCCTTCGCGATCGGGAGCTTGAGGGCGAGGCGCGTGCCGAGCGGCATCGCCTTCGTGATGTTGACCGAGATGAGCTCGTGCACGCGCAGGTCGTCGGGGAAGTCCTGGATCGTGGGGACGACCTTGCTCCACGCGATGACGTGGTTCGCGCCGTGGTCCTCGAACTGCTTGCGCAGCTCACGCGGCGTGTAGAGCGGGTTGTGCTCGATGACGACGCCGCCGACGCGCAGCACCGCGTAGAACGCGACGATGTGCTGCGGGCAGTTCGGCAGCACGATCGCGACCGGGTCGCCGGGGCCGACGCCGCGGTCGCGCAGCGCCGACGCGACGCGCTCGATCTGCTGCTGCAGCTCGCGGTACGACATCGTGCGCCCGAAGAACTGGAGGGCCGGGGCATCCGGATAATCCCGCGCCGAGGCCTCGACGATGTCGATCAGTGAGCCGGTGACCGGTTCGAGATCCTCGGGCACGCCCTCGGCGTAACTCGCGATCCAGGGGCGGGGAGGGTCGTACGTCGTCACGCGACCAGACTACGCCCGCGCTCAAAGGGGCACCGGAGCGCAACCTAGAATGGGCTGGTGTCTGAAATCACCCCCGATCTCGTGCGCCATCTCGGCGTGCTCGCCCGGATCCAGCTGAGCGACGCGGAGGTCGAGCGCCTCACCGGCCAGCTCGACGTCATCGTCGACAACATCGCGAAGGTCTCGCAGGTCGCGACGCCCGACGTCCCGGCGACGAGCCACCCGATCGCCATGAGCAACGTCTTCCGACCCGACGTCGTGGGCGACATGCTGACGCCCGAGCAGGTGCTGCAGAACGCGCCGGATGCCGCAGACGGCCGCTTCCGCGTGACCGCGATCCTCGGCGAAGAGCAGTAGGGGGAGTCGTGACCGATCTCACGAAGCTGAGCGCCGCCGCGCTCGCCGACAAGCTCGCCTCGGGCGAGGTGTCCAGCGTCGAGGCGACCCAGGCGCACCTCGACCGCATCGCCGCCGTCGACGGCGACGTCCACGCCTTCCTGCACGTGAGCGACCACGCGCTGGATGTCGCGGCCGACATCGACCGCCGTCGCGCGGCGGGGGAGCAGCTGGGTCCTGTCGCGGGCGTGCCGCTCGCGATCAAGGACGTGCTCGTGACGACCGACATGCCGTCCACGAGCGGGTCCAAGATCCTCGAGGGCTTCATGTCGCCCTACGACGCGACGGTCGTGGCGCGCTCGCGCGCGGCAGGCCTCGTGCCGCTCGGCAAGACGAACATGGACGAGTTCGCGATGGGCTCGTCGACAGAGCACTCCGCGTACGGTCCCACGCGCAACCCGTGGGACCTCGAGCGCATCCCCGGCGGCTCGGGCGGCGGTTCCGCCGCGGCCGTCGCGGCGTTCGAGGCGCCGCTCGCGCTCGGATCCGACACCGGCGGCTCGATCCGCCAGCCCGCGCACGTCACCGGCACCGTCGGCATGAAGCCGACCTACGGCGGCGTGAGCCGCTACGGGGCCATCGCACTCGCGTCGTCGCTCGACCAGGTGGGTCCCGTGACGCGCACGGTGCTCGATGCCGGCCTGCTGCATGACGTCATCGGCGGGCACGACCCGCACGACGCGACCTCGCTCACCGACGAGTGGCCCTCGTTCGCGGCCGCTGCGCGAGAGGGAGCTACCGGCGACGTGCTCAAGGGGCTCAAGGTCGGCGTCATCCGCGAGCTGCCCGACAGCGGGTTCCAGTCGGGTGTGTCGGAGTCGTTCCGCGCGGCGATCGCCGCGATGGAGGCGCAGGGCGCCGAGATCGTCGAGGTGAGCGCGCCGCACTTCGAGTACGGCGTCGCCGCGTACTACCTGATCCTCCCGGCCGAGGCGTCGAGCAACCTCGCGAAGTTCGACTCGGTGCGCTTCGGCCTGCGGGTCGACGTTCCCGGCGGCACCGTCGAAGACGTCATGGCCGCGACTCGCGAGGCCGGCTTCGGCGATGAGGTGAAGCGGCGCGTGATCCTCGGCACGTACGCCCTGTCGGCGGGCTACTACGACGCGTACTACGGCTCGGCCCAGAAGGTCCGCACGCTCATCCAGCGCGACTTCGACGAGGCGTTCGCGCAGGTCGACGTCATCGCCACGCCGTCGGCGCCGACCACGGCGTTCAAGCTCGGTGAGAAGATCGACGACCCGATGCAGATGTACCTCAACGACGTGACGACGATCCCCGCGAACCTCGCGGGCGTGCCCGGCATCTCGATCCCGTCGGGTCTCGCGCCGGAGGACGGCCTGCCCGTCGGCATCCAATTCCTCGCTCCCGCGCGCGAGGACGCCCGTCTTTACCGCGTGGGCGCCGCACTCGAGGCGCTGCTCGTCGAGTCGTGGGGCGGGCCGCTGCTCGACCGCGCGCCGGCCCTTCGACAGGCTCAGGGACCGACCGGACAGGCTCAGGGACCGACCGGACAGGCTCAGGGACCGACCGGACAGGCTCAGGGA
>NZ_DASRXZ010000140.1:0-23434 GCF_035687345.1 Microbacterium sp.
GGCGGCCATAGCGAAAGGGAAACGCCCGGTCCCATTCCGAACCCGGAAGCTAAGCCTTTCAGCGCCGATGGTACTGCAGGGGAGACCCTGTGGGAGAGTAGGACACCGCCGGACACCCACATCCCCGAATGGCCACCACACCGGTGGCCATTCGGCGTTAACGGGCGAAACTGCAGGAGGAGCATTTGGGACTGTTCACGCGCCGAGCGTCGACCCCGACGCCTCTCGACAATGTGGATGTCATCCTGGCCGACCTCGACGGGGTCGTGTACGCCGGAGCGAATGCACTCCCACACGCGGTGGAGAGCCTCAACCGGGCTCGTGACGGCAGACGCCTCGCCTACATCACCAACAACGCGTCGCGCACCGACGCATCCGTCGCCGAGCATCTGTCCGAGCTCGGCCTTCCGACGCAAGCCGACGAAGTCGTCACAAGTCCGCAGGCCGCGATGCGGCTGCTGTCGACGTTGATCCCGGCGGGTTCGACCGTGCTCGTCGTCGGCGGGGAGGGCCTCGTCGTCGAGGTGCAGAAGGCCGGCTTCACGGTGACCCGCCGTGCGCAGGACGATCCCGCCGCCGTCGTGCAGGGGTTCTCACCCGACGTCGATTGGACGCAGCTGGCCGAAGCCGCGTTCGCGCTCAAGACGCCCGAAGACGCGGGCGGCATCCCGTGGATCGCGACGAACACCGACTGGACGATTCCCATGGCGCGGGGCATCGCTCCGGGCAACGGCACGCTCGTCTCCGCGGTGCACACCGCTGTCGGACGACTGGCGACTGTCGCGGGCAAGCCCGAGACTCCGATCTTCGAAGAGGCTGTCGCGCGGTTCGGGGCGCGGCATCCGCTGTTCCTCGGTGACCGACTCGACACCGACATCCTCGGCGCCAACCGTGCCGGCATTCCCTCCGCCCTCGTCCTGACGGGCGTCGATCGCCCCAAGCACGTGCTGGCGGCACCCGCCGGGTCGCAGCCGACATACATCCTCGGCGACCTGCGCGAGCTCGACCAGCCGTACCCGGAAGCCGTCGTCCGTGACGGCGTCGTCACCGTGCGCGGGGCCAGCGTGCGCGTCAACGGTGCCGACGTCGAGATCCTGTCCGAGGGCGATGAGCCGATCGACCTGTTGCGTGCGGGCGCCAAGGCGATCTGGGACACCGGTCGTGCGATCTTCGGCTTCCGCGTTCCGGAGCGCCTCTACGCCGACCCGTTCCACCGCCCGTGACGCGGATGCGCCCGCACGCCGGTCGCGCGACCCGCCGTTGTCAGGACGGACACGTATCCTGATGCGCATGGAATCGCCGCACCCCGTCGCATCCGACGGCTCCGAGACCGACGACCTGCTGTCGGCGCTCGAGGTGATCGAGAGCCAGCCGCTCGGCGAGCGTGCCGAGGCGTACGAAGCGCTGCACGACGCCCTCGCGCGCCGGCTCGAATCCGGCCCGACAGACTCGCGTCCATGACGCAGCGCCTCGACGCGGCCCTCGCCTCGCGCGGCCTCGCGCGGTCACGTACGCACGCGGCCACGCTGATCGCGCAGGGCCTCGTGACCGTCGACGGCAGGCCCGTGGTGAAGGCATCGGCCAAGGTCGACGACGACTCCGTGCTGGACGTGTCGGGCGGCGACCACTACGTCAGCCGTGCGGCGCACAAGCTCATCGCCGCGCTCGACGCGTTCGGCGTCGACGTCGCGGGCCGGGTCGCGCTCGACATGGGAGCGTCGACCGGCGGTTTCACCCAAGTGCTGCGCGAGCGCGGCGCGTCGCCGGTGATCGCCGTCGATGTCGGGCACGGGCAGTTGGCGGCATCCGTCGCGGCCGACCCCGGGGTCATCTCGATCGAAGGGTTCAACGTGCGCGACATGACGCGCGAGAACCTCGCCACCGCGAGCGGCGTGGCCGTTGCGCCGTCGATCATCACGGGTGACCTGTCGTTCATCTCCCTCACGCACGTGCTTCCCGCTGCTCGCTTCGTGGCGGCCGACGACGCCGACCTTGTGCTGCTGGTCAAGCCGCAGTTCGAGGTCGGTCGCACCGGAGTCCGCGAGGGGCTCGTGAAGGACGCGTCGCTGCGCGCCGATGCGGTCGCCGGAGTGCTGTGGGCGGCGTGGGATGAGGGGCTCGGCACGCTCGGCGTCATCTCCTCCCCAATCGCGGGAACGCACGGGAACTCCGAGTTCGTCGTGCACATCGCGCCGGGGCGGGGAAGCAATCCGACAGAATGGTTGGGCACCGTGAACCGATTGACGGGGAGCACATGACACAGCCCGATCGCAGCATCCTCGTGGTCGTGCATGCCCTGCGCGCCGACACCGTCGAAGCGGCCCAGCGGGTCGTCGCCGCTCTGCGGGCGGCCGGTGCGCGGCCGGTGCTCTCGGCCGAAGACCACGCGGAGCTCGTCCGCGTGGGGGCGGGCCTCGACGACACCGCCGTCCTCGGCGAGGAGGTGCCGGTCGACGACATCGAGCTCGCGATCGTGCTCGGCGGCGACGGCACGATCCTGCGGGCCGCCGAGCTCGTGCGCGAGGGCACCGCCCCCGTGCTGGGCATCAACCTCGGCCACATCGGCTTCCTCGCCGAGAGCGAGCGCGACGACATGGACGAGGCGGTCCGCCGCGTGATCGCGCGCGACTACACGGTCGAGGAGCGCCTCGCACTGCAGGTCCGCGTGAAAGACACCTCCGACCGCGTCGTCTACGACACGTGGGCTCTCAACGAGGCGACCGTCGAGAAGGCGAGCCGAGAGCGCATGCTCGAGGTCGTCATGGAAATCGACGGGCGACCGCTGTCGACATTCGGATGCGACGGCGTCGTGATCTCCACGCCGACAGGGTCCACCGCCTACAACTTCTCGGCGGGCGGCCCGGTCATCTGGCCGACGGTCCAGGCGATCGCCGTGGTGCCGCTCTCGGCACACGCCCTCTTCGCGAAGCCGCTCGTCGTCGGCCCCGAGCACGCGGTCGCGATCGAGCTTCTCGAGCGCACGAACGGGCAGGGCATCCTGTGGTGCGACGGGCGGCGATCCCACGATCTCCCGCCCGGTGCCCGCGTGGTCGTACGCCGATCGGAGCGTCCTGTGCGGCTCGCACGCCTGCACCACGGCGCCTTCACGGATCGCCTCGTGCGCAAGTTCCACCTCCCGGTCGAAGGCTGGCGCGGGCCGGCGGCGATCGCCGCGGCGCCGGTGCGACCGGACGCTCCCGACTTCGAGGGTGACGCGTGATCGAAGAGATGCGCCTGCGCGATCTCGGCGTGATCGCCGAGGCCGTGCTGCCGATGGGCCGCGGCTTCACCGCGATCACGGGTGAGACCGGCGCGGGCAAGACGATGGTCGTGACCGGCCTCGGGCTGCTGCTCGGCCAGCGCGCCGACTCCGGCGCCGTCCGCTCGGGTGCGCCTCAGGCGGTGGTCGACGGCGTGTGGATCGTCCCTGCCGAAGGGCCCGTCGCCGACCGTGTGCGCGAAGCCGGCGGTGACCTCGAACCCGCGGGCGACGGAACCGCCGCCCTCTACGTCGGCCGCACGATCTCGAGCGAAGGTCGCAGCCGCGCGACGGTCGGGGGTCGATCGGCTCCCGCCGGCGTGCTCGCCGACCTCGCCGACGAGCTGGTCGTCGTCCACGGGCAGTCCGACCAGCTGCGGCTGAAGTCGGCCGCCGCTCAGCGCGACGCGCTCGACCGTTTCGGCGGCGAGCCCGTCGCCGAGGCCCTCGCGTCGTACCGCGAGGCGTACGAGCGGTGGCGAGCGATCGACCGCGAGCTCACGACGCTCACGACCGACCGTGAGGCGCGGGCGCGCGAGGCCGACGACCTGCGCGCCGCGCTCGACGCGATCGAGCAGGCCGCACCGCAGCCGGGGGAGGACGAGCAGCTCGCGCAGCGCGCCGAGCGCCTCGCCCACGCCGAAGAACTGCGTCTCGCCGCAGCCACCGCGCACGAAGCGCTCTCGAGCGAAGACGACCGTCCTGACGTCGCGTCGCTCATCGGCGAGGCTCGCCGGGCGCTCGAACGCGCGGCGGCCCAGGACGCCGCACTCGGAGACCTCGCCGACCAGGTGGCGGAGCTCGGCTATCGAGCCACCGATCTCGCGACCGCCCTCGCCGCGTACCTGGCCGACCTCGACGAGACCGGCCCGCACGAGCTCGCCGCCGTCGAGGAGCGCCGCGCCGTGCTCGCGCCGCTCGTTCGCGCGCACGGCAGCCTCGAGGCCGCGATCGAGCTCCTCGAGACGGGATCCGCGCGCCTCGCCGAGCTGGACGACGACGGCGACCGCGTGGAGCGCCTCACGGCGGAGCTGCAGGAAGCGGCATCCGTCCTCGACGGCGCAGCCGCCGTCCTCACTCAGCGCCGCACCGAAGCGGCGAAGCGACTCGGCGACGCCGTGACGGCCGAGCTGCGTGCCCTGGCGATGCCCGACGCCCGCGTCGAGGTGTCCGTCGCACCGGGCGCCGAGTCCTCGGCGGGCCGCGACGAGGTCGCGATCCTCCTCGCGCCGCACCCGGGCGCCGACCCGCGCCCGGTGTCGCGCGGCGCGTCGGGCGGCGAGCTCAGCCGTGTGATGCTCGCGATCGAGGTCGTCATCGCGAGCACCGACCCCGTTCCGACCTTCGTGTTCGACGAGGTCGACGCGGGCATCGGCGGCGCCGCGGCGATCGAGGTGGGCCGCCGGCTCGCGCGGCTCGCGCGCACGAGCCAGGTCATCGCCGTGACGCATCTCGCACAGGTGGCAGCGTTCGCCGACAACCACCTCACGGTCGTCAAGGCGAGCGACGGATCGGTCACCGCGTCGAGCGTGCGACGGCTCGAGGGTGCCGACCGCGAGGCCGAGATGGCTCGTCTGCTGTCGGGGTCCGACTCCGAGGCGGCGCTCACGCACGCGCGCGAGCTGCTGGACAGCGCCTCCGCGGACGGCGACGACGCGGCATCCGCATCGGCGAGTTCTCAGGCCCGCGTCAAAACCGGCTGATAGGATAAAAGCCCGTGATGCAGACTCCAGGCACAAGTCCTCGCGGCGATTCGAACGACACCACCAAGCACATCTTCGTGACCGGCGGTGTCGTTTCTTCATTGGGCAAGGGGCTCACCGCCGCCAGCCTCGGAAATCTGCTGACGGCACGCGGTCTGCGCGTGGTGATGCAGAAGCTCGACCCGTACCTCAACGTCGACCCGGGAACGATGAACCCGTTCCAGCACGGCGAGGTCTTCGTCACCGACGACGGCGCCGAGACCGACCTCGACATCGGCCACTACGAGCGCTTCCTCGACATCGACCTCAGCCAGGCCGCCAACGTCACCACCGGCCAGATCTACTCGCAGGTCATCGCGCGCGAGCGGCGCGGCGAGTACCTCGGCGACACCGTCCAGGTGATCCCGCACATCACCGACGAGATCAAGCGCCGCATGCGCCTGCAGGCGACGGAAGACCCGCGTCCCGACGTCATCATCACCGAGATCGGCGGCACGGTCGGCGACATCGAGTCGCAGCCCTTCATCGAGGCCGCGCGACAGATCCGTCACGAACTCGGCCGCAACAACGTCTTCTTCGTGCACGTCTCGCTCGTGCCGTTCATGGGTGCGTCGGGGGAGCAGAAGACCAAGCCCACGCAGCACTCCGTCGCCGCCCTGCGCTCGATCGGCATCCAGCCCGACGCGCTCGTGCTCCGCAGCGACCGCCCGGTGACGGAGTCCAACAAGCGCAAGATCGCGCTCATGTGCGACGTCGACGAGGACGCGGTCGTGAACGCGGTCGACGTGCCGAGCATCTACGACATCCCGACGATGCTGCACGAGCAGGGCCTCGACGAGTACATCGTGCGCGCGCTCGGCATGCACAAGGCGGCCGATGTCGACTGGTCGCGCTGGTCGAAGGTGCTCCAGGCCGTGCACAATCCGAAGCACGAGGTCACGATCGGCCTCGTCGGCAAGTACATCGACCTGCCCGACGCGTACCTGAGCGTCACCGAGGCGCTCAAGGCGGGCGGCTTCGCGCACGAGGCGAAGGTCACCGTGACGTGGATCCCGTCCGACCTGTGCGAGACGCCCGAAGGGGCCGAGAAGGCGCTCGCTGAACTCGACGGCATCGTGATCCCGGGCGGCTTCGGCATCCGGGGCATCGAGGGCAAGCTCGGCGCGCTCCGCTTCGCGCGCGAGCAGGGCATCCCGACGCTCGGTCTGTGTCTCGGCCTGCAGTGCATGGTGATCGAGTACGCGCGCCACGAGGCCGGCCTCGAAGGGGCGTCGTCGAGCGAGTTCGACCCCGACACGCAGTTCCCCGTCATCGCGACCATGGAGGAGCAGGTCGACATCCTCGACCACGGCGACCTGGGCGGCACCATGCGGCTCGGTCTGTACGAGGCGAACCTGGCCGAAGGTTCGCTCGCGGCCGAGCTGTACGGCTCGACCCGCGCGGCCGAGCGTCACCGCCACCGCTACGAGGTCAACAACCGCTACCGCGACCAGCTCGCCGCCGCAGGGCTCGTGTTCTCGGGAACCTGGCCCGACGGCGACCTCGTCGAGTACGTCGAGCTGCCGCGCGATGTGCACCCGTTCTACATCGCGACGCAGGCCCACCCCGAACTGCGCTCGCGTCCGACGAACCCGCACCCGCTGTTCCGCGGTCTCGTGGGCGCCGCGATCGAGCGCCACCGCGCGAGCGAGCTGTTCGACGTCGTCGAGAATGCCTGAGCCGGGCGTGCCGGACTCCGGCGGAATCGAGGCGGATGCCGCGGCATCCGTGTCGCCCGCGTCGCTGCGCGACGAGCCCCTCGACGTCGAGATCCTCGACTCGAGCCTCGTGTACGAGGGCCGCGTGTGGGACGTGCGCAACGACCGTTTCCGCTATGGCGACCACGAGCTCGAGCGGCAGTACGTCGACCACCCGGGGGCCTCCGCGATCGTGGCGCTCGACGACAGGGAGCGCGTGCTGCTCATCCAGCAGTACCGGCATCCGATCCGCCGTCGCGATTGGGAGATCCCCGCGGGACTTCTCGACATGGACGGTGAGTCGCCGCTCGAGACGGCGAAGCGCGAGCTGGCCGAAGAGGCCGACCTCGCCGCGGAGCATTGGGAGCCGCTCGTGAGCGTCTTCTCGACGCCGGGCGGGAACGACGAGGTCGTTCACATCTTCTTCGCATCGGGGCTCCAGCCGCTCGACGCGGTGCACGATCGCGAGGAGGAGGAGGCCGACATCCGCATCGAGTGGGTGCCGCTCGCGGATGCCGTGACAGCGGTGCTCGAGGGGCGTCTGCGCAACGGGATCCTCGCAGTCGGCGTGCTGGCCGCTGCCGAAAGGCTCCGCCGGACAGAATCGTGACGTGAGACTCGACCGGGCCGTCGACGCGTATGTGCGTCACATCTCGATCGAGCGCGGCTTGTCCGACCACACGGTCGCGGCCTACCGGCGCGACCTCGCCACGTACGTGCAGTGGCTCGACGAGAACGGCGTGCACGAGTCGGGCGAGGTGACAGCCGACCTCGTGGCGCGGTTCGCGGCCGAGCGCGCGTCGGCGCAGCCGCCTCCCGCGGCCACGAGCCTCGCACGACTGCAGTCGTCGGTGCGGGGGCTGCACCGGTTCCTGGTGCGCGAGGGGATCGAGACGGATGACCCGGCGGCACGCCTGCGACCGCCCAAGACCCCGCAGCGGCTGCCGAAGGCGCTCACGATCGAGCAGGTGGAGAGCCTGCTCGACGCGGCAGGGCCGCCGCCGGGCGAAGCCGCCGAGGCGGACGTCATCGCGCTGCGCGACCGCGCGCTCCTCGAGCTGCTCTACGCAACCGGCGCGCGTGTGTCGGAGGTCGTGCAACTCGACGTCGACGACGTCTCGCGCGGCGAGGTGCTGCGCGTGCGCGGCAAGGGGGCGAAGGAGCGCATCGTGCCGATCGGGTCTTATGCCCGGGCATCCGTCGATGCGTATCTGACCCGCGCGCGACCTGAGCTCTCGCGTCGCGGCCGCGCGACCCCTCGCCTGTTCCTCGGTGCCCGCGGAGCGCCGCTGTCGCGCCAGAGCGCGTGGCTGATCATCCAGCACGCGGCGGAGCGCGCGAAGCTCTCGGCGCACGTGTCGCCGCACACGCTGCGGCACTCCTTCGCGACGCACCTGCTGCAGGGCGGTGCGGACGTGCGGGTGGTGCAGGAGCTGCTCGGCCACGCATCCGTCTCGACCACCCAGATCTACACGCACGTGTCGATCGACGCGCTGCGCGACGTGTACGCAACGTCGCATCCGCGGGCGCGCTGATCCCGCCGCTCCGACACCTGGCGCCGGGCAGGGGTGTTGCGCCGCACGAGTTGCCAGTAGACTCCGGGGCCAGCAACCCCCTCGCCGGCACAACCGGCTCACCCACGAAACCGCAGACGATGTCAGCGCGTGTCGCGGGCGTAGCGGTAACGGCCCTCGTGGCTCCTGCTCTGATCGCGCCCGTTTTCGACGTCGCGACGACGGAGCCGTCCGCCGCCGCGGTGGCGGACTGCGCGCAACTCACCACACTGGGGAGCTGCTCGATCGAGTACGAGGATCTCGGCTCCGACGGCTACGTCGACGTTTCACTCCCCACGTCGCTCACACGACTGACGATCCTTGCGTACGGCGCAGAGGGCGGCGGCACTGGGGACGACTCGGGGCGAGGCGGCCCGGGTGGACTCGTTGTCGCGGCGTACGAGCTTCCGGCCGGTACCTACGGCGTCCGCGTGTGGCTCGGAGAGAAGGGTCGACAGAGCCATGAGACCACGCGCGGATTCAGCTCCGGTGGTGGTGGCGGCGACCGGATCTTCGACGTGTCGAGCGGATTCTCCGGAGGCGGCTCATCGGCCGTCGAGTGGCTCCTGCCTGGGCGCACAGAGCTGGTCGTCGTCGCCGGCGGTGGCGGCGGCGCGAGCCACGACGGCGGTGAGGGCGGTGCGGCCAGCGGCGGCTCGGGCGGACTGCCTCCGGGCGACGGAACGAACGGTACGACGCCGGCGAGCAACGGGAACGGCATCGGCGGCTCGGGCGGCGGCGCAAGCGGTCGGGACGGCGAGTCCGCGTCGAACGCGGGCGCCGACTACCAGGTGACGTCGGGCGGTGGCGGCGGTGGCGGAGGCTACCCGCGCGGCGGTGGCGCCGGCGAGAGCGGGACCGCTGGGCAGTGCAAGATCAACGGCAGGTGCCCGCCCAACGCGCAGGGCGGTGCCGGGGGCGGCGGCGGTGGCGGCCAGTCGTGGTCGAGTGAGAGCAGTCGCCTCGATGTGGTCTACGCGTCGGGCAGCTCGGGCAACGGCTCGGTGCTGCTCGTCGCGGGTGACCAATTGCACGCCTTCGAGTGCATCGACTCCAGCGACCCGCGAACCTGGACCGTCCCGGACGGCACCGGTTCGATCGCCTTCGTCGTCGCGGGCGGCGGCGGCACTCGCGGCCACAACAGCGCTGACATGGAGGGCAGCGGTGCCGTGGTCTCGGGCGTCCTGGACGCCACCGGCATGACCGAGCTGCGATATTGGGTCGGATGCGGCGGCTATGAGCACGGCGGACGCGGATGGTCGCACCCGGGCGACTCGGGCAGCGCGAGCGCGACCACGGCGCACGACGGCGGTGGCGGGGGCGGAGCGTCGATGCTCATGGACGCGACGGACGGCAGATCCACCCCGCTCGTGGCCGCAGGCGGCGGCGGAGGCTCCGGAGGTGACGTGTCGACGAGCGTCGCGCCATGGGTGAGGAAGGCCGACGGCGGCCGCGGCGGCTCGGGCGCGGGATCCGACGGCGGCGCGTACAACTACAACGGCGATCGAGGCTCGGGCGGGAACTTCGGCCGCGGCGGCGTGGGCGGATGCGCCGCGTGCCGCGGCACGTCCAGCGAGCCGGATCCGAGCGGCGGACACGGTTCGAGCGACGACACCGGCGGTGGAGGAGGCGGTGGCGGTGCCGGCTACCCGCGCGGCGGCCACGGCGGAGGCACGTCGCCGACCGACGCGGGCGGCGGAGGCGGCGCGGGGCAGTCGTACTGGTCTCCCGCGGTCACGTCGGAGGTCACAGCGGGCCCCAACGGAATCCGGTCGAAGAGCGGCTTCATCATCCTCGTGCCGATCCAGAAGGCGCCGACGACGACCCTCACGGTGACGAAGGAGGTGTCGGGCGCGGCATCCGGATTCGCCCGCGGCCCGTACACCGTCGATGTCGCGTGCACGCTCGACGGCACGCAGGTCGTCGACGACACGTTCACGATCGGCATCGGCTCGTCCGCGGGGCACACCCTCGACGAGATGCCGGTCGGGTCGGTCTGCACGGTGACCGAGACCGGCACGGCGGATGCCACGACCCCCGCGCCGCCGCAGACGATCACCCTCGAGAACACGCCCGCGACCGTCGTGCTCACCAACGTGTACGCGATGACCGAGGTCGAGATCAGTCTTTCGAGCGGGTTCGCCGCGCATGACGGGCCGACGCCGGGGGACCTTCCGCTGGGGGAGCTCGAGGTCGGGATCTCGTGCAGCCTCGACGGCGTGCCTGTGCCTCTCGGTGCGCCGGTCGTCGACGGGCGCATCCCGTTCGACGGCGCGTCGACATGGGACGCGGAGACCTCCGCTACTGTGCCCGGCGTGCCGGTCAACGCGGAGTGCACACTGACGCACACCGGCCGTCCCGGGTCCACGACAACCTTCACGCACGGATCGCAGACGGCGACCGGTACGTCATTCGCCTTCACGGCGGCAGCGGATGCCACGCCCAACGCCGTCGCGATCGACGACGAGTACGCGCTCGCGCCGCTCACCCTGACGAACGAGGCCGAGGGGTCGGGCACGCCACCCGTGACGACGTACTCGATCGGCGTGACGTGCGACTACGGCGGCCAAGCCGTCACCCTCGCCCCGACACAGTCGACGGTCGCGCTCCCGTCCGGCGGGACGACCGTCGTGCCGAATCTCCCTGTAGGCGCCGACTGCACGACGACGCAGCTCGACCCCGGCATCGCCGTCGCCGTGCGCTACTCCCCGTCGCAGACCGTCCCGATCCCCGCAGGCGGGGGCTCCCAGGCGATCATCGACGTGTTCGAGGCGAGCGGTCTCGTGCTCGTGAAGCAGCTCTCCGGGCCCGGTGCCCGGTGGGCGAACGCGGCCACGACCGTGAGCCTCACGTGCACGGCCGACGGGCTTCCCGACCCCGTGCTCGAGCTCGAGCACACGTTCGACCCGCTCGGCGGCTCGTTCACGGTGAGCGACGGGCTCGACGTCGGCGACGAGTGCTCGATGACCGAGACGGCGACGGGCGGGGCATCCGTCGTGTCGTATTCCTCGAGTTCGGATCTCACGCCGTCACCCGACCCCGTCACGGTCGAGGTCGGCGCGAGCGGAACGAGCCTCACGGTGCTCAACCGGTTCGATGTCGGCTCCCTCGTGGTCGACACGTGGCCCGACGGCCCTGCGGCGCACCACGCGCGCCCGTCGGCCGTGACGGTGGGGGAGTGCACCTTCAACGGTCAGGCGATCGAGGTCGAGCCGGGGCGGGCGACGGTCGAGTTCCCGTTCCCGGCGGACGGCGGTCGCGCGGAGGTGCCGACGATCGTCGCCGGCGCGCAGTGCGACGTGGTGCAGACCTCGATGGGCGGAGCGACGTTCAGCGAGATCACCGTCACCGACGGCGATCCGTTCACGTCGATCGATGCGGGTGCCCGGGTGACGGTGCATGCGGCCGGTTCGTCTCCGACGACGGTCTCGATCATGAACGTGTTCGAGGCGGGCACGCTCACCGTCCCGGTGCAGCTCGCCGGGGCGGCGGCGTGGGCCGCGAACACCGACTACGCCGTCGAGCTGCATTGCGAGTTCGCGGGGCGCCCGGCGGAGTGGCTCGGGCCGGACGGCATCGGCTTCCTGAGCTACGAGCCCGACGGCACGCCGCGGCAGACCTACGCCCTCACGCAACTGGACGACCTTCCCACGGGAACCGTGTGCGAGGCGCTCCAGGTCGACAGCGGCGGCGCCTCGATCGTCACGTACGACCCGCCGCCGATCACAGCGGTCGCACCGGCCGGACTCGTCGCGCGAGCCGGCCTCCTCGCATCCGCACCGCTCGCCGCTCCGGTGGCCGACATCAGGCCGTTCCAGCTCGTCGACGGCGGCTCGGGCCCTGTCACGGTCGAGTCCGGCGCGACCGTCTCCATCACGATCACGAACACCTTCGAGGCGGGAACGTTCACCGTCGAGACCCGGGTGGGCGGCAACGACGCCGCGGCGCACGCCGACACGTTCTTCCTGTTCGAGCAGTGGTGCACGTTCAACGGGCAGCGGCTCGGACCGCCGCCCGACGACCCCACGCGCCCCGTGCACTTCTCGCTGAACGGCGCCGCCGAGCGGACGTTCGACCAGCTTCCCGTCGGCGCGGAGTGCACAGCGGTCGAGACGGACTCCTCCAACGCGACTCTGGTGACGCCGGATACGACGCAGTCGGGCACGATCCAGGCGACGGGACTCCGTCTCGTGTTCACGAACCTGTTCGATGTCACCGGGCTCACGGTGCGGCAGATCATGACGGGTGACGGCGTGGCGACGTACGGCGCCGGCCTCGACTACTGGTCGATCGTCGAATGCTGGGCGGGACCGGATCGCACGCGGCGCGTCGACGTCCCGAACGACGGCGTGGCCGTCCTCACTCCGGGCGACGGGTACTCGCTCGTGTGGACGCTGCCCGCGAACGCGGTCTGCACGTTCACCAGGCACTCGGTCTCGCTCGCGACGGCCGTCGCCGACTCCCCGGCAGTCACGCTCCGGCTCGGCGAACCGCACCTGCTCGAAGTCACGCGCGAGTTCGCGCTCGCGACGTTCACCGTCGACAAGCGCGTCGTGGGCGGAGCATCCGCCTCCGCCTTCGACTTCACGGTCGGCTGCACGTGGACGCGCACCGACCCCATCGCGGTGCCGCTGAACGACCACGCGCCTCCGACATTCTCGCTGGCGAACGGCGGAAGCGCGCAGCGCCAGGTGATCGGCGGAGCGAACTGCACCGTCACGGAGGCGCCAGCCGGAAGCAACGTGCGCACGAGCGTGAACGTCGCGGGCGAGACCGTCGGGGGACGCTCCGCGAGCGTGCTGCTGCTCGCAGAGGAGTCCGCGTCGTTCTCGTACACGAACGCGTACCCCTTGCCGCCGACCGGCCTCGCCCTGCCGATGCTCGCGGTGAGGGTCGGCTTGCTGCTGCTGGCGCTCGGGATCGGCATCGTCCTCCTGCGTGCGCGTCGCCCGAACGCCGGGTGATCTCCCGGGTTCGCGGCCATGCCGTGGCTAGAATCGGTGCACGACATGGCGAAGTCAGGAGAGCCAGTGGCTGGCAGCGCGACGAAGAGCACGGCGAAAGCCCCGAAGCCCGACGGGGACGAGCCGATCGGACCCACCGGTCGCCCGTATCACGGCTTCCCGACTCCTCCGAAGCTCGACGGCCACGGACCCGCACGCATCATCGCCCTGTGCAACCAGAAGGGCGGCGTCGGCAAGACGACCACCACGATCAACCTCGCCGCCGCGCTCGCCGGCTACGGCCGCAAGGTGCTCGCCGTCGACTTCGACCCGCAGGGCGCCCTGTCGGCAGGGCTCGGGATCCAGACGCACGACATCCCGACGATCTACGACCTGCTGCTCGACATCCGCACCGACCCGCACGAGGTCATCGTGCACTCGAGCATCGAGGGCCTCGACGTGCTGCCGGCGAACATCGACCTGTCGGCCGCCGAGGTGCACCTCGTCAACGAGGTCGCGCGCGAGCAGACGCTCGCGCGCGTGCTGCGCAAGGTGTCGGCCGAGTACGACGTCATCCTCATCGACTGCCAGCCGTCGCTGGGCCTGCTTACGGTCAACGCCCTCACCGCGAGCCACGGCGTGATCATCCCGCTCGAGTGCGAGTTCTTCGCGCTGCGCGGTGTCGCGCTGCTCATCGAGACGATCGACAAGGTGCGCGATCGCCTGAACCCGACGATCAACCTCGACGGGCTGCTCGCCACGATGTACGACCCGCGCACGCTGCATTCGCGCGAAGTGCTCGAGCGGGTCGTCGAGGCGTTCGGCGACGACGTGCTCGAGACGGTGATCGGGCGCACAGTGAAATTCCCGGATGCCTCGGTCTCGGGCGTTCCCATCACCGAGTTCGCCCCCGAGCACGCCGCCGCCCAGGCCTACAAGCGGTTGGCGCGGGAGCTGGTCGCGCGTGGTGCGGTCGCCTGACGAGGATCCGCCGGTCCCTGGGCAGCCGCCGGTCGCTGAGCAGCCGCCGGTCCCTGAGCAGCCGCCGGTCCCTGGGCAGCCGCCGGTCCCTGACCGCCAGCCGGTCCCTGAGCCTGTCGAAGGGTCGGCCACCGACGGCACGGTCGACGCTTCGACAGGCTCAGCGACCGAGGCGGGGGGCTCAACGACCGAGGGCGCGGGCGACGCTTCGACGGGCTCAGCGACCGGGGAGAGCGGCTCAGCGACCGAGGCGGTGGGCTCAGCGACCGGGGAAGGCGAGGACGGTGGCGGATTCCGCGTCTCGCTGTCGAACTTCGACGGCCCGTTCGACCTGCTGCTGAACCTCATCTCGAAGCACGAGCTCGACGTCACCGAGATCGCCCTGTCGAAGGTCACCGACGAGTTCATCGCGTATCTGCGCGATCTGGGTCCGGACGAGGACCTCGACGAGGCATCCGAGTTCCTCGTCGTCGCGGCCACGCTGCTCGACATGAAAGTCGCGGGGTTGCTGCCGCAGGGCGAGCTCGTCGACGCCGAGTCGGTCGCCCTGCTCGAGGCACGCGACCTGCTGTTCGCGCGACTGCTGCAGTACCGCGCGTTCAAGGAGGTGTCGGCGTGGTTCGAGCGGTGCCTCCGCCGGGAGGACAAGCGTCACGCCAGAGCGGTGCCGCTCGAGGAGAAGTACCGGCAGAAGGTGCCCGAGCTCGTGTGGACGCTGAGCCTCGACGACTTCGCGGCGCTCGCGGTGCTCGCGATGACGCCGAAGGAGATCCCGCACGTGCGGCTCGATCACCTGCACGCGCCGCTCGTCAGCATCCGGGAGCAGGCGGCGATCGTCGTGACGCTGCTCCGCGACGCCGGCACCTTGAGCTTCCGCGAGCTCATCGCCGGCGCGACGCAGCCGGGCGTCGTCGTCGCGCGCTTCCTCTCGGTGCTCGAGCTGTACCGCCACAGCGCCCTCTCGTTCGAGCAGCTCGAGCCGCTCGGCGAGTTGACGCTGCGCTGGACCGCCGACCGGTGGTCCGACGAGAACCTTGCCACGCTGGGAGCCGACTATGACCGATGATGTGACGACGACCGATGTCGCCCGGCGGCTCGAGGCGATCCTCATGATCGTCGACGAGCCGCAGAGCCTCGTGAGCCTCGCCGCCGCGGTCGGCGCGCCCGTGCCGGCGGTGCGCCAGGCGCTCGAGGCCCTCGTGGAGGACTACGACGGCCGCGCGGGCGGCCCCCGCCGCGGCTTCGAGCTGCGCGAGGTCGGCGGCGGCTGGCGCCTGTACGTGCGCGAGGAGCACGACGACCTCGTCGCCGAGTTCGTCGGCGGCCAGGCGCCCGCCCGCTTGTCGCAGGCGGCGCTCGAGACACTCGCCGTGATCGCCTACAAGCAGCCTGTCACGCGCAGCCAGGTCGCGTCGATCCGGGCCGTGAACGTCGACTCGGTCGTGCGCACGCTGCTCGCTCGCGGCCTCATCACCGAGCTCTTCACGGATGCCGAGACTGGCGCCATCCACTACGGCACGACAGACGCGCTGCTCGTCAACCTCGGGATCAACTCGCTCGACGAGCTGCCGCCCATCTCGCCGCTGCTCGACGACGGGTCCGAAGGCTTCGACGAGGTGGTGCGATGACCCCGCACGACAAGGGTGAGGCGGATGCCGCGCCCGAGGGCGTGCGTCTGCAGAAGGCCCTCGCGAACGCGGGCGTCGCTTCGCGCCGCGTGGCCGAGCAGCTCATCGTCGAGGGACGCGTGCGGGTCAACGGCGAGGTCGTCACCGAACTGGGCACACGCATCGATCCAGATGTCGATCTCATCGACGTCGACGGAACGGCGGTGCAGCTCGATCAGACGAAGCGCTACGTCATGCTCAACAAGCCGACGGGCGTCGTCAGCTCGATGCGCGACGACCGCGGGCGCCCCGACCTGCGCCGCTTCACGAAGGAGTGGCCGGAGCGGCTCTACAACGTGGGTCGCCTCGACGCCGACACGAGCGGGCTGCTCGTGCTCACGAACGACGGCGAGCTCGCGCATGTTCTCGCGCACCCGTCGTTCGGGGTGACGAAGGTCTACATCGCGAAGGTCGAGGGGCGGGTGACGCCCCAGACGATCAGCCGCCTCACGAAGGGCATCGAGCTCGAGGACGGACCCATCGCCGCCGACAAGGCTCGGCTGCTCGACGCATCCGGCGGTTCGGGTCGTGGCGCGAGCTCGCTCGTCGAGCTGACTCTGCACTCCGGCCGCAATCGCATCGTGCGGCGGATGATGGCGGAGGTGGGGCATCCGGTCATCGAGCTCGTCCGTCGCCAGTTCGGCCCGCTGCACCTGGGAACACTCCCAGTGGGTCGAACCCGCGAGTTGACTAAGGTGGAACGCGGTGCGCTTCTGACCCTCGCGCGCCGTTCAGAGCCGGGCCGCAGCGACAGCGACTCCCGTGGGGGGAGTGACGACCCCGATAGCGCGCCGGCGGACCAGGAGATCGAGTGACCGATTCCGTTGCCAAGGCGAGCGCGCCGCTCGCCACGCGCGTGCACGGCACGGTGCGCATCGTCGGCGCGGGCCTGCTCGGGTCGAGCATCGGCCACGCGCTTCGCGCCCTCGGCGTCGACGTCGTGCTGCACGACGCGTCGCCGTCGCAGTTGCGCCTGGCGATCGACTACGGTGCCGGCCGCGCGGTGCGCGACGACGACTCTCCATCGCTCATCGTGGTCGCCGTGCCGCCGGACGTCACGGCCGACGTCATCCAGCAGGAGCTCGAGCGCTTCCCGGGCGCGGTCGTCACCGACGTCGCGAGCGTCAAGCTCGAGCCGCTGCGCACGCTGCAGGAGCGCGGCGTCGACCTCACGCACTACATCGGATCGCACCCGCTCGCGGGTCGCGAACGGGGTGGCGCGATCGCGGCGCGCGCCGACATCTTCGTCGGGCGCCCGTGGGTCGTGTGCCGAGACGCCGAGACCCCGGCCTCCGATCTCGCCCTGGTCGAAGGGCTCGCGCTCGACCTCGGCGCGATGCCGATCGAGATGTCGCCCGAAGAGCACGACCGCTCCGTCGCGCTCGTGTCGCACGTTCCCCAGCTCGTCGCGAGCCTCCTCGCCGGGCGCTTCGTCGACGCGCCCGACGGGTCGCTCCGCCTCGCGGGGCAGGGCGTGCGCGACACGACGCGCATCGCGGCATCCGCCCCCGAGCTGTGGGTGCAGATCCTCGGAGCCAACGCCGCGCCCGTCGTCGACGTGCTCGACGCGCTCGCGGCCGACCTCACGTCGGTCGCCGACGCGCTGCGCGCGCCCGAGGCACCCGGAGCACGACGGGCGGTCGCCGACACGATCCGCCGCGGCAACGAGGGCGTCGAGCGCCTGCCGGGCAAGCACGGGCAGAACCGCCGCTTCGAGCAGGTCGTCGTCATGGTCGACGACCGCCCCGGCCAGCTCGGTCGCCTGTTCGGCGAGCTGGGCGAGCTCGACGTCAACGTCGAAGACCTGCGCCTGGAGCACTCGCCCGGCGCCCAGTTCGGCCTCGCCGAGATCAGTGTCGTGCCGAGCGCCGTGCGCCGTGCCGTCGAGGGCCTCGAAGCGCGCGGCTGGAAGATTGCGAGCACCACGAATGACTGACCTGCAGACGACCGACGAGCCCTTCGTCGTCGCCGTCGACGGACCCGCCGGCAGCGGCAAGTCCAGCGTCTCGAAGGAGGTCGCGCGCCGCCTCGGCTTCGGGTACCTCGACACGGGCGCCGCCTACCGCGCACTCGCGTGGCACGCGCTCGAGCACGGCGCCGACACATCGGATGCGGCATCCGTCCTCGACGTCGCCAGCGACTTCGACTACTCGATCTCACTCGACCCCGACTACTACTGGGTGCGCGTCGGCGCGGCGGACGTCACCGAGGCGATCCGCGAGCCGCGGGTGTCGGATGCCGTCTCCGGCGTCGCCCGCGTGCCGGCGGTGCGCGAATCGGTGAACGCCCTGTTCCGTGCTCTCGTGGCGAACTCGCGCAGGCCGGGGGTCGTCGTCGAGGGCCGAGACATCACCACGGTCGTCGCGCCCGACGCCCCCGTGCGGATCCTGCTGACCGCGTCACCCGAGGTGCGGGCCGCTCGGCGCAGCGCCGAGCTGACGACGGAGGACGCGGCATCCGTCGCCGCCGCCCTGCACCGCCGTGATGCGTCGGACTCGACCGTCGTCGACTTCCTGACGGCCGCACCGGGTGTCACCGTCGTCGACTCGACCGACCTGGACTTCGCGCAGACCGTGCAGGCGGTGCTCGACATCATCGCCGCATCGCGCACCGAGACGGTGGGGAAGGGGGCGCACGATGGGCGCTGAGGACGAGTACGAGGGCGGCCCCGACCACCTCGCCGACACGCTCGCGCACCTCGACGACGACCTCGCCGACCAGCGCGCTTCGGCGCTGCGGGCGTCGCTGTCGGAGTACGAGCTCGATGAGGCGGATGCCGAGCTGCTCGCGGGCGTCGACCGCGGCGACGACGGGATCGAGTTCCTTCCCGCGCTGCCGGTGGTGGCGATCGTGGGGCGTCCGAATGTGGGCAAGTCCGCGCTCGTGAACCGGATCCTCGGCCGTCGCGAGGCGGTCGTCGAAGACACGCCGGGCGTCACGCGCGACCGCGTCACGTACAAGGCCGAATGGATGGACCGGCGCTTCTCGCTGGTGGACACCGGCGGGTGGGAGCCCGACGCGAAGGGCATCGACCGCTCGGTCGCCGCTCAGGCCGAGGTTGCGATCGACCTCGCCGACGTCGTGCTCTTCGTCGTGGATGCGATGGTCGGGGCGACGTCGACCGACGAGCACGTCGTGCGCCTGCTGCGCAAGGCGAACAAGCCGGTGTTCCTCGTCGCGAACAAGATCGACGACGCCCGTCAGGAGCCGGAGGCCGCGGCGCTGTGGAACCTGGGCCTGGGGGAGCCGCATCCGGTCTCGGCGATCCACGGCCGCGGTGTCGCCGACCTGCTCGACGAGATCATGAAGGTGCTGCCGGATGTCTCTGCTGTCGCCAAGCAGGAGATCGGCGGTCCGCGTCGGGTCGCGATCCTGGGACGTCCGAACGTCGGCAAGTCGTCGCTGCTCAACAAGGCGGCGGGCGAAGAGCGCGTGGTCGTCAACGAGCTCGCCGGCACTACGCGCGACCCGGTCGACGAGGTCGTCGAGGTCGGCGGCAAGCTGTGGCGCTTCGTCGACACCGCCGGCATCCGTCGCCGGGTCCACCTGCAGCAGGGCGCCGACTTCTACGCGTCGCTGCGCACGTCGGCCGCGCTCGAAAAGGCCGAGGTCGCCGTCGTCGTGCTCGACGTGTCGGAGCCGATCAGCGAGCAGGACGTGCGCATCATCGACCTCGTGCTCGAGTCGGGCCGCGCGCTCGTGCTCGCATTCAACAAGTGGGATCGCCTCGGCGACGAGGACATGGAGGACATCGACCGTCGCCGGTACCTCGAGCGCGAGATCGAGCAGGACCTCGCTCACGTGTCGTGGGCGCCGCGCGTGAACATCTCCGCGCGCACGGGGCGTCACCTCGACAAGCTCGTGCCCGCGCTCGAGACCGCGCTGGCGTCGTGGGATCAGCGCATTCCCACGGGCAAGTTCAACGCGTTCCTGTCGGAGCTGGTGGCGGAGCATCCGCACCCCGTGCGCGGTGGAAAGCAGCCGCGCATCCTGTTCGGTACGCAGGCCGCGACGCGCCCGCCGACCTTCGTGCTGTTCACGACCGGATTCCTCGACGCGGGGTACCGGCGGTTCATCCAGCGCCGGCTGCGCGAGCTTTTCGGGTTCGAGGGCACGCCGATCGTCATCAACATGCGGGTGCGCGAGCGCAGGCAGCGCTAGGCGAGGCGGCGCGGCCGCACCATCGCCGTGTCATCCGCGAGCTCGAACCCGTACTGCCGGTAGAGGTCGTGTGCGGTGCTCGTGAAGAGCACCCAGCGGAAATCGCGGCCCGGGCCGTCGTCGATCATGAAGCGCACCAGCTGCTTGCCGAGCTCGCGACCGCGGTGGTCATCGAGCACGAAGACGTCGGCGAGGTAGGCGAAGGCGACACCGTCCGACACGGCTCGTGCGAAGCCGACCTGCTCGCCCGTGTCGCTCCGGTACGCGCCGACCAGGCGCCACGCCGACGCGAGCTGGGCGTCGAGATCTGCACGCGTGCGCTCGCGACCCCAGTAGGCCTCGGTCGACAGCCAGTTCCATACGACGTCGGGCTGGATGCGGGTGGGGTCGTCGTCCAACACGTACTCCATCCGCATATCGTGCCAAAGCCGGTTCGCGGCGCGGGCGGGCCACAGGGTGATCGGCGGCATGATCGGTCGCCGGGTCAGCGCGCGCGTAACCGTTCGACTTGTTCGGGCCGGCGAGCGGGAAAGCGTAGGCCGCTGTCAGGGTGGGTGTGTAAGTCTGGACGCGTGACCATCGAGCCCCCCGTCCCAGGCGAGCCGCGCCGCCCCTTCGGGCCGCGGAACCCCGGTGACGCATGGGTCGTCGCGCCGACTGGCGAGCGGTACTGGGGCAAGTACGGGGCTGCGGGGCTGCTCGCGATCGACCCCGACCGCGGCGTGTTGCTGCAGCACCGCGTGTCGTGGAGCCACTTCGGCGACACGTGGGCGCTGCCCGGCGGTGCCCGCCACGAGGGGGAGTCGGCGTGCGACGGCGCTCTTCGCGAGGCGGGTGAGGAGGCCGGCGTCCCCGCCGGATCGATCCGCCCGAGGCTGCTCAGCGTGTTCGACCTCGGCTACTGGAGCTACACGACGCTGGTGGGCGATGTCGTGGTGCCCTTCGAGCCGCAGATCACCGACCCCGAGAGCCACGAGCTCGCGTGGGTGCCCGCCGACGATGTGGAGGACCGGCCGCTGCATCCGGCATTCGAAGCTTCGTGGTCGCACCTGCGCGAGGTTCTCGGCGTACGGCCGGCCGTGGTCGTGGACGCGGCGAACGTCGTCGGGTCGGTGCCCGACGGGTGGTGGCGCGACCGCGCCGGAGCCGCGCAGCGGCTGATCTCGCGCGTGGGCGGCCTCGCGGCCACGGGCGTCGACGCGGCGGCGCTCGAACTGCCCGAAGACGTGTGGTTCCCCGAATGGACGATCGTCGTCGAAGGGCAGGCGAAGGCCGTGGCCGACGACGACTCGGTGGAAGTGGTGCGCGCGGAGGCCTCGGGCGACGACCGGATCGTCGCGGAGGCTTCGCGGCTCGTCGATCGGCACCGTGAGGTGACGGTGGTGACGAGCGATCGCGAGTTGGCCGGACGCGTGACGGATGCCGGCGCCACCGTGCGCGGCACGCGCTGGCTCCTCGACCAGCTGCCCGCGGCGTGACCGGTCGCTGATACCCGGTCGCTGAGACCGCTGAAGCACCCGGTCGCTGAGCTCGTCGAAGCGCGCGCCTACCCGCGCCCTCGAAGTCGATCGATCTCCCGACGCTCCCGCTTCGTCGGCCGACCAGCTCCGCGGTCGCGCACAGGCACGAACCCCGTGAGCTCACGCGGCGGCGGGGGAGGAGTGCGGTCCTCGACCGACTCCGCGACGACCGCGGCACCCACGCGTTTCGTGATGGTCTGCTTCACGACGAGGATCCGGTCGAATCCCTGGATCCGCACGCGTAGCTCATCGCCTGGGCGCACGGGCTGCGCCGCCTTCGCGCGTTCGCCGTTCACACGGACGTGTCCCGCGCGGCACGCGGCCGTCGCGGCGGTGCGGGTCTTGAAGATCCGCACCGCCCACAGCCACGCGTCGACCCGCGCCGACTCCGCCATCACGCGACCTCCTGTACCACTGGCTCCTCACTGCGTGCGGCGATGCGGTCGGCCACGATGACGCCCGCGGCGATGAGTCCCTGGCCGAGCGTGTACGTGAGCATGACCATGGGGCTGGTCCAGTCAGGCATCGCGTCGGGCAGGAACAGCCGGAACGCGAGGATCGAGTCTGAGGTGAGGAAGAACGCGCCGCCCCATGCGATGAGCGGGTGGCATCGCGAGGCCGCGACGGCCGTGCCGCCCAGCACGAGCCCGTAGACGGCGACCGCGATCGCGAGTCCGCCGAGGTGTGGCCACAGCACCGCGATGAGGACGCCCCACCACACGGCGTACACGAGCGCCCACGGCGGCACGCGTCGGACGGCGAGCTTGCGCCAGAACAGCCAGATGTAGCAGAGGTGCGCGAGGCCGAAGAACAGGAGCATCATCGGCAGGGTCGGGGCGAACGGGAAGAACGTACCCGCCCCGTCGCCGAGCCACGACAGTGCGATCGCGGCGAGGAGCAGCGCATACGTCGCGCCCCAGCGCGATCCGCGCCCACCGAGGAGCACCGCGAGTGCCAGCAGCGGCATGAGCGCCAGCTTCGTGGGGGCGGCGATCGCGTCGGCGTCGAACGCGAGCGCCACGACGTGGACGATCGAGACGATCGCGTAGGGGACGAATCCGATCCAGAGCCGTCGCATGTTCCTCCTCATCGAGCGCGCGGACGATCCATCGTCGCACGCGCGACGCCCGCTCTGCGCCTCAGCGAGTGAGGTCGAGCGCGACGATCGCGCGGCCTGCCTTCGGTCGCGCCACCGTCTCGAATCCGGCGTCTTCGAACACCGACAGCACGCCGTGATACAGCTCGTTCGACGACTGCTTCACTTCACGTGGGTCGCGCGGGTACGCTTCGAGAACGCGCGCGCCTTGCTCACGTGCGAACTGCACGGCGGCTTCGAGCAGACGGTGGTTGAGCCCTTGCCTGCGGTACTCGCGCCTCACGACGAAGCACGACACCGCCCACACCGACGGGTCGTCCCAGTCCTCTCGCGTGTGCGCGGCGTACTCTCTCGTGCGCTGCAGCCGCGGTTGCACAGTCCGAGGACTGACGCGCACCCACCCGGCCGCCTCACCGTCGACGTACGCGATGAGGGCCGGCGGGACCTTGTCGCCCATCTGCTCGCGCAGCAGGTCGGTGCGCTCATCGAGCGTCGTCGCGTTGAACTCGGCGTTCGTGAGCGTCCACCACTGGCATTGGCAGCTGTGCCCGTCGCCGCCTCCTGTCAGCGCATGCTCTGCGTCGTCGAAGCGGTCAGCGGTGGCAGGGAGGACTTCGATCCGGGGCATGCGTCGACGCTAGTCGCGGCATCCGACACCGTGAAGACGGATGCCGCGCCCCGCCGCCCCCGGTTCGCGACCGCCCCCGGGTCGCGACCGCCCCCGGTTCGCGACCGCTCTCGCGAGCGGGTAGGATGGGGGAGTTGTCCGCGCTCCGGCGGGGGCATCGGGATGTGGCGCAGCTTGGTAGCGCACT
>NZ_DASRXZ010000141.1:0-59968 GCF_035687345.1 Microbacterium sp.
CTTTGGCGCGGGGTGAGCGCCGCGTTAGCGTGAGACACGAGAACCTCCTGGTTCAGAGCGGATGCGGTAGCAGCTCCACTCTGCCGGGAGGTTCTCGTCACATCAGGGAAGCCAGATCAAACAACCTCCCTGGGCAGTACATCTAGGCGACCCGTTATGAGAAGAGTCTCATGGCGGATCCTCGTTGACGCGAGCGGCATTCACGGTATCGTCACGTGGCAGTGACGGCTCGGAGCGGTGCGATGAAGGGGGCGGCGGTCGCAGTGGCGACCGTTGTGGCATCGATCGCCCTCGTGGTCTCCTCTCTCGGCATTCCTGCTGCTGCGGAGACCGTGTCGCCGACCCCGACTCCGACCGCGGACGCTTCGCCGACACCGCCGCCCACGCCCACGCCGACGGACGATCCCGGTCCGACGCCCACGGAGGAGCCGTCGCCGACACCGACGCCGACGACGGAGGAGCCTTCGCCCACCCCGACGAATGAGCCGAGCCCGGACGTGACGCCGATCCCTGTCGTGCCGGAACCCGACGAAGTCGCCCCGGAGGAGCGCCTCGGGATCAGCGCCGTCCCCGTTCCCGGTGCGACGCGCATCACGACCGGATCCGATCAGTACGTCGCGTCCACGAACGCGTCTCGCGCGCTGTTTCCCGGCGGTGCGAGCACGGTCATCCTCGCGCCCGGTCTGTACCCGATCTTCGCCTCGACGGCGTCGGCCCTCGCGGCCGATCGCGAGGCTCCGATCCTGTACGTCCAGCCGGGTGCGATCCCGGGGGTCGTGATGAACGAGCTGCGTAGACTGGCGCCGTCGTCGATCCTGGTGGTGGGCGGCCCCGCGTACGTTTCGGATGCCGTCGTCAACGCCGCGCGCGCGGTCACCCCGAATGTGACGCGACTGGGCGGGGCGAACCTCTACGAGACGTCGCGGCTCATCTTCGCACAGCAGACGTCGGCAGCGGACACCGTCTACATCGCCGGTGGGTTGACGCATTACGACGCACCGCTCGCGTCGGTACTGGGCGCCGCGCACGGGAAGCGGGTGCTCGTCGTGTACGGACACGGTGCGCCGCCGGACGCGGCGACCATCGAACTCCTTCGGGCGGCGGGGACCCGTTCGATCGTCATCGTGCGCAGCGCGGCCGCCGCGATGATCCCCGCTTACGAGCCTGCGCTCCGCGCGGCAGGGTTCCAAGTGTCCCGGACCGCGCACATCGATGCGCGGGCGCTGTCGAACTTGGTGGCGTCCGAGGTGCCGTCGCCCGCAACATCCGTCCTTGTCAACGTCGATCGTGGGTCAGACGTCGGCCTCGCGGGGATGACGGCGAGTGTGCTCCGGCAACCGCTGTACTTCCCGTACCGCGAATGCGTACCGCAAACGATGTCATCGCGGATCGCCGGCACCACCGGTCATGTGCTCGCCGTCGCCGACTCCCTCGCACTCGCGGCCGCAGTCGAATCGAACACGAGCTGCAACGTCGAGAAGCCCCGGCTTCAGTCCGCGCTCAACTCGGCACTGCGATCGGTGATGTCTCAATACCCCGGCATCACGAGCGTGACCGTCCGGCAGATCGGTGAGCTCGCTCAGATCACCGAGGTCAACGGCGGAGTCCGTCGGGAGCCGGCGAGCATGATGAAGATCTTCGCGGCGTGGGCGGCGTACAAGCTCATCGACGAGGGGCGTGCCTCCTGGAGCACGATGCTGCGCTCGGGGGTCAAGCTCGGCGTCTGCATCCACGTGATGCTGTACGTGTCGGACAACTTCTGCCACACCGACATCGTCCACTTCATCACCATCCCCGAGCTGAACCGGATGATCCGCGCCGCCGGCTTCACGAACACGGTCTACGGCAATGTGCCGTACGGCGCGGACGTCCTCTACGCCGGGAACCGCACGACGACCAACGACCTCGCATGGATGATCGAGCGACTCGCGAACGGGTCGATCCTGTCGAAGGCCAACTCGGACCAGATCCTCGCAATCATGCGGTCCCAGATCTGGCGATCGCGCATCGCGTCGGGCATCCCGCCCGGCATCTCGCAGGCCAGCAAACCCGGTGCGCTCTGGATCGCATCCGGTCTCATGCAGGGTGACACCGCGCTCATCCACGGGACGTGGGCGAGCTATTCGATCGCGATCATCGGCGACGCCGCTCCACCCCAGGAGGCCCTGCGCGCCATGTCGCGCGTCGTCTACACGCATCTGAACGGAGCGTTCGGCACCGCCGCCACCTATCCGGCTCAGCAGATGGAGACCAGGACGCCTTCGCTCCTGCGAGCCTCGCCCAACGGCGCTGTGGTGGCGACTGTTCCGGCGCGCTATCCGCTCGCCGTGCACAACACGGTCCGGGTCTGGTACGAGGTGCAGTACGGGTCGCGCCGCCTGTGGATCCACTACACCGGACTGCGCAACCGCTGACGCGCGAGGTACCGTGAGCGCCATGCCGCTCGCTGCTTCATCCCTCGCCCTCGCATCCTCCGTCGCCGCACGGCTCGAAGTCCTGGTGTCGACCGGGTCGACGAACGCCGACCTCGCGCACGCCGCCGCGGATGCTCCGAAGGAATGGCCGCATCTCTCGGTGATCGTCACCGACGACCAGCGCTCGGGCAGGGGCCGGCTCGACCGGTCGTGGGAGGCGCCGCCCGGCTCGGGCCTCGCGGTATCGGTGCTCGTGCGCGTGGGCGCGCTGCCGACGCGCAGCCGCGGGTGGATCCCCCTCGTGGCGGGCGCTGCGATGGCGCGAGCGGTGGCGGCGCAGGTCGTCGGCGCGGGACACGACGCGCGCGTCAAGTGGCCCAACGACGTGCTGCTCGACGGCGCGAAGCTGTGCGGGATCCTCGCGGAGGTGGTGCCGGGGCATCCGGATGCCGTCGTCGTCGGCGCCGGTGTCAACACGCGCATGACGGCGGAGCAGCTCCCGGTTCCGACCGCGACCTCGTTCGCGATCGCGGGGCTCGAGGCGGACGAGGACCGTCTCCTCGCCGACTACCTCACCGCGCTCGACGAGCAGCTCCGCGCGCTCGAGACGGCGCACGGCGACGCCGCCGGCGCGGGCGTCCTCGCCGAGGTCGAGGCGCTTTGCGCGACACTCGGACGCGAGGTCGCGGTCTCCCTGCCCGGCGGTACGACGCTCGAGGGGCGTGCGCAGCGCATCGATCCCGATGGTCGGCTCGTGGTGATGACCGGTCTCACCGAGACCGCGGTCGCCGCGGGCGACGTCGTGCACGTGCGCTGACCGTCCCGCTGCGCGACGCGAGGTTACGCGGGATCACGCGTGAAATGCCGTCCCAGCGGGGCGGTGCCGGGAGAATGGAGGCATGACGCAGCCGATCGGGTACGGCGGGAGGCCCATCACCCCCGCCCCGGGCGCGCCGACTCCCGAGCTCCGAGTCGCGCGCTTCCGCGGGCACGCCCGCCGGCTCTTCTGGTCGGCCCTGGTCCTCATCGCGGTCGCGGGAGCCGTGGGCTACTTCTACGGCAACCTGCCGGCGCCGTTCCAGAACTGGATGCTGCTGCTCGCCGCCGCCGCGATCCTCCTCGTCGCCGTCGTGCTCCCCTTCGCCGCGTGGTGGTCGCGCACGTACCTCATCACGACGCGTCGCGTGATCGCCCGCAGGGGACTGTTCCGCCGCGCGACCCGCGAGCTCGAACACGTGCGCGGCTACTCGATCGACCTGCGTCGCGGGATCCTGCAGCGCATGTGGGGCGCCGGCACCCTGACGCTCTCGAACGGCGTGGACGAACCGCTCCGCATGGTCGACATCCCCAGTGCCGAGCTCGTGCACGAGGTCCTCGTCGATCAGGTCGAGGTCAACCAGATCCTCGCGCACCGCGATGCTCAGCCCCTGCCGCTCGCACCCGACTCGCCTCCCGAGCGCGGCTGACGCGGCATCCGCATCACCCGGCCCGTCGCACGACGGGCCGCCTGGAATGATGGGTGGGTCGAAAGGAACCCCATGGCGCTTCGAGTCGGAGTCGTCGGCGGCGGACAGCTCGCCCGCATGATGATCGCCCCCGCCGTCGAGCTCGGCGTCGAGCTGCGCGTTCTCGCCGAGCAGCCCGGCATGGCCGCCGCCCTCGCCGCGACGGCGGTCGGCGACTATCGCGACGCCGACACGGTGCTCGCGTTCGCGCGCGACGTCGACGTGCTCACGTTCGACCACGAGCACGTGCCGCAGGAGGTGCTCGCCGTCCTCGTCGACGAGGGCATCGCGGTGCGGCCGGGGCCCGGGGCGCTGCGGTTCGCGCAGGACAAGCTCGCGATGCGCGCCCGGCTCGACGAGCTCGGCATGCCCCAGCCGGAGTGGGCCGCCGTCACGAGCGCCGCCGGTCTGCAGGAGTTCCTCGACGCGCACGACGGCGCTGCGGTCGTGAAGACGCCGCGCGGCGGCTACGACGGCAAGGGCGTGCGCGTCGTGCGCTCGGCGACCGAGGCCGAGGACTGGTTCGCGACCCTCGCCGAGGACGCCCGCGGCGGCGCGCTGCTCGTCGAGGAGCTCGTCGACTTCCGCCGCGAGCTCGCCCAGCAGGTCGCGCGCCGCCCCTCCGGCGAGGTGCGCACGTACCCCGTCGTCGAGACTGTGCAGCGCGACGGCGTGTGCGCCGAGGTCGTCGCACCCGCGCCGCATTCGCCCGAGCGCCTCGACGAGGTCGCCGCGTCGATCGGCGTCGGGATCGCCGAGGGCCTGGACGTCACCGGCATGCTCGCGGTCGAGCTCTTCGAGACGATCGACGAGCGGGTGCTGGTCAACGAGCTCGCGATGCGCCCCCACAACAGCGGCCACTGGACGCAGGACGGCGCCGTCACGAGCCAGTTCGAGCAGCACCTGCGCGCCGTGCTCGACCTTCCGCTCGGCGACCCCTCGCCGCTGGCCGCGTGGTCGGTCATGGTCAACATCCTCGGCGGGCCCCAGAAAGCCTCGATCGACGAGCGGTTCGCGTCCGCGATGGCCGAGCACCCGACGGCGAAGATCCACACCTATGGCAAAGATCCGCGTCCGGGCCGCAAGGTCGGCCACATCAACGTCGCGGGGGACGACCTCGACGACGTCGCATACGAGGCGCGGGCCGCAGCGGAGCACTTCGCGGACTGATCGGCGACGCACGCCGCAAATCCCGCGCCGTTGCGGGGTTCTTCCAGCCATCGCCAATAGCCTGGTCGGGTGACCCGACCCCTGCATTCCTCCGATGCGCCCCTCGTCGGGGTCGTCATGGGCTCCGATTCGGACTGGCGCGTCATGAGCGACGCGTCTCAGGTGCTGAGCGACTTCGTCATCCCGCACGAGGTCGAGGTGGTCTCCGCCCACCGCACGCCCGACAAGCTCATGCGCTACGGCCGCGAGGCGCGTGAGCGCGGCATCCGCGTCATCATCGCCGGCGCCGGCGGCGCCGCACACCTCCCGGGCATGCTCGCGTCCGTGACGTCCGTACCCGTCATCGGCGTGCCGGTGCAGCTCGCGACGCTCGACGGGCTCGACTCCCTGCTCAGCATCGTGCAGATGCCCGCCGGGATCCCCGTCGCCACCGTGTCGATCAACGGGGCCAGGAACGCGGGGCTGCTCGCCGTCCGCATCCTCGGAACATCGGATGCGGCGACCGCTGACCGGGTCGAGGCGTATGCGCGCGAGCTCGAGCAGCAGGTCGAGGAGAAGAACCGGCGGCTCAAGGAGGCGCTGTGAGCGTCATGAGCCCTCCGCGTGCGACTGCTGCCCCTCCGCCGGCCCGTGTCGTCGAGGAGAGGCCGCTGCGCCACCCCGACGCGTCGTCGCGCGCGATGATGACACGTCGTGGCTGGTGGCTGGTCCTGCTCAACTTCCTGCTTCCCGGATCCGCGCAGATCCTCGCGGGCAACCGCAGGCTCGGGCGTCTCGGGCTCGCCGCGACGCTCCTGATGTGGACCGTCGTGATCCTCGGCGGCCTGTGCGCGCTGCTGTGGCAGCAGGTGTTCATCACGATCGCCACGAACTGGTTCGCACTGCTCGCGGCGCAGGTCCTGCTCATCGCGTACATCGTGCTGTGGGTGGTGCTGACGTTCGACACCCTGCGGCTCGTGCGGCTCGTCAAGACCCGCCCGGGCGCACGGTTCGGCATCGCAGGTCTCTCGGTCGTGCTCCTCGTCGTCTCGGGAGGCGTCGCCGCGTACGCGGCGAACTCCGCGGGCGTGCTGCGCGACACGATCGGGCTCGTCTTCGGCGCGAGCGGGCCGCCGGTGCCGCCGTCGGACGGCTACTACAACATCCTGCTGCTGGGCGCCGACAGCGGCGACGGACGCGATTCGATGCGCTTCGACTCGATCTCGGTCGTGTCGGTCAACGCAGACACGGGCGCGGTCACGATCACGGGCGTCCCGCGCGACATGCCCAACGTGCCGTTCTCCGAGGGCCCGATGCGCGACCGCTATCCGAACGGACACCAGGGCCACGCCGACCCGAACTGCGGATGGGGGAGCGGCATCAACCAGCTGCGCACCGAGGTCGAGGTCTGCCAGGACGGCGACGCGCTCTACCCCGACGCGCGTGCGAACGGCTCCGCCCCGGCGATCGAGGCGACGAAGGACGCCGCCGAGGGCGTGCTCGGGATCGAGATCCCGTACTACGTCTTCCTCGACATGCACGGGTTCGCGGCCCTCATCGACGCGCTCGGCGGTGTCGACATCACCGTCGAGCAGCGCCTGCCGAAGGGCGGCGGGCCCTCGTACCAGGGCCAGCCCGCCGAGGAGTGGGCGATCGGCTGGATCGAGGCGGGCCCGCAGCACATGGACGGCGACACGGCGCAGTGGTACGCCCGCTCGCGGTACACGACGAGCGACTTCGACCGCATGAAGCGCCAGCGCCAGCTGCAGCAGGCGATCCTCGAGCAGTTCACGCCCCAGACGGTGCTGACGCGCTTCCAGGACGTCGCCACCGCGGGCGCCGCCATCGTGCAGACCGATCTGCCGCAGTCGCTCCTGCCGTACTTCGTCGACCTCGCGCTCAAGGCGAAGGAGCAGCCGGTCACCACGATCGAGCTCACCCCGGAGGGCGGGATCGACGAGCACGAGCCGGACTTCGCATACATCCAGGAGCTCGTGCGCAACGCGCTGCATCCGCCGTCTCCTTCGCCCTCGGCCGACTGACCCGGTCCTGCGGCTGTATCCCCGCTGCCGCGGGTACTCTCGACACCATGACGGCGACGTTGCGGGTGATCCTCGATCAGCTCGTGGCGCCCACGGATGCCGCGCTCGCCGAAGCCTCCCGCGATCTCGCCCGCGCGCTCGTGATCGCGTCCCCCTCGGGGTGCGAGGTCGAGGTCGTCGTGCCCTCCGGGCCGTCGCGCGACATCGAGGCGGAGGTGCCGGGCGTCGCGAGCATCCAGCGGTCGGGGCTGCCCCGCCGAGAGCTCGCCGCGGCGCTGCAGCTCGGCATCCCGACGGGCATCAGCGGGGGCATGGTCCACTCGCCGACGATGTTCGCGCCGCTCGTGAAGCACGACCGCGTGCACGACCACGACCAGACCGTCATCACGGTGTGGGACCTGCGGGCCTGGGCGCACCCCGGCGAGCTGCCACGGGCCGAGGCCGGCTGGCAGCGCGCGATGCTCAAGCGCGCGGTCAAGCACGCCGACGCCGTCGTCGTGCCGACGCATTCGATGGGGGAGCGGCTCGCCGAGGCGGCGCCCCTGGGCGACCGCATCCGCGTCATCGCCGGCGCCGCACCGACCGGGTTCGCCGTCCCCACCGACGAGGTCGGTCGACGCCGTGAACTCGGGTTGCCGGAGGGCTACGTGCTGCTGGCCGGCGGTGCGGCGGAATCAGACGGTCTCGACGACGGCTTCGCCGCCGTCGCGCGCTCGCAGCTCCAGGTGCCCGTCGTCGTGATCGACGCGGGAGATGGCGAGGAGCCGGTCCTGGCCGACCGTGCCGCCGCCGCAGGGCTCCCGGAGCGCCTGCTGCACGTGCGCGGAGCGCTCCAGGCGCACGACCGGGCGGCGGTGTTCGGCGCGGCCCTCGCGCTCGTGGCGCCGTCGCGCCGCATGGCGTTCCCGTGGCGCGTGCTCGAAGCGCTCGCGCTCGGTGTTCCGGTCGTGGCGGCGGGAACCGACGTGCATCGCGAGGTCGTGGTCGACGGCGGGGCGCTCGTCGAGCCGGATGGGTCCGGCTCGTTCGCCGACGGTCTCGCGGCGGCCCTGGCGGAAGCCCTCGCCTCGACGGCATCCGCCGAGCGCTTCGCCGTCCTGGCGTCTGACCGGGGGCGGGCGTTCTCCTGGCGCGAGGCGGCCGATCGCGTGTGGCAGCTGCACGCGGATCTGTGAGGACTGACGGCGATTGCCGGCCCAGAGGAGGCGGGATGCACGGATGCACACCCCGGACTGTCGGGGACGGAACCCTAGAATGAGTGAGTTTGCATTCCCGATACCCGACACGAGGCAGCATCCGTGACCGTCGATCCCGCCCTCTTCGCGCGCGTCCCACGCTCCGAATTCGACATTCCGGGGCGCAGCGGCGGCCTGCTCGACGTGTTTCGCTGGCACTACCTGCTCCGCCTCCTGGTGCGCACCGGAGTCACGACCCGGTACCGCAACTCGGTGCTCGGATGGACGTGGTCGTACGTGCGTCCGGCCGCGCAGTTCCTTGTGTTCTGGATCGTCCTGGGCCTGTTCCTGAACCTCGAGCGGGGGATCGCGAACTACGCGATCTACCTCTTCTCGGGGATCGTGGTCATCAACCTCTTCTCCGAGGGCTACAAGAACGCGACGACATCCATCGTCGGCAACGCCCCGCTCGTGCGAAAGGTGTATCTGCCTCGGCAGCTGTTCGCGGTGTCGGCGGTGTTCGTCGCCTTCGTGCATTTCCTGCCGCAGGTCGGGCTGCTGCTCGTGGTGTGCCTCTTCCTCGGCTGGATCATGCAGATCTCGATCCTCTCGATCCTCGCGATCCTGGCCGGGATGGCGCTCGTCATGCTCTTCGCTCTCGGACTCGGACTGCTCTTCGGCGCGGTGAACGTGCGATACCGCGACGCCGAGAACATCGTCGAGCTGTTGCTCCTGCTCGCGACCTGGGCGTCGCCGGTGCTCTACTCCTGGACGATGGTGCAGGACGCAATCAAGATGATGGGGTGGCCGGATTGGCTGCTCGAGGTCTATCTGCTGAATCCGATCACGCAGGCGGTGGAGCTCTTCCACTACGCGTTCTGGTACCCCGTCACCTCGACCGATCTGCCTCTTCCGCCGGACCTCGCGCTGAACACGCTGTGGACGTTCCTCATCTCGATCGCCACTCTGCTGCTCGGCCAGGCGGTGTTCCGTCGTCTCGAAGGAAGGTTCGCCCAGGATCTATGACCGGGAAGACCATGACACCTGTCCGCCCGTCGATCATCGTCGACGGGGTCCACAAGCGCTTCACCCTCAACCACGCGTTCTCGCTCAAGGACACCGTCGTCGCGTGGGTGCGCGGCCGGTCGACGTCGAGCTCGTTCGAGGCGCTCAAAGGGCTCGACCTCGTCATCGACGAGGGTGAGTCGGTGGCGATCCTCGGTCTCAACGGCTCGGGCAAGTCGACGCTGCTCAAGCTCATCTCCGGCGTCATGCAGCCCGACGAGGGGCAGGTGCTGACACGGGGCCGCGTCGCGGGCCTCATTGAGGTCGGCGCCGGCTTCCACCCCGAGCTCTCCGGCCGTGAGAACGTGTTCCTCAACGCGGCGATTCTTGGCATGAGCCGCAAGGAGATCGAAGCGCGCTACGACGAGATCGTGGCGTTCAGCGAGATCGAGGAGTTCATCGACCAGGAGGTCAAGCACTACTCGTCCGGAATGTTCATGCGGCTGGCCTTCTCGGTCGCGATCCACGTTGAGCTCGACATCCTGCTCGTCGACGAGATCCTGTCGGTGGGCGATGCGCCCTTCCGCGAGAAGTGCCGACAGAAGTTCGCGGAGCTCATCCAGGCGAGGAAGACGCTCGTGGTCGTGAGCCACGACATGGAGATGGTGCGCGAACTGTGCACCCGCGGCGTCGTCATCAACAAAGGCGAGATGATCTACGACGGTCCGGTCGAGGGAGCCATCGCGCTGGTGGAGTCGTGATCGTCGACTGGCTCGCCGCGTCGCCGAGCCTGCTCGCAGCCGTCGCGGTCATCTTCCTCCCCGGCCTCGCGATCGGCTTCTGCATCCGGCTGCGCGGACTCGCGCTGTGGGCGCTCGCGCCGGCGGCGAGCATCGTCGTGCTCTCGGTGCTGGCGATCGCGCTCGGCGCGGTGGGCATCGCGTGGTCGCCGCTGAGCGTGGCGGTCGGATGCCTCGTCCTGATCGCGCTCGCGTTCATGGTCGGCCGGGCGCTGAAACCCGTCAGCCTCGCGCCCGCGATCTCCTCACGGGGGTGGCTTCTCACGACCGCGCTCGTCGTGGGTGCGGTGCTCGGCGTCATCCGAGTCGTGCTCTACATCGGCGAGCCGGACGCGATCTCACAGACCAACGACGCCGTCTTCCACCTCAACGCCCTCCGCTGGATCGCCGAGACCGGCTCGGCGTCCTCCTTCCACCTGTCTCAGGTCACAGGGTCGCGACTCTTCTACCCGGGCGCCTGGCATGCCGTGGCATCGCTGACATCGATGGTGTCGGGCTCGGCGATCCCCGTCGCGGTAAACATGGTCTCCGTCGTGACGGCGGTCGTCGTGTGGCCGCTCGGCCTCACGTGGCTCGCGCGCGAGGCGTCGAAGTCGAATGCCGTCGCCGCGGCCGCGGCCGTCCTGTCGTCGGCGCTCATCGCGTTCCCGATGCTCATGCTCGAGTGGGGCGTGCTCTACCCCAACCTCGTCAGTGTCGCGCTGCTTCCGGCGGCCGTTTCGATCGTGGTCGCTGCGCCGCGCTGGATCTCGATCGGGGGAGTGGACGGGCACGGCGCGCGTGCCGCGATCCTCACCGCCCTGTTGCTGGCCGGTGCGCTCGGCGCGGTCGCATTCGCGCAGCCCGCGACGCTGCTCGCGTGGCTCGTCCTCGCGGTGTCGTTCTTCAGCTGGTGGGCCCTGCCGTGGGCGATGCGGCGACCCGCCCCTCGCCGCGCCGCGATCGCGGCGGTCGCGGGCGCCTGGCTCATCACATTCGTGCTGTGGTTCATCCTGAGCCGACAGACGACCGGATCGCACTGGCCGCCCTTCGAAGGCAAGCTCGCCGTGTTCGCCGACGTGCTGCTCAACGGACCCGTCATGCTCCCGTTCGCCGTCGGGATCAGCGTCCTCATGATCGTGGGGCTGGTGCGCTCCGTGATCGAGCCGACGCTGCGGTGGCTCGCGACGAGTTGGCTCATCCTCAGCGGCCTCTACATCGTCACCGCCTCCATCGGCCAGCCGTTCCTCCGACGCTGGCTCGTCGGGGCATGGTACGCGGATCCGTACCGCATGGCCGCGCTTCTGCCCGTCGTCGTGATCCCGCTCGCGGCGATCGGTCTCGTGTGGATCGTCGGATGGCTCGCGGCCAGGCTCCGGCGCGGTGCAGCGGCCCCCACCGCGGACGGCGGCGAGCCCGCGCGCGCTGCCGACCTCGCGGGTTGGCTCAGCGCGGGCGTGGCGGCCGTCGTCGTGATCGTCCCTCTCCTGATCGCGCCTATCGTCATGATGCCGAAGGTCATCGAGAACGAGTGGGACGAGGAGTCTCGGTATGCGAGCGGTCCCGACAGTTGGCTGTCGCCCGACGAGCGGGCGCTTCTCGAAGGCCTCGACGATCTCGTGCCCGCAGACGCCGTGATCATCGCGAACCCCTCGACCGGCTCCGGCTTCGGCTACATGCTGAGCGGGCGGGACGTCTACCCGCGTACGTGGGCCCATCCGCGCACGGCCGAATGGAAGACCATCAGCGAGTCGCTCCGCGACGCGGGCACCGACCCCGCGGTGTGCGAGGCGCTCGAGGTGTACGGCTCTCCGGAGTTCGTCCTCGACTTCGGCGAGGGCGAGGCGACGCCCGGTCGCTTCGTGCTGCCCGGAATGACGGACTTCGAAGGTCAGCCCGGCTTCGAGCTCGTCGCCCGCGAGGGCGATGCGTCGCTCTGGCGCCTCACCGCGTGCGACTGATCAGTCGTCTTCGCGGCTGTCAGCGGTCTTCGGATGCGGTCGGCGCCGGTGCCGAGTCCTCGTGCTGCTTCGCCTCGAGGAGCGCGACCTTGCGAGCGAGCAGCGTCACCTGCCGCTGCGTCGCGAGGTTGTGCCGGTACTGCGTGTACAGCGAGGCGAGGAATGCGATGACGAGTCCGTAGAGCAGCAGATCCGTGCCGCGGCCGACCCCGACGAGGTTCGCCACCCACGACAGCCACTGCGGGAAGAGGATCGACAGGATCGCCGCCAGGATGAACAACCCCGACAGCATCCGTCGGATCGCGAGGTGGCTGTCGGCGCCGGTGCGGCGCATGAGCAGAGCGCCGATGACCACGACGCCCGCGATCAGAAGCAACTGGATCCACATGGGATCTCACCTCACAATCAGGTCGACGAGGATGTTGACCGAGTTGAGGACGCTCTGCCCCTTCGCCTTGGAGTAGTCGGTGTAGAGCAGCTGGACGGGGTACTCGGCCCACGGAAGCCTTGTGCGCGCGAGCTGGAGGACGATCTCGGTCGCGTGCGCCATGCGGTCCTGCTTGAGGTCGATCTGCTCGGCGGCGTCACGCCGGATCACCCGCAAGCCGTTGTGGGCGTCGGTGAGCCGGATGCTCGTGGTCATGTTCGACACCCACACGACGGTCTTCAGGATGATGCGCTTCACGAGCCCCGGGTCGGTCCGGTCGTCGAGGAAGCGCGAGCCGAAGACGATGGCGACGTCGCGTTCGCGCGCGAGTGCGACCATGCCCGCGGCATCCTCGACGCGGTGCTGGCCGTCGGCGTCGAACGTCACGACGTATTCGCACGACGGATGCGCCAGCGCGAAGTCGATCCCGGTCTGCAAGGCCGCGCCCTGGCCGAGGTTGACGGGATGGCGCACGACGGTGGCGCCGGCCGTCTCGGCGATTCGGGCGGACCCGTCGGAGGATCCGTCGTCGACGCATACGACATGCTCGAAGGACTTGTGCAGGTCGGCGATGACCCCCGCGATGACCGTTGCCTCGTTGTAGAGAGGGATGACGACCCAAGCGGCCTGGTCTCGGCCGGGCGAGGCAGCGGCCCGTGAAGTGTCAGTCACGGCTTCTATTGTCGCAGGTCCGATTAGCCTGGTCGGAGCCAGAGCCCCGAAGGACGCCCGTGACCGACCCCGCACAACCGAGCCGCATCGTCGTGACGTCGCGGCTCTACGAGCCCGAGCCGTCGGCCGCCACCTTCCGCATCGCGGCTCTCGCCCGCGCGCTCGCCGACGATCACGAGGTCACGGTCCTCACCACCCGGCCGCCGGCCGGATCCGTCGCCCCTGCTTCCGACGAGCGCATCACGGTGTCGCGTGCGCGCGTGTTGCGTGATCGCTCGGGCGCGATCCGCGGCTATGTCCAGTATGCGAGTTTCGACGGTCCGCTCTTCTTCCGCCTCCTCGCGCGCCGGGCCGACGCGGTCGTGGCCGAGGCGCCCCCGACGACGGGGCTCGTGTCGCTCGTCGCCGCCCGCCTCCGCCGCGCGTGTTTCGTCTACTACCCGGGGGACGTGTGGACGGACGGCGTGATCGCGATGGGGGCGTCGCGTTCCGTCATCGCCCTCATGCGGTGGATGGAGTCCTTCGTGCTCAGACGCGCCGACGCCGTGCTCGCCGTCTCGCCGGAGGTCGGCGAACGGCTCGAGAGGCTCGGCGCGCGCCACGATCGGGTCGTCGAGGTCGGCAACGGCGTCGACACGGAGGTGTTCCGCCCGGACGTGGACCCGCCCGAACACGAGAGGCCGTACTTCGTCTATACCGGGACGATGTCGGAGTGGCAGCGCCCGGAGATCTTCGTCGAGGCGCTGGCGCTTCTCGGCGACGCAGCGGCGGACGTCGAGCTGCGGTTCTTCGGACAGGGAACCGCCGAAGCGGACGTGCGGGATGCGGCCGAACGGCTCCTGCCAGCACGCGTGCACTTCGGCGGCGTCGTCTCTCCCGCCGAAAGCGCGCGGTGGATCCGCGGAGCGGTCGGCGCCCTCGTGAGCATCGTGCCCGGCGTGGGCTACGACTTCGCGCGCCCGACCAAGACCTACGCCGCCGCTGCGACCGGCACTCCCGTGCTCTACGCCGGAGCGGCAGCGGGGGCGATGGTGGTCGCAGACGCGGGACTGGGCGAGACGGCGGACTTCACCGCGGACTCAGTCGCCGCCGCCATGCAACGACTGCTCGAGCAGAACGCGAACGGCCGGTCGGACGCGCTCCGCCAGGAGCGGGCGCGGTGGGCGCGCGACAACGTCTCGCTCGCGGCGGTGGGTCGACGCGCTGCGGATGCCGTGCAGAGCACCCTCACAGGGGGGCGGCGCGCCGCCAGGTAGACTCGTCGAGCACCGCTGGCCGCCGTCCCGCCCCGGTGCAGGAGCCTGTACCGTGGTCAATTCTTCAGCCGTGCGCATCGTGGATTCGGCGGACGTCGCCGACTCCGCCGTCATCGGGGACGGATCGTCGATCTGGCATCTGGCGCAGGTGCGGGAGTCCGCGCACCTCGGTCGCAACTGCATCGTCGGCCGCGGCGCCTACATCGGCACCGGTGTTGTCATGGGCGACAACTGCAAGGTCCAGAACTATGCGCTGGTGTACGAGCCCGCCCGGCTCGCGGATGGCGTCTTCATCGGGCCGGCCGTCGTGCTCACGAACGACACCTACCCCCGCGCCATAAACCCCGACGGGTCGCTCAAGAGCACGTCGGACTGGGAGCCCGTAGGCGTCACGATCGAACGCGGCGCGTCGATCGGCGCGCGCGCGACGTGTGTCGCGCCAGTGACGATCGGCGAGTGGTCCACTGTGGCCGCCGGCGCGGTCGTCGTGAAGGACGTCCCGGCCTACGCGCTCGTCGCCGGGGTGCCCGCGCGCCGCATCGGCTGGGTCGGCGAGGCCGGACTGCCGCTGCAGAGCAACGGCGACGGCACCTGGATCTGCCCGGCATCCGGCACCCGCTACGTCGAGACCGACGGAACCCTCGCAAAGGAGAACGCGTGACCGAGTTCATCCCGCCCGCAAAGCCGATCATCGGCGACGAGGAGCGCGAAGCCGTTGACCGCGTGCTACGCAGCGGAATGATCGCCCAGGGGCCCGAGGTCACGGCCTTCGAGCGCGAGTTCTCGGAGCACTTCGTCGACGGGCGTCCCGTCGTCGCGGTCAACTCCGGCACGGCGGGCCTCCACCTCGGCCTGCTCGCGGCCGGCGTGGGCGCCGGCGATGAGGTCATCGTCCCGTCGTTCACCTTCGCCGCGACGGGCAACTCGGTCGTGCTGACAGGTGCGACGCCGGTGTTCGCCGACATCGAGCCCGAGACGTTCACGCTCGACCCTGCGGCGGTCGAGGCCGCGATCACCGAGCGCACCAAGGGCATCATGCCGGTGCACCTGTACGGCCACCCCGCTCGCATGCACGAACTGCAGGCGATCGCCGACGCCCACGGGCTCGCGCTGTACGAGGACGCGGCGCAGGCCCACGGCGCATCGCTCGACGGGCTCCAGGCCGGCACCTTCGGCGCGTTCGCCATGTTCTCGCTCTACCCGACGAAGAACATGACCAGCGGCGAAGGCGGGATGATCGCGGCAGCGGACGACGAGATCGCGCGCGCAGCCCGCCTCCTGCGCAACCAGGGCATGGAGCGCCAGTACGAGAACGAGGTCATCGGGTTCAACGCGCGCATGACCGACATCCACGCCGCGATCGGACGCGTGCAGCTGACGAAGGTCGACGCCTGGACCGCGACGCGTCAGGCGAACGCGGCCTTCCTCGACGCGAACCTGCGCGGAGTCGTCGTTCCGCCGGTCGTCGAAGGCGCGGTGCACGTCTACCACCAGTACACGATCCGCGTGCCGGAAGATCGCGACGGGTTCGTCAAGGCGCTGCGCGACGAGCACAACGTCGGCAGCGGTGTGTATTACCCGATTCCGAACCACCGGCTGCCGTCGCTCGCCCCCTTCGCCCCCGGGCTGGACCTGCCCGAGACGGAGAAGGCCGCGCGCGAGGTCGTGTCGCTGCCGGTGCATCCGTCGCTCAGTCAGGCGGACCTCGAGCGGATCGTCACGGCCGTGAACGCGGTGGCGGGAGCGGGCGCCTGATGGCCGCCGCGCTGCGCGCCGGCCTGCTCGGCGTCGGCATGATGGGCCGCCACCACGCCCGCGTCCTCCGCGAACTCGACGGGGTCGAACTCGTCGCGATCGCCGACCCCGGAGGGGATCCGCACGGTGTCGCCGGCGAGCTCGAAATCCTGCCTGACATCGATGCGCTCATCGCCGCCGGCATCGACTGCGCCGTCGTCGCTGTGCCCACGCGTTTCCACGAGGACGCCGCGCTCAAGCTCGCCGCGGCTGGTGTGCACACGCTCGTAGAGAAGCCGATCGCGCACACCGTCGAAGCGGGTCAGCGCATGGTCGAGGCGTTCGAGCGCGCGGGCCTCGTCGGCGCCGTGGGTCATATCGAGCGCTTCAACCCCGCTCTACAGGAGCTTCGCCGCCGCCTCGAGGCGGGTGACCTCGGTGCCGTCTACCAGATCCAGACCCGCCGCCAAGGACCCTTCCCATCGAGGATCGGCGACGTCGGTGTCGCGAAGGACCTCGCGTCGCACGATGTCGACCTGACCGCGTGGGTGGCGCAGAGCGACTACGAGCGCATCTTCGCGCAGACGACGTTCAAGTCGGGACGCGAGCACGAGGACATGATCGCGATCACGGGCCGCCTCGCATCCGGCGTCATCGTGAACCACCTCGTCAATTGGCTGAGTCCCATGAAGGAGCGCCTCACCGTCGTCACCGGCGAGAAGGGCTCGTTCGTCGCGGATACGTCCACCGGTGACCTGACCTTCTATGCGAACGGCACGATCCCGCTCGAATGGGAGTCCGTGTCGACGTTCCGCGGCGTCTCGGAGGGTGACGTGACGCGCTACGCGTTCGTCAAGCGCGAGCCGCTGCGCGTCGAGCACGAGGCGTTCCGCGATGCCGTGCTGGGCATGCCCACCGACATCGTCACGATGCGACAAGGGCTGCGCACCCTCGAGGTGGTCGAGGCGGCGCTCGAATCGGCGAGGTCGGACGAATCGACACCGCTGTGACCATGACACGGATGACCGAGCCGAGCGCTCACACCGCGACGGGAGCGCGGGGATGAGGTCGATCTTCGCAACCTTCGGGAAGGTGCTGCCGCACCTCCCGCCGACGGCGCGTCGCTACATCATCCGCCAGATGATCGCGAGCTCGGCGCTCGCGGCACTCGACGTGCTCGCGCTCATGCTCCTCGCCGCTTCGCTGTCGTCGATGCTCGCGGGAGTCGATGTCACGCTGCCGGTGATCGGGCGGATCGGCTCCGACGGCTACGTCTGGATCATCGCGATCATCTCGGGTCTCATCATCCTGAAATCCACTGCGTCGCTGATCTTGCAGTGGTTCATCACGCGGCGGATGTCGTCGTTCGAGCTCGAGATCGGCGACCGGCTCTTCCAGTCGTATATCCACGCGCCGTGGGTGGAGCGGCTGCGCCGCAACGCGACGCACCTCGTGCGCATGGCCGACGTGGGCATCGCCAACGTCACGTCGGGCTTCCTGCTGCCGTTCATGTCCCTGCCGTCGACGCTCACGACGGCGGTGCTGGTCGTGGTCGTCATCTTCGCGGTCCAGCCGCTGACTGCGACCATCACCGTGGTCTACCTGGGCCTCATCGCGCTCGTGCTGTTCTTCGTCCTCGCGCGCCGCACGGTGACGGCGGGGCGCGTGAACCGAGATTACTCGTTCCGCGTGGCTTCGCTCATGTCGGATATGGTCTCGGCGCTCAAGGAGATCACGCTGCGCGACAAGGCGGCCGAGGTCGCGGCGGTCGTGCGCAACGATCGCGCGCGGGCTTCGCGGGCGCGCGCGAACATCAACTTCCTGGGATCCGTGCCGCGGTTCGTCCTGGACGCCGGCATCGTCGGCGGATTCCTCCTGGTCGGCGGAGGCACGCTCGCGGTCGCGGGCCCGGCCGAGGCGATCGCCGCCCTCGCACTCTTCGGCGTGGCGGCGTTCCGGCTCGTGCCGTCGCTGACCGGGTTCCAGTCGCTGATCTCGACCATGACGGCGAACATCCCACATGTCGAGGCCGTCCTTCGCGACATCGCGGTTGCCGAGCGCTTCGTCGCCAACGCGGAGCGCGTCGGAAAGGAGCCGATCCAGGGTCACCCGACGAAACTTGTCCTCGAAGGCGTGCGCTTCCGCTACCCCGGAGCCGAGCGGGAGGCCCTGTCGGGGGTCGACGGCACGATCGCGCTCGGGTCCCGTATCGGCATCGTCGGGGCTTCCGGCGCCGGAAAGTCCACCCTCATCGACCTCCTGCTCGGGCTCATCGCCCCGACCGAGGGTCACCTCAGGCTCGGAGACCAGGACCTCACCGACGTCATGGGGGCCTGGCGCAAGCGGGTGGGCTACGTGCCCCAGGACGTCGCACTGTTCGACGCGACGATCGCGCAGAACGTCGCCCTCACGTGGAGCGACGACATCGACGAGGACCGCGTGCGACACGCGCTCGCGCGCGCGCACCTGCTCGACGTCGTGGAGTCGCGCGAGGGGGGCATCCACAGTCGAGTGGGCGATCGCGGACTGCAGCTGTCTGGCGGTCAGCGCCAGCGGCTGGGCATGGCCCGCGCGCTGTTCGCCGACCCGCTCGTCCTCGTCCTCGATGAGGCGACCAGTGCGCTCGACACGAAGACGGAGGCGGCCGTGAGCGAGTCGATCCGGGAACTCGGCGACGACGTGACGGTCATCGCCGTCGCGCACCGCCTCTCGACGATCCGCGAGTTCGACGAGATCTGGTTCATGCGCGATGGCGTCGTGCGTGCCCGTGGGCGGTTCGAGGATGTCGTCGCGGGCGACCCGGAGTTCGCGCACCAGGCGCGTCTCGCGGGCCTGGTCGGGGAGAGCGGCGATGAGTGAGCGGCCCCGGCTCCTGATCCTGTCGTTCTCGCCCATCGAGTCGGATGCACGGGTGCTCAAGCAGATCGCGGGATTCCGCGATGCGTACCATGTGACCACGTGCGGGTACGGCGGCCGGCCGCCCGGTGTCGACGAGCACATCGAGATGCCCCGCTCCGCCGACTACCAGGACCTCGACGGCCGGCTCATCACGCTGCGGCAGTACCGGATCGCGTACTGGCGCCTGTCGGCGATCCGCTGGGTGCGCGCGCACGTGCCGCGCGGAACGTACGACGTCATCCTCGCGAACGAGACCGAGGCCGTCGGGGTCGCGCGCTGGCTCCGTCCTTCGAAGGGCGTCCATGCCGACCTGCATGAGTACACACCGCGGCTGAACGAAGAGCACGCACTGTGGGCGAAACGCATCCGTCCGTATCACGAGTGGGTGTGCCGCACCTACGTCTCGCGCGCGCAGAGCTGGTCCACGGTCAGCCGCGGCCTCGCGCGCGAGTACGAACGGCAGTTCGGGTTCCTCCCGGTCCTCGTCACCAACGCCGCGCCGTACGCCGAGCTGTCGCCCGCACCGGTCTCCCGGCCGCTGCGCCTCGTTCACAGCGGCGCGTGCCTGCGCAACCGCCATCTCGACGAGATGGTGAGCGCCGTCGAGGCCGCCGCGAGCGACGTCCGCCTGGACCTGTACCTGACGCCCAACCACCCCGATTATCTCGAGGAGCTCAAGCAGCAGACCGCCGCGAGCACTCGCGTGCGGGTGCTCGATCCGGTTCCGTACAGGGAGTTGATCCGCACCCTCAACGCCTACGACGTCGGCGTCCACCTTCTGCCGCCCACGAACTTCAACAACATGTGGGCGCTGCCGAACAAGCTGTTCGATTATGTGCAGGCGCGCCTCGCGGTGCTGATCGGGCCGTCACCCGAGATGAGCGAGTACGTGCGTGAGTACGACCTCGGCGTTGTGACCGACGGGTTCGCGGCGGCCGACCTCACCCGCACGATCGACGCCCTCACTCCCGAGAAGGTGACGGCGTTCAAGGCCTCCGCGCACGCGCACGCGCGCGAGCTCGGAGCCGACGCGCAGGTCGCCATCTGGCGCGACGCGGTCGACCGGATCGCGCACGGCGACGGGAGCTGAGGTGCGTGTCGCGCTGACAACGGGTCCCCTCTCAATCCCACCGACGTACTTCGTGGTCGAGCATGCGCGCTTCCTCGCGGACGAGATCGACTTCTCGCTGTTCGCCCCGTCGGTGTCCCTCGACGAGGCCTTGCCGTTCCCCGTTCGCAGCGCGATGTCGCTTCGCCCGGGGTCGAGGCTCGACACGGTGCGCGTCCAGCTCATGCGCGCGGCGGTGCGGCGCAGCATCCGCGCCTTCCGCCCCGACGCCGTGCATCAGCACTTCGCCACCTGGAGTCTTCCCGCGGCCGATGTCGCACGCCACGATCGCGTGCCGATGCTCACGACGCTCCACGGGTACGACGTGTTCGCGCTCGACCGGCCCGCGAAGGGCGTGTGGGGGCGGATCACACGTAAGAACCTCACCGCGACGCTCGCGAACACCGCACGCTTCCTCACGGTGAGCGAATGGCTCGCAGGGGAGGCCGTCGCCCGGGGAGTGCCGGCGGACCGCGTCGAGGTGCACTATCAGGGGGTCGACACGTCGATATTCACCCCGGATGCCTCGCCCGGCGCATCCGCCGATGCCGAGCCGGTCGTGCTGTTCGTCGGCGGTCTCGTCGAGCACAAAGGCGTCCGCGATGTTCTCGACGCCTCGATCGCGTTGGCGTCGCGGCTTGCGCACCGCCTCGTGCTGATCGGAGACGGGCCACTCCGCCCCCTGGTGGATCAGCGCGCCGCTGAGCATCCGCACATCACGCCGCTCGGCCTGCTGCCACGTGCGCTGCTGCTCGAGCACTATCGTGCCGCGCGCGTGTCGGTCGTCGCTTCGCGACGGCACGAAGGCTGGCAGGAGTCGGCGGGACTCGTAGCCCTCGAGGCCCAGTCGTCGGGGACGCCGGTCGTCGCGACGCGTACGGGAGGACTCCCCGAGATGGTGCGGGACGGCGTGACGGGCACGCTGGTGCCGGAGCGCGATCCTCGCGCACTCGCCGCGGCGCTCGAGGACTGGCTGCGGCTCGACGCCGAACGATACGCGTCGGCCGCGCGCGACGCCCGTTCGTTCGTCGAGTCCGAGCGCGACGCGCGCACCCAGGCGGGGCGGCTGCGGGAGCTCTACGAAAGCGCCGTTTCCGGCCTGCGATAGCGTGGAACAGTGCGTGTGCTCGTGGTGACGACCTGGTACCCCAGCCCGAGCGCCCCCGAGTCCGGCGCCTTCATCCAGCGGGACGTGCGGATGTTGCGCGAGCGCCACGATGTGCGGGTGCTGCACCTCGCGCAACCTGGAATCGAGACGGGTGTCGAGGACGACGACGGCGTGCCCGTCACGCGTGTGACGATGCGCCGCTCCTCGCCGATCGCGGTGCGGCGTGCGCGCCGAGCGGTGCGCGAGGCGGCCGTGGGGGTGGAGCTTGTGCACAGCATGTCGATCTCGTCGCTTCTGCCGCTGTCTCGCGGCGTCGGCCTGCCCTGGGTGCACACGGAGCACTGGTCCGCGCTGCTCGCACCCGAGACCGCGCCGCTCGCGGCGCGTCTCGTGGGCGGCGTGCTCGTGCGTCGGCTCGGCCGACCCGAGGTCGTCGTCGCCGTGAGCGATGCTCTCGCACGGCTCATCGCGCGGTATCGGCGCGGGCCGATCGAGGTCATCCCGAACGCCGTCCCCGCTCCGACGAGTCGGAGGCACGCGGGGGAGGCCGAGAGGGTGCGCCTGGTGAGCGTGGGCGGTCTGATCGAGCGCAAACGGCCTCTGATGGCCGTCGCCGTCGTCGATGAGCTGCGCCGTCGCGGCCGCGACGCGAGCCTCGTGCTCGTGGGCGATGGCCCGCTTCGTGCCGCGGTCGAACAGGACGTGCGGGCACGGGGCCTCGATGGCGCTGTGCGTCTGGCGGGGACGATCGCGCCCGACGAGGTCTCCGCGTATCTCGCCGACGCCGACGTGTTCTTCACGGCCACCCGGAGCGAGACGTTCGGCGTCGCGATCGCGGAGGCGCTGCGCCACGGTCTTCCCGTCGTCGCCGGAGGCGAGGGCGGGCACCGCGAGTTCATCGGGCCCGCCGATGGCGTTCTCGTCGACTCCGACACACCGCCCGCGTACGCCGACGCGGTCGAGTCGGCGCTCGCGCTCGCGGCCGACGGCGACGCGATCGCACGCCGCGCCGAGGAGCGGTTCAGCGACGCGGCGCGACAGGATGCCTACGATGCCGTCTACCGGCTCGCCGTGGAGCGTAGGGCGGCATGAAGAAGCTCCTGATCCTCTCGTTCTCACGACTCGAGTCCGACCCCCGCGTGACGCGGCAGATCGAGCTGTTCCACGAGGACTGGGAGGTGTCGACTTGCGGCTACGGGCCGACGCCGGCCGGGAGCATCCGTCATTTCTCCGTCCCCGACGAGTGCCCCGTCTGGCGCTACCCGCGTGCGCTCGTGATCGCTCGCCAGTACCGCAGGGCGTACCGCGGGAACGCGGCGATCGCGTGGGCGATCGAGCACCTGCCGATCGAGGAGTTCGACGCGGTGCTCGCGAACGACGTCGACGCCGCCGGCGTCGCGGTCGTGCTGCGTCCGATCAACGGCTTCCACGCGGATCTCCACGAGTTCGCCCCGCTGCAGAACTCCGAGATGCTGCGCTTCCGGCTGTTCGTCGCGCCGTTCGTGAAATGGCAGCTCCGCACGTTCGTGTCGCAGGCGGCGTCGACGAGCACCGTCGGGTTCGCGATAGCCGACCGCTACCGGCGCGAATACGGCCTCGACCCCGCCGTCGTCATGAATGCGCCGCCGCTCGCGGACCTCAGCCCGCAGCCCGTCGAAGCGCCGATCCGGCTCGTCCACGCGGGTGCCGCGCTGCGGAACCGACGCCTCGAACTGCTCATCGAGGCCGTGCGCGCGACGCGCACCGACGTCACGCTCGATCTCTACCTGCCCCCGAACGATCCCGGTTACCTCGAAGAGCTGCGGGCGCTCGCCGCCGGCGAGGACCGCGTGACGTTCCGCGAGCCGGTCCCCTTCGACCGACTCGTCGCGACGCTCAACGGCTACGACGTCGGTCTGCACCTGCTCGCCCCGACGAACTACAACAACGCCAACGCGCTGCCGAACAAGTTCTTCGAGTATGTGCAGGCGCGACTGGGTCTGATCATCGGGCCCTCGCCCGAGATGACGTCCGTGATGTCGGGCTACGGATTCGGCCTCACGACGTCGGACTTCACGGCGGATGCCCTGACCACCGTCCTCGACGGCTTGACGCCCGAGCGGGTCGGCGAGTTGAAGCAGGCAGCGGATGCCGCCGCCCCCGTGCTCTGCTCCGCGACGCAGGCCGCCGGGTGGGTTACTGCGATGTCGCGCCTGCGGGACGCCGCGCGATGAGCGCGCTCGTCGAGATCCTCGTCCCGGCGCATTCGGCGTCGCGGCCGCTCGAGCGACTCGCGGGCTCCGTCGTGGATCGGACGGACGCCCCCGTCCTGCTGCGGGTCATCGCGCACAACATCGAGCCGGATGCGATCGCGAAGGCGCTCGGACGCTACGCGGAGCATCCGGCGGTGCGTGTCGAGCCGTACGCCGACGGCATCCCGTCGCCGGCCGGCCCGCTGCGGCACGCCCTCGGGAGCGTGCGGGCCCCGTGGTTCGCGAAGATCGACTCGGACGACTTCCTCGCGCCTCACGCGGTGGACTCATGGCTCGAGACCGCACGGCGTACCGGCGCGGAGGCGGTGATCCCGCCCATGGTGCTCGAGACGTCGAGGACGGCGTTCCCCACCCCGCCCCAGCGGCCGTTGCGGCGCGTTCTCGACCCCGTGCGCGACCGCCTCGCGTACCGGACGAGCACGATGGGCCTGTTGGCGAGCCCGCTCGCGGAGGCCGCCATGCCGCAGGCGGGCCTCGCGACGGGCGAGGACATCGCACCGAGCCTGCGCCTGTGGTTCGGAGCTCGGCGCATCGCGCGCTCCGACCGCGACGCCGCCTACCTCGTGGGCGAAGGCGCGGCGGATCGCGTCACGGGCGAGCCGAGGCCGATGGCGGAAGAACTCGGATTCGTCGAACCGCTGCTCCGTGAGCCGTTCTGGGACGGTCTCGGCCCGGCGGCGCGCATCTCGATCGTGGCGAAGCTCGTGCGCGTGCAGGTTCTCGGCGCGGGCGCGCGGCGTGCGGAGCATCCGGAGAGTCTCGAAGCGATCCGCGCGGCGCTGGACGCCCTGCTCGCGCACGAGCCGCGCACGCTGCGGGTGCTGTCGCGGCTCGACGCGCGGCTCATCGACGCGCTTCGCACTCCGTCGCACGATGTCGCGGCGGTGCGCGCGCTGTTCGAGCGACGTCGGTCGTACCTCCAGGCTCCGGCGCTCGTGCCGCGGCCGTGGTGGGGCGCACTGCGCCGCGACGCCCCGGTCCGGTTCCTCGCGGCGTCCGTCCTGGCAGCCCGCCGCAATCGCGGGGCCGGGCTCGCGTGATCCGGCGTCGTAGGATCGTTCGGTGAAGCTTCTCAGTGTCGTGGGCGCGCGCCCCCAGTTCGTCAAGCTCGCCCCGATCGACCACGCGGCCCGTGCCGCCGGCGTCGATCATGTGATCGTCCACACCGGGCAGCACTACGACCCGATGCTCTCCGACGTCTTCTTCGACGACCTGGGCATCGCCGAGCCCGACGTGCACTTGGGCGTCGGCAGCGGCTCGCACGGCGTGCAGACCGGCGCGATGCTCTCCGCCCTCGACGCCGTGGTCGATGCGCAGCGCCCGGATTGGGTGCTCGTGTACGGCGACACGAACTCGACCCTCGCCGCGGCGCTCAGCGCTGTGAAGCTGCACGTGCCCGTCGCCCACCTCGAGGCGGGGCTTCGCAGCTTCAACCGGCGCATGCCGGAGGAGATCAACCGCGTGCTCACGGATCACGCCGCCGACCTCCTCCTCGCGCCGACTCAGGTCGCCGTGGACCACCTCGCGGACGAGGGCCTGGTGGAGCGTACGGTGCTCGTGGGCGACGTCATGACCGATGTGCTCTTCCAGGTGCGCGACCAGGTCGCAGGAAAGCCTTCCCCGCTCGTGGCGGAGTTGGGCCTCACGCCGGGGGAGCACTACGTCTCAACGATCCATCGTGCAGAGAACACGGATGACCCGGAGCGCCTCGCGGCGATCGCGACCGGCCTCGGCGGGCTCGACAAGCCCGTGGTGCTCCTCGCGCACCCGCGCGTGATCGCGAAGGCTTCGGCACACGGCATCGAGCTCACGCAGGGTTCGCTCATCGCGCACGCCCCGCTCGCGTACCCCGACCTGATCGCTGCCATGCTCGGCTCCGCCGGCGTCGTGACCGACTCGGGCGGTCTGCAGAAGGAGGCCTTCCTGCTGCGTGTCCCGTGCACGACGGTGCGCGAGGAGACCGAGTGGGTTGAGACCGTCGAGCTCGGCTGGAACGTCCTGGCGAACACGGCTGGCGAGATCGCCGCGGCGACGGCGCGGCCGCGACCGGACGAGACGGATGCCGCGCCCTACGGCGACGGCCACGCAGCCGCGCGCGTGATCTCCGAGCTGCAGGTGCGCGCCTGACGTCAGAGACGCGCCGCGTCGAGGAAAGCACGCACGGGGTCGCGCCGCCACACGCGTGAGGCGGCCTCGCGCTCCGCGGCGGCAGGCGGCCCGGCCGTCGCGGCGACGACGGCCGAGACATCCGTCTCGTCGCTGATGCGCAGCGGGAAGACGCGCTCGCTCGCGTAGGCTTTGGACGCGTGCGTCTCGACGACCGCGACGTGGCAGCCGTACGCGAGTGCCTCGTAGAGCATGGTGCTGAAGAACCCGACGACGAGCCGCGCGCGGGACAGCGCGGCCGACGCATCCGCCGTGTCATCGAACTCGACACACGGAAGATCGGCGATCCGTGGCACATTCGCGCGGATGGTGGAGCGCTCGGTCGGATGCGGCCGGATCGCGATCGTCCAGTCCGGCAGGGCCGCACGCAGTGCGAGCACGACGTCCTCGAGGCGGTCGTGGCGATAGCGGTTCGACACGAAGAGCACACGCTTGGGCCGGTCCTCGTACCCGGGAGCCGTGCGGCTCAACCGATCCAGCGAGGGCTTTCCGACCGGGATCACGCGACCCGGGAAGCTCAGGCCCTCCTGCCAGAACTCGCCGAACGTGAGGAGCGTGTCGGGGACGTGGTCGCGTAGCGCGGGGGACGACATCGCCCGTCCCATGTTGTACGCGCCGTGGTCGGGTCCGAGGAAGCCGTGCTGCGGCTCCCACACCTCGATGCCGCTCGCGTGCGCCATGCGCACGAGAGGCGATCGCTCGCCGTAGGCGGCGGTCTGCAAGTAGAGGCGATGGGGCCGCACGCGATCCAGGAGGCGCGCGAACGACAGCTCGGCGGCGGGCACGGCGGCCGCCCGCCCGACGATGTCGGTGACCGCGCGGTCGCGCGCGGCCGTCGTGGTCTCGACGTCGATGCGCGCGAACCACTCTCGGACGACCTCCTCGACGCGCGCACGCTCGTGCTCGCGCAGCGGCTTCGTCGCGCGCACGACGCGCTCGCCCTCCCGTGCGTAGGTGTACGTGCGGGGGAGCGTCGGGCGCTCGTGGCCGCGGCTCAACAGGTCGACGTAGGCGTCCTGCACCACCACCGCGTCTTCGCCGAGCGCACGCGCGAAGTCGTCGACGAGCCAGTTCTCGTAGCCGTCGGCGACGGGCGTGCGCGTCCAGCCGCTCACGAGGAAGAGGTGGTCCGCACGTGGCGCTCGGCGGGCGAGGCGCGGGTTCGGAAGGGCGCGCCGGACCGCCTTGAGCACGCGATTGCGCAACGGCTGTCGCTCGCGCACGGCGGCCGTCGTGCCGACCTCGCCCGACGTGAGCGCGCTCAGGACCGGCCATCGTCCCAGGGGCCACAGGAGCGACTCGCTCCCCGGGACGGGTTCGAGCAGGAGGTCTGCCTCCGCGTCCTCGAACTCCATGAGCGCCCGCACCGATCGGATGCCGCTCATGCGCCGCCTCCTGCCCTCGGGATCGGGCTGAGTCGAGGCGTCGGATGCGGCATTCGGGTCTCCTGTCGGTCCGCCGTCCAGGCTACCCGCGCGGATGCGGAGCGACCCGCGCGCGCACCGCGGAACGGCGCGTGGACGACCGTAGACTGAGCCTTCCTGCCCACTGATGAGAGGACGCCGTGGACCCTCGCCCTCGCCGCCGCCCCGCGCCGCACACAGTCACCGCAGCCGCGTCCCGTGCCGTCGGGCTCGTGTGCGCCGTGACGCTCGCCGCGCTGCTCGCGGCGTGTGCACCGGAGCCGTCCGCGACACCCGAGCCTTCGTCGAGCGCCTCCGCCTCGGTCGGGGCCGAGCCGACGCCGACAACCTCTGAGGAGCCGAGCTCGTCGCCCGAGCCGACGCCGAGTGGGGGCTTCGTCGACGACAGCGAGGTCGAGGCCTGGACGATCACAGCGGATGGCATCGGACCCGTGAGGCTCGGGATGGACTTCACCGCCGCCCTCCAGACCCTGCCCGCGGGCGGGTGGGAGCAGGGGGTCGAGTGCGACTGGAGCGCCTTCACCAACACGCAGGACAAGTCGTACTCGCTCTACTTCGCGCGCGAGTTCCGCTCGGCATCCGGTCCGGTCGTGGAGGTCGGTGTCGTCTGGAGCGGTGCACCCGGAACCGAGCAGAGCGTCGGACCTCGCGGCGACCGCGGGCTCGGGGTGGGCTCGACGCGCTCCCAGGTGCTGACTGCGTACCCGGATGCCGCTGAGGGAACCTCACCCGTCGACGGCTCAACCTACCTCATCGCTCCCACGGCATCCGGGTCGATCGTGTTCACGTTCGCCACGCCGTCGTCGCCCGCGCGCTCTGTCGCGGTGAGCGCGACGACGGATCCGCCGCATCCGGTCTGCGGCTGAGCGCCGTGGCGCGCGCGATGGCGCGCCTCACGCGAGATCGGTGCGTTGCTCCATGAGCCACGTCACGATGCGGAAGTCGAACTCGGAATCGACGTCGATCGATCGCTCGGGCGGCATCTCGTAGAGGATCGTGGACGGGAAGAACACGACCTGCTCGTTCACGAGCGAGTCCCGCCGCCACACGTAGATCGAGCCGTTCATGTCGAACGCCCGAGGAGCGTCCTGGCGCCTCAGCACGTCCGCCGCGGGCTTCTTCGACACGGCCACCGTGCCGTCAGGGCGCTCCTCGACGAGGTTGAAGTACGGGTTGCGGCGCGCCTCGGCCCCCGTGATGAGTGACTCCGCGTCGGAGTTCTCGAACATCTCGACGGCGCGACGGATGTCGTCGACGGTGCGCAGGGGGCTCGTGGCATCGAGGTCGACGCATACGTCGAACCGTGCTCCGATGCGCTCCTCCGTCGTCGTCACAGCGTGCGCGATCGCCGGCACCTTGCCCGCGGCATCCGTCGCCATCTCGGGTGGCCGGACGACGACGCCCGTCGCGCCGAAATCCGGGGCGAGCTCGAGGATCCGCTCTGAGTCGCTCGAGACGACGATCTCGTCGAACAGCCCGCTCGCCGCCGCTTGGCGGACGGAGTGCCCGAACAGCGGGATGCCCGCGACCTCCCGCAGGTTCTTGCCCGGGACGCCCTTCGAACCGGCGCGCACGGTCACCGAGCAGATCCTCATGGCCGCTCCTCCACGCTCGAGCGGGCGCGTTCCAGGTCCTCGGGGCGCCCGACGTCGATCCACTCGCCGTCGATCCGATAGGCGCCGACACTGCGGCCGGCGTCGATGAGCTGGGCGAGCAGATCCGGCATGTCGCAGTACTCGTCCTCTTCGAGCAGTTCGAGGGCGATCGGCTCGAGCACGTAGATGCCCGCGCTAACGAACTCGCGGTGCGTCGGCTTCTCGGCGAGCGCGGTCACGAGGTCGCCCTCGCGGCGGACGACGCCGTACGGGATCTCGAAGCTGTAGTCCCGCACGCCGATGGTCGCAGCGTCGGCCGTGCGACGATGGAACGCCAGCATTCCGCGCAGGTCGATGTCCGTGAGCAGGTCGGAGTTCATCACGACGAACGGCCCGTCCATGCGCCCACGCAGCTGGGCGAGGGCGCCGGCCGTGCCGAGCGGGGCGCTCTCCCGCAGATAGGTGATCTCGAGGCCGTGCGACGACCCGTCGCCGAGATGCTCCTCGATCAGGTGCCCGAGATGGTTGATCGAGACATGGACACGGCGGAATCCCTGGCGGTGGAGGCGCTGCAGGATGATGTCGATCATCGGCACCCCGCCGACGGGCACGAGCGGCTTCGGGATGTCCTTCGTGATGGGGTAGAGACGCTGCCCGCGACCACCGGCCATCAGCACGGCGGGGGTCGCGAGGGGCGTCGAGATGCGCGCGTCGCCTGTGACGACGTCCACGAGCACTCCGACGTCGTTCACGACGGGGACCGTGCGGATGCCGTGCGCGCGACGCAGGGTGTCGACCGCCTCCTGATCGGCATCCGGGGAGACCGACCGCGGTGAGCGGTTCATGACCTTCGTGACGGAATCCGCGAGCTGCACACCCTTGAGAAGACCGCGGCGGATGTCGCCGTCGCTGACCGCACCCTCGAGTCGCCCCTCGGGTGACACGACGAACACGATCTGCGCGCCGCCCCGGTCGATGCGCTCCATGGCCTCACGCAGCGTCACGTCGCTCGTGATGGTCAGCGCGGCGAAGTCCACGAAGCTCTTCCTCCCGATCGGCCCGGTCACAGGGTGCGCGCGGGAACGCCCGCGACCTTGGTTCCGTCTGCGACGTCTCGCAGCACGACGGCGCCGGCACCCACGACGCAGTCCGAGCCTATCCGGACGCCCTGGATCACCCGCGCTCCCAGCCCGATGTGCGTCCGCTCGCCGACGGTCACTCCGCCTGCGAGGACCGCGCCCGACGCGATGTGCGCGACCGCGCCGATCGTCGCGTCGTGCTCCACGACTGCCGCCGTGTTGACGATTGCGTCCGCGCCGATGCAGGCCCCCGTGCCGACGACCGCCGACGCGAGGATCTGCGCGCCGGCGTGCACGCGTGCAGAGGGCGACACGATCGCCGCCGGATGGATGACGGTGCGCCGTTCGAGGCCCGCTGCGGTCACGGCGTCGTGGACGCGGGCGCGAGCGCGGAGGTCGCCGACCGAGCCGACCGCGTTGACGGTGGTGAGGACCGCGTCGGGACGGGTCAGTACGTCGTCCTCTCCGAGCCATGCCAGTCCCGGCATCCGCTCGGCCTGATCCTCGGGGGCGACGAAACCCTTCACCTCGGTCTCCGTGAGAAGCAGGGCCTCTCGCAGAACGCGCGCGTGACCGCCCGCGCCGATCAGCACGACGAAGGCGTCAGCCGACATGCTCGCCTGCTCGGTGGGGACGGGTCGCGGTCGTGCCGACGACCTCCCAGAAGTCGAACGCCGTACGCCCCTGTGCGGGGCGGCGGCACACGAGGTCGGCCTCTGTGATCGTGGCGCCCTCCGCGATGTCGCGTGCGGCGAAGATGCTGCGCCGCACGACGTCGCGGTTGCCTGCCTCGACCGGCTGGCACTCTTTGACCGGGCTTCCGAGCATGACCTCGACGTCGCGCAGGTCGCGGACGAAGGCGCGGAGACCGTCGGGGTCGAGCGATGCGGAGTGGTCGGGGCCCGGCAGGGAGCGGTCCGTCGTGAAGTGCTTCTCGATCACCGCTGCGCCGAGGGTCGTCGCGATGACGGATGCCGTGGAACCCAGCGAATGGTCGGAGTACCCGACGCGTGTGCCGAACTCCTCGGCGATCGTCCGCATGGCACGGAGGTTCAGGCTCTCGGGGGAGGCGGGGTACTGGGTCGTGCAGTGCAGGACCGTCACGGCCTGGGCGAACTCCCGGTGGTCGTTACGCGCGTGCCAGGCGGACTCCAGCGCCTCGGCAGTGGGCCGCGCCGCGGCGTCGATCACGCCGTCGAAGCGCGCGTAGCCGAACGCGAGGAATCGGAGCGCGCGGCCGATCTCGTCGAGGTCGGCCATGCCGGTGGAGAGGATCGTGGGAAGCCCGGTTTCGCCGGCCGCGACGAGCAGCGGCGCGAACGTGAGGTCGCCCGACGCGATCTTCACGATGGGGATCTCGAGCTCGTCAACGAGGAACCTCAGCTCGGGCACGTCGAACCCGGTCGAAAGGAAGGGGATGCCGCGCTCGTTGCAGTGCGCGCGGATGGCGGCGAACTCCTCGTGGGTCAGCTCGAGCGAGCGGAGCAGGTCGAGCTGGGTCCGAGAATCGTCGCTCGACGTGCGCTGGTACTCGGCCAGATCCGCCTGCGCATCGGCGAGGTCGCTCGCCGAGAACGTCTGGAACTTGACCGCATCGGCGCCCGCCTCGACGGCGATGTCGACGAGCTCGAGCGCACGGTCGAGCGACCCGTTGTGGTTCACGCCGGCTTCGGCGATGACGAACGGTGTGGGCATCAGTCGGAACTCCTCAACGGCACGTCGTGGAAGGGCTTGCGAGGGTAGCGGGGGAGGTCGTGCGTGCGCAGGATCTCGGCCGTGCGTTTCGCGAACCCCGGTGTGCCGAACAGCTCGGTCGCGCCGCCGTCGACCCGGCGCGCCTCGCGGATCGCGGTTGCGATCGCCTCGCGACCCGGCGCGGGGGTCGCCACGGACGCCGCGAGCGGACGCCCGCGCTGGCGGTCGCCGACCAGCACCGACGGAACGCCGATCACCGGCGCCTCGAGCACCGTGCTCGACGAGTTACCGACGACGACCGCACTCGCCGACATCGCGCTCAGGTACCCCAGCTGACCGAACGACTCGACGAAGTCGACGCGATCCGGATGCTCCGCGACGAACCGCGCGATGCGCTCCCGCACCGCGTTCGAACCGATGTCGGTATTCGATCCGGTGACGATGACGTCGTGGGTCGTGACGGCCTCGAGGGCCCCGAGGAGTTCCTCGAGCAGTTCGAGCGGCGGCAGCACGTCGGCCGATGCGGGGTGGAACGTGACCAGGATCGTGGGACGGGCCAGCCGGATGCCGAAGCGGTCGCGCAGCTCATCGCGCGAGAGAATGTCGAGCGAGGCCACGGCATCGACGATGGGCGCGCCCACGAAGAAGACGCGATCCGGCTCTTCGCCGAGCTGCACGACGCGATCGCGATGTGACGCGGTCGAGGTGAAGTGCAGGTACGAGAGCTTCGTGATGGCGTGTCGCAGGGACTCGTCCAAGGCTCCCTCGGTGACCTCCCCGCCGTGGACGTGCGCCACCGGGATGCCGAGGATCGTCGCCGCCAGCGCCACCGCGAGTGCTTCGAGGCGATCCCCGAGCACCACGAGCGCGTCCGGGCTCAGAGTGTCGAGCGTCGCACCGTAGCGGCCGACCGCGTCGCCGACGTCGCGCGTGGCGGCGGGAGCGGAGTCGTCGTCGCGCCAGATGGGGACGGATGCGGCGATCGGCACGCCGTCGCGCTCGATCTCCTGCACCGTGCGCCCGTGCGCGTCCGAGAGGTGGGAGCCCGAGACGATGAGCTGCAACTCGACGTCGGGGGCATCAGCGAGCTCGCGGATGAGACCGCGGAGCAGACCGTAGTCCGCTCGGGTGCCGGTGAAGACGGCGATGCGGCGGCTCATCGGCGGACCAGGGCGGGTGTGCTCGGCAGGCATACGACGCTGTCGTACAGGGACTGGGCGACCGGCGTCGGCTCGGCGTGCTCGGCGCGATATGGGAGCTGCTCGTGCAGGAGACCCCAGAAGGGGCGCGTCTGGATGCCGTCGTCGTTCGTCGCGGCGAGATACGCGTCGCGGGAGTCGCGGCCGCCGTCGACTTCGACGGCGCAGAGCCAATGGTTGCTGCGTGTGCCCGCGGGCTCGGCGAGGAATCGCACACCCTCGACGCCGTCGAACGCCTCGCGGTAGCGTTCCGCGAGCAGGCGCTTCTCGTCGAGGAAGCGGGGGAGCCGCCCGAACTGGGCGACACCGAGCGCGGCGTTGATGTTCGGCATCCGGTAGTTGTATCCGGCCTCATCGTGCGCGAACTCCCAGCGGTGCGGGAGCTTGGCCGTCGTCGTGAGGTGACGTGCCCGTCGGGCGAGGTCGGCGTCGCCGGTGAGGATCATGCCGCCGCCGCCGGTCGTGAGGATCTTGTTGCCGTTGAAGCTGAGGATGCCGAGCCGCCCGAACGTGCCGGTGTGACGGCCGTCGACGAAGCTGCCCAGGGACTCCGCGGCGTCTTCCACTACCGGCAGACCCCATTCGTCGGCGATGCGGACGATGTCGGCGATCCGCACCGGGTGTCCGAGGGTGTGCATCGGGACGACCGCGGCGACGCGACGGCCGGTGACTGGATTGCGTATTGTCCCCTCTGAGCGGTGTGTCTTCGCGAGGAAGCCGCGCAGGGCGTCAGGAGACAGCCCGAGCGTGTCGTGCTCGCTGTCGAGGAACACGGGATGCGCGCCCACGTGGTGCACCGCGTTTGCGGTGGCGATGAACGAGAGCGTCGGCACGAGCACCTCGTCGCCGGCCCCGACGCCCGCGAGCTGGAGTGCGACCTGGAGTGCGACCGTGCCGTTCGACACCGCGACGGCGGCTGCGGCGCCGGTGTACGCGGCGATCTCCTCTTCGAACCGCGTGACGTAGGCGCCGACGCTCGACACGAACGTTGAGTCGAGGCAGTCCGCCACCACCCGCTTCTCCTCGTCGCCTATGTCGGGAACGTGGAGGCCGACCTGCGGTGCGTCGCCGATGACGTCGCGGACGAGCCGGACGAATTCGGCGGGGGAGGGTGCTGACATCGCTAGACCGTGTAGACGTCCGTGCGGTAGCGGGCGAGGTTGGCGGGATCGGTGAACCACTCCGCCGTCTCGGCGAGGCCGCGACGGAAGCCGTCGATGCCGTCGTACGCGGGCTGCCAGCCGAGGAGCCGCTTCGCCTTGCTGTTGTCGGAGAAGAGGCGCTCGACCTCCGACTTCGCGGGCCGCAGTCGATCCGTCTGCTGGACGACCTCGGCGTCGACGCCCATGGCCTCGGCGATGAGCCGGAACGTGTCGCCGATGGACACCTCGTACCCCACGCCGAGGTTGATGACCTCGCCGATCCCGGCATCCGAGTTCAGGGCCGCGAGGAAGCCGCTCACTGTATCGGGCACGTACGTGAAGTCACGCGTCGGTGTCACGGCGCCGAGCGACACCTGCCGCTTGCCCGCTGCGAGCTGGCTGATGATCGTCGGGATGACCGCGCGGGAGGACTGTCGCGGTCCGAACGTGTTGAACGGGCGCACGATCGTCGTCGGCATGCCGAACGACGCATGGAACGCGTTCACCATCTGGTCCGCTGCGATCTTCGACGCGGAGTAAGGCGACTGGCCCTGCAGGGGGTGTCCTTCGTCCATCGGCACATACCGTGCCGTGCCGTAGACCTCGCTCGTGGAGGTGTGGATGAACTTGGAGACCTCGGCCGCGCGCGCCGCGTTGAGGAGGTTCACTGTGCCCTGGATGTTGGTCTGCACGTAGAGGTCGGGTGCCACGTACGAATACGGGATCGCGATGAGCGCGGCGAGGTGGAGCACCGCGTCGCGATCGCGGACGGCCGTGTGCATAAGGGCGGGGTCGCGGATGTCGCCGGGCAGGAACTCGATCTCGGACGTTATCTCGGACGGCGCGGAATCCAGCCAGCCGCGCGAGTCGAACGAGTTGTACAGGACGATGGCGCGGACATCGTGGCCGTCGCGAACGAGCTGTTCCGCGAGGTGCGATCCGATGAAGCCGTCCGCCCCCGTGAGCAGAACTCTCATGCGTTCGATGCTATCCGAGTTCCCACGGCGCTCTTCGCGGCGTCAGCCCGTGCGCAGCGTGCCGCCCTGGAACTGCTGCTCGCACACGCCGTTCGAACACGTCTCGGGCGAGGTCGGCCAACCCAGCGAGCCGCGCAACCATCCGGCCGCGCTGTATGCGGTCATGATTGTGTTCGACGAGGCGAAGGTGCCGTGGGCGGAGGAGTGGATGAAGCCCCCCTCGAACTTCTGGGCCCACCCGTTGCCGTTGGGGTCGGTGACCTGCTGTGCGGGCAGCAAGGCGTAGCCCAGCGGTCCGCCCGCGCCGCCTTGGGCGTCGTAGATCGACTTGATCTGCGCGTTGGAGACGGCGGGCACGACGTACGCGGTGCCGCCTTCGGGGTAGCGGATCGCGCCGCCTGCGAAGGTCTGTCCGCACATGCCGTTGGAACATGTCTCGGGCGAGGTCGGCCAGCCCAGCGAGCCGCGCAGCCATCCGGCCGCGCTGTATGCGGTCATGATTGTGTTCGACGAGGCGAAGGTGCCGTGGGCGGAGGAGTGGATGTACCCGCCGGCGAACATCTGCGCGTACCCGTTCCCGTTGCGATCGGTCACCCACGTCTGCGGCCCGGCGGGCCACCCCAGCGGACCGCGCAGCCAGCCGGCCGCACTATAGGCGTTCATCAACTCGTTCGTCGTCGAGAACGCGCCCTTGGTGGAGTAGTGGATGTAGCCGCCCTCGAACTTCTGCGCATACCCCCACCCGTTCGGATCCGAGATCGACGTCTGCGGCCCGGCGGGCCAGCCCAGGTCGCCTCGCACCCAACCGGCGGCGCTGTACGGGGTCATCAAGGCGTTCGCCGTCGTGAACGTCCCGAGCGAGCTCGAGTGGATGTAGGCGCCCTCGAACCGCTGCGCGAGGCCGTTCCGCTTCGGATCGGTGACTGCGCGCACGGGATCAAGTGCTCGACCCAGGGCGGCACTGCCTCCGCGCGCGTTGAACTCGTCGAGGATCGACTGGTGCAGTGTCGTCCCGTCGGATCCCGCGGCCGGAGTCGTGAGGTTCCCACCCGCGAACTGCTGTGTGCAGCCGAGGGGCGTGCACGTCTCCGCTGAGGTCGGCCAGCCGAGACGCCCGCGGATCCAGCCCGCGGCGCTGTAGGCGCTCATCATGGCGGCCGACGATGCGAACGTCCCCTTCGCGGAGGAGTGGATGTACCCGCCCGCGAACTTCTGTGCCCACCCGTTCCCGTTCGGGTCGACGACAGCCTGCGCGGGAAGCGCGGCGTACCCGAGCGGCCCCTTCTGGCCGCCCTGCGCGTCGTAGACAGCCCGGATGGCGGGGATCGTCGTCTCGGGCGTGCGAGCAGCGGGCTTGCCCTTGATGAACGACAGCGAGCCACCGGCGAACGTCTGACCGCACACGTCGTTGAGGCACGTCTCCTTCGAGATCGGCCACCCGAGGCTTCCGCGGACCCAGCCTTCGGCGCTATAGGCGGTCATGATGACGTTCGATGATGTGAAGGTGCCGCTGGCGGAGGAGTGGATATACCCGCCGGCGAACTTCTGCGCTATGCCGTTGCCGTTGCGGTCCGTCACCGATTGCTGCGGGCTGCTCGGGAAGCCCAGTGTTCCGCCGTGGCCCCCCGCCGCGCTGTAGGTGGTCCACACGACGCCGTAGACGGGCACCGCTCCCGTCGCTCGCGTCCAGTAGATCGCACCGCCGCCATACGAGCGGATGCACGACGTGGAGGAGGGGGTGCAGCTCGGGGCCGGGCCCGCTGTGCCGAGCGGGCCGCTTGCTCCACCGGTGCTCGCGTACGCCGAGTCGATCTCGGCGAGGGGATCGATCGAGATGGTGCTGCCGAACCAGTCGGTGTAGTCGCGCCAGAAGTTGCGGTTGCCGTAGGAGCCGCACCCATCGCCCGAGCCGTAGAGGTTGTTGAGGGCGCTGCGGTTCGGCTGGTAAGGGGTGTAGTTGTACAGCGCAGCGGTCGCGTAATTGCGGATGTTCAGGTTCGTGCCGCCGCATGCCGCGTTCGGGTGGTAACCGATGTAGTGCACGCCCGGCTGTCGCGCGAATCCCGCCGCACGATAGGTCTTCAGCTGTCGCGTGCCCGTGTAGATCTGCGTCGCGAGCCCTGCGGGTGCGGTGGTGCATCCGGTCGTGTCCGGACAGCCCTGTCCCATTGCGTAGCGGAGCTGATAGTCCGACGGTGCACGGCTCGTGATGAGCCCCTGCTCCTTCTGCAGCGTCACGAGGATGACCTTCGCGGAGATCCCGCACGCGCGCTGAGACCGGTAGATCAGCTCGGAGACCCGCATCGTGCCGCCGCTCATCGCCTCGCAGATCACATTCCCCGTACTGCCGGAGACCCGCCGCGGCTGATCGGCGATCGGAACCACCGCGACGTTGAGGCACTTGCCGTTCGTGCAAGTGCCGATCTTCTGGTCGAGGAACGCCTGGATCTGCGCCGCCGTCATCGCGTTGCCGTTGTAGAACTGGTCGTCGCTGATGATCAGCTCGGGGTTGAAGGCCACCGCATTCGCCGCCGACGCGCTCGGCACGACCGCCGGCGCGACAAGAAGCGCCACTGTCGCCGCAGCGGTCAAAACAAGAGCAGAGACCCGACGCCAGGCACGCCGCGCCGAATTCTGCTCACCCCCCCGAGTTCGCATTCCCTCAGGGTAGCGGTAGAAGGCCCGAACAGGTAACTCCTGTCACACGGGTATCTTGCGTCACATGCCTCAGCGGGGTAGCAGACCCCGCACGCGTGCTCGCAGTCCCGGTCGAGCCGGGATCGCGGCAGCGGCGGATTCCTGGAGGACGGCACTCATCCCCGGCACCTGCCGCTCGGCGGCGTCAAGCAGAAGCGCGTATTGGCGCGTCCGCCACGCGTCCCGCATGCGCGCGTAGCGCTCGGCGATCTCGGGCGTGCTCGACGACGCCTCCGCCGTGAAGAATTCCTCGTAGCCCAGGAACTGCGCCCATCGCGCCGGAACCTGGTTATAGACGCGCGAGACGGGGTCCTCGATGTCGGTCGGCAGCACGATCGCCTGCTTGGTGACCAACGCGTCGAGGAACCAACTGCGGCCCCCCGCGACCGCGAGGGCCGAGAGGAGCACCTGCGGATAGACGGTCGCGGCGGAATTCGTGGGGATGAGCGCGCGCACACGTGGCGCGGCCGACCGGAGGACGTCTTTTGCGAATGTGAGCCCCGAGACGTAGAAGGCCGCCGTCTGGAACTCCTCCGGGGCGATCTCCCGCGTCTCGCGTCGTCCGCGGTAGCAATCGTTCTGGCCGGTCTGCGCACGCGGGCTCACGAAGGCCGGTCCGACCTCGCGGCAGAACCGGACGAGTTTCGCAAGTCCTTCCGGGTCGACGGCGTCCTCGTCGGAGACGTACGTCACAAAGTCGGTCTCCGCCGTCTCGGCGATGCGCAGGATGTTGCCCGCGTAGCCGAGGTTCGCGTCGTTGCGCAGAATGGTCACGCGCGGGTCGTCCACGGTGTCGCGCAGACGACGGTACGTATCGTCTGGTGAGGCGTTGTCGGTCACTAGGACACGGATGCCGTCCTCCAGCGTCATCGCGGACAGTTCGGCCAGGCGGGCGGAGACAGCCTCGAACCTGTTGTACGTCGGGAAGGCGATCGTCAGCGTGGCGGACCGCGTCACGCGGTGCTCCTCTCGACATGGGCGGTGATCTGATCCATCGTGACGCGCCGAGGGTCCTCGCCCGCGCAGGCACGGCGCTGCCACTCCACAGTCCACACGAGACACTCTGGGTAGGTGAGGGCATCCCGCCAGCCGAGCTCTGTCCGGGCACGCGTCGCGTCCAGGGCGAGCAGGCCGGCCTCGTGCGGATGCTCGCGGTCATCGGTCGTCCAGGAGGCGGAGTCACCCCACACCTGCGCGGCGGTCGTGGCCACATCGCCCACGGTGACGAAGCTCTCCTCGTCAGGTCCGATGTTCCACTCGCCACGGCCCTCGCCGGCGAGGAGGGCCGTCACGATCGCCCGATAGCCGGAGAGGCAGTCCAACACGTGCTGCCACGGGCGTACCGCGTCAGGGAAGCGCAGGCGCGCGGGCTCGCCGCGCTGGAATGCCCGGAGCAGGTCGGGGAGGAGCCGATCCCGACTCACGTCGCCCCCGCCGATCACATTTCCGGCGCGGACGACCGCGGTGGGTGGACCGTCGACGCTGCTGACCCAGGTCTGCGTGAGCAGATCGGCCATGGCCTTCGATGTGCTGTAAGGGTCCGCCGCGCCGAGTGCGTCCGACTCCCGGTAACCCTCGCGTCGCGAGACGTTTTGGTAGACCTTGTCGGTGGTGGCGACGAGGTGGGCCTTCACCGAGGGCGTTGCGGCGACCGCCTCGAGCACGTTGAGCGTGCCGAGGACGTTCGTCTCGATCGTGTACCGCGGATCGCGATAAGACTCGCGCACGAGTGCTTGCGCGGCCAAGTGCACGACGACGTCTGGGCGCGCCGAACGGATCGCGTCGGCGGTGCGTTGCGCGTCGCGGATGTCGACGCGGAGGTCTTCCGCGACCAGTTCGCCCACGCGCGCCTGCTCGTAGAGGGAACCCGGCTCAGGATCGAGGGCGAGCCCGGAGACGGTGTGCCCCTCGGCGCGGAGCATCATCGTCAGCCACGCGCCTTTGAAACCTGTGTGACCGGTGACGAGCACGTGCATCGTCAGCGAGCCGCTTCCGTCACGAACTCGATGATCGAATCGGCGGCGAAATCGAGCATCTCGGGGGTCAGACCCGGGTAGGTGCCGATCCAGAACGAGCGGTTCATCACGATGTCAGTGTTCGTGAGGTCGCCGACGATCCGGAAGTCGACGTTGCGGTAGGCCGGCTGTTTGGTGAGGTTGCCGGCGAAGATCAGCCTCGTCCCGACCTTTCGATCGCGCAGGAAGCGCATGAGATCCTCGCGCTGCACGGGGTGCTCAGGATCGAGTGTGATCGGGTACCCGAACCAGGCCGGGTCCGAGTGCGGCGTCGCGCTCGGGAGCATGAGGCCCTCGACACCCTGGAACCGCCGCGTGAGGTGATCGAAGTTGGCCTTGCGGGCGTCCACGAACGCGTCGAGCTTCTGCAGTTGCGACAGACCGAGCGCGGCCTGCATGTCGGTCGCCTTGAGGTTGTAGCCGATGTGACTGTAGATGTACTTGTGGTCGTAGCCGTGGGGGAGGCCACCCAGCTGCCACTCGAACCGCTTCTGGCACGTATTGTCTTCGCCGGTCGCGCAGTAGCAGTCCCTACCCCAGTCGCGGAACGACTCGACCTGCTTGCGCACGAGCGGTGACTTCACGAAGACGGCGCCGCCCTCACCCGTCGTGATGTGGTGTGCGGGGTAGAAGCTGACGGTGGCCGTGTCGCCGAAGCTGCCGGTGTGCTTGCCGCGGTACGTGGAGCCGAGGGCGTCGCACGAGTCTTCGACGAGCCACAGGTCGTGTTCGCGGCACAGCTCCAGCACCGTGTCGAGGTCGAACGGGTTGCCGAGGGTGTGGGCCATCATGATGGCGCGCGTCTTCGGGCCGACAGCCTCGCGCAGACGGTCTGCGATGGCGTCGTAGGTGTCGAGCGACACATCGACGACGACCGGGCGAAGCCCGTTCTGGATGATCGGGTTGACCGTGGTTGGGAAGCCCGCGGCGACGGTCAGCACCTCGTCGCCGGGCCGAAGGGCGCGGCGCCCCAGCTTCGGACTCGTGAGCCCGCTCAGCGCGACGAGGTTGGCGCTGGAGCCGCTGTTTACCATAAGTGCGTTCCGGCTTCCGACGTACCGAGCGAGCGCACGCTCGAACTCGTCGTGGAAGCGCCCCGCCGTGAGCCAGCCGTCGAGCGAGGCGTCGACGAGCGCCGCCAGGTCATCGCCGTCGAGCACCTTCCCCGAGACGGGGACGGGCGTCTCGCCAGGGACAAACTCGGGCCGCGCGAGGGACACCTCGGCGAAGGAGCGGACATCCTCGAGGATGCTCGCCCGCTGGGCAGTCAAAGGCATCGGTTCTCTTCCAGAGCGGGTGCGGGGAACGCCTTATCTTAGCCGTCGGCGCTAGCGGGTAAGCTGTGCCGGGCTCACAGACGCGGAGAGGAATAGGCGTGAAAGCAGTGCTGCTGGCCGGGGGGCTCGGAACGCGGATGCGGGAGGAGACCGAGTTCCGGCCCAAGCCGATGGTCGAGATCGGCGGGCGACCCGTGCTCTGGCACATCATGAAGCTGCTCGGTCAGCAGGGGCTCCGCGAGTTCGTCGTGTGCTCCGGCTACAAGTCCGAGATCATCAAGAACTACTTCCTCAACTACCTGCCGTACAACCAGGACTTCACCGTCTCGCTCGGCGACCGCTCCCAGATCACCTATCACGGCGAGCACGACGAATCGGACTGGTCCGTCACCGTCGCCGACACCGGGGCGGCCACGATGACCGGCGGACGTGTCCGCCGCATCCGGCGGTTCGTCGACGGCGAGCGGTTCCTCTGCACCTACGGCGACGGAATCGCCGACATCGATCTGCGCGCGCTCGTCGAGTTCCACGAGGCTCACGGCAAGACCGCCACCGTGACCGCTGTGCGCCCGACGAGCCGGTTCGGTGTGCTCGACCTCGCCGAGGACGGGGCGGTGGTCCGGTTCAAGGAGAAGCCACAAGTCGACGACTGGATCAACATCGGGTACTTCATCTTCGAGCCCGCCATCTTCGACTACCTCGAGGGCGATGAGACCGTCCTCGAGCAGGAGCCGCTGACGCGCCTCGCCGACGACAACCAGATCGCCGCGTACCCGCACGACGGGTTCTGGGAGCCCATGGACACGTACCGCGAGTTCCAACTGCTCAATGAGCTTTGGGCGACGGGTCGGGCTCCGTGGCGCTCCTGGTGATCCCGCGCGCATCCGCGTCGTAGACAGCCCGAATGCCCTCCTCCAGCGTCCAGCGGGGCGACCAGCCGCGCGGAGCGGGCCAGTCGCCTGCCTCCGCGGCGAGGTAGGAGGCGGTGCGTGCCGGGTCGATCTCGTGGATCAGTCGGCCGCCCGATGCGCGCTGGACGGCATCGACGACGTCGCCGACGGTCGCGAGTTCGGGAGCGCGCACTGTCGCGAGTTGCGGCTCGTCGGGTGAGGCCGCGGCGATGAGCCCATTGGCGACATCGTCGACGTGGAGAAGGTTGAGCGGCTGATCCAGCGGGCCGGTGCGCACCGCCGCCCCCGTGTGAGCTGCGCGGATCAAGGCGACGACCAACTTGTCCCGTGTGTCCGACGGGCCATAGTTGTCGTAGAGTACGACCTCCCGGACATCGAGTCCTTCGCGCTCGCGGTAATAGGTGGCGATGCTCGAGAACGCCTGCTTCGTCGCGGCGTACAGCGAGTGGGTGGCGGGCGCGCCGTCGCGGTACTGGAAGTAGCTCATCGCGCAAACAACCGGGACATCGCGGCCGACGAGCGACTGCAGCAGATGAGTCCCCACGGTGATGTTCGCCTCGACGAGCGTGTCGACGTCCGCGCTCGTGTGTCGCCGCGCTTGGGCAGCCGCGAGGTGGAAGACCGCATCCGGCTCGGTGTCGGCGACGATCGCGTACAGCGCGGACGGCTGGTCGGCTTCGACGCACCGGATGCCGGCGGACACGAGCTGTTCCGTCGCTGAGCTGGAACGGGTGACCGCCGTCACGGCCCAGCCGTCGCGGACGAGTGCGCGCGCGAGGGTACGGCCGACGAACCCCGTCGCGCCTGTGACGAGTGCTCGGGCCATCCGTCGATCCTCCATCTCAACTCTCCCCATCGGCGGGCTGCGTCACCGGGACTCGAAGCGCAGCAGCGCCGGAAGGCGCTCGGCCCAGGCGAGCGAGTCCCGGATGCCGTCCTCGCGCGTGCGCTCGGCGCGCCATCCAAGCTCCTGCTCGGCACGCATGCTGCGTGTGTACACGCCGGCGCTGTCGCCGGGGCGCGGAGGGCCGTCGACCACGTCGACGTGCTCTCCGACAACGCGGTCGAACGCGGACACGAGCTCGCGAACAGTCACGCCCTTGCCCGTGCCGATGTTGAAAACGCGGTAGGGCTCCGACTCCGGGGCGACGTCGTCGAAGCGCTCGAGCGCCGCAACGTGTGCCCGGGCGAGATCCCACACGTGAACGTAGTCGCGGATGCCCGAGCCGTCCGGCGTCGGCCAGTCGGTCCCCGTGATCGTGAACGGGCGACCGGCGCGCCACGACGAGATGAGCCTGCCCAGGGCGTGCGATGGCTCGGGCGTTGACGGACCCGTCCGCAGCTCTGGGTCGGCGCCGATCGGGTTGAAGTATCGGAGACTCACCGAGCGCAGGTCCCCGGCGCGCGTGGCGTCCTCGAGGATCGTCTCGAACATCGCCTTCGTCCTCGCGTAAGGGCTGGCCGGGGCGAGGGGCGAGTGGCGAGTCCTCGTCGACGGTGTAGCCGTCGCTCACGGCGTAGATCGACGCCGACGAGGAGAAGACGAACCTGGTGATGCCGTGCCGCGCGAGGCCTCGGAGGAGCTCGATGCCCTTGCCGACGTTGTTGGCGTAGTAGTCGAGGGGCTCCGCGACCGAGTCCGGGACCACGATCTTCGCGGCGCAGTGCACGACGGCGGCGATGTCGGGGTGCTCGGAGACGACACGCGAGATGACTGCGGGGTCTCCGACGTCCCCGACGAACAGCGGTCGCCTGAGGGCGAACCCCGATAGTCCGGTCGAGAGGTCGTCGAGCAGCACGGGCTCGTGCCCTTCCTCTTCGCACGCGCTCGCCACCGTGCTGCCGATGAACCCGGCGCCGCCGGTGATGAGGACCTTCACTGCACGCCTCTCCGTCTCGTGTGCCCCGGCGATCCTACCCAAGCCGTCTTCGCAGAAAGTGGGGAGGCGGCGGGCGGCGTGCTCAGAGCACCGGGCGCTCGGAGGACGGGACCTTCCTCCGACGGCTCGTGTCATGTCGGCGTCGTGAGTGCCCGCGAGGGTGCCCGGCGCCCGCTTAGACTGGAATCCATGCGTATAGCCGTCGTGGCCCTCGGAAAGATCGGCCTCCCCCTCGCCGTCCAGTTCGCAGATTCGGGTCACGACGTCATCGGCGTCGACGTCAACCCCGCCACCGTCGAGAGCGTCAACGCCGGCATCGAGCCGTTCCCGGGCGAGGCGCACCTTCAGGAGAAGCTTTCCGAGCTCGTGCCCGCGGGGCGCCTGCGCGCGACCACCGATTACGGCGACGCGATCCCCGGCGCCGACGCGGTCGTGCTCGTCGTCCCGCTCTTCGTGAACGATGCCACATGGGAACCGGACTTCGCGTGGATGGACGCCGCGACGCGCTCGCTCGCTGAGCACCTCACGCCCGGCACGCTGGTCTCGTATGAGACGACGCTTCCCGTCGGCACGACCCGCGGGCGCTGGAAGCCGATGCTCGAGAGCGGCTCGGGCCTGGTGGAGGGCACCGACTTCCACCTCGTGTTCTCGCCGGAGCGTGTGCTGACGGGTCGCGTCTTCGCGGACCTTCGCAAGTACCCGAAGCTCATCGGCGGCCTGTCGGAAGCGGGCGCCCGGCGCGCGAGGGAGTTCTATGAGGCGGTCCTCCAGTTCGACGAGCGCCCCGACCTCAGTCGCCCCAACGGGGTGTGGGACCTCGGCAGCGCGGAGGCCGCCGAGATGGCGAAGCTCGCCGAGACGACGTACCGCGATGTGAACATCGGCCTCGCGAACCAGTTCGGGCTGTTCGCGGCCGAGCACGGCATCGACGTGTATCAGGTCATCGAGGCGTGCAACTCGCAGCCGTACAGCCACATCCACCGGCCGGGCATCGCCGTCGGCGGTCACTGCATCCCGGTCTACCCCCGGCTCTACCTCTCGACCGACCCGGATGCCGACATCGTGCGCACCGCGCGGCTCCTCAACGCCTCGATGCCCGAACGGCTCGTCGCGCAGGCGGCCGGCATCCTCGGCTCCCTGGAGGGGCTCAAGGCCGTCGTGCTGGGCGCGGCGTATCGCGGAGGCGTGAAGGAGACCGCGTTCTCCGGCGTGTTCCCGACGGTCGAGGCGCTCAAGGCGCGCGGAGCGGATGTCCGCGTCCACGACCCCCTCTATTCCGACGACGAGCTGCGGGCCATGGGCTTCGAGCCGTACGCGCTCGGCGACGCGGTCGACGTGGCGATCCTCCAGACCGACCACGCGGACTACCGCTCGCTCGAGGCCGCGCAACTGCCCGGCATCCGTCTTCTCGTCGACGGTCGCAACGCCACGGACGCTGCGCGCTGGGCAGGAACCCCGCGCATCGTCGTCGGATCCGGCGCCGCGGCGTAGGCGTCGTCAGGCGGAGGCGGCTCCGAGCACGTCGGGCAGCCGCTCGGCCCACGCGAGCGAGTCGCGGATGCCGTCTTCGAGCGTCCGCTCGGCACGCCAGTCGAGCTCGCGCGCGGCGCGCTCGCTCCGCGTGTAGACCCCCGCGCTGTCGCCGGGCCGTCGGGGACCGTCGACGACGTCGACCGCGTCTCCCGTGACGCTCTCGAAGGCGGTGACGAGCTCGCGCACGGTCACGCCCCTGCCGGTGCCGATGTTGTAGACCCGGTACGGGTTCGATGCCGGCGCGACCTCGTCGAACCGCTCGAGGGCGGCGACGTGGGCTCGCGCGAGGTCCCACACGTGGATGTAGTCGCGGATGCCCGTGCCGTCCGGCGTCGGCCAGTCGTGGCCCGTGATGGTGAAGGGGCGGCCCGCGCGCCACGACGAGATGAGACGGCCTAGGGCGTGCGACGGCTCGGGGATCGACAGGCCGGTCCGGAGTTCGGGGTCGGCGCCGATGGGGTTGAAGTAGCGCAGGCTGACCGCTCGCACATCGCCGGCGTGCGACGCGTCCTCGAGGATCGTCTCGAACATCGCCTTCGTCGCCGCGTAAGGGCTGGCCGGGGCGAGGGGCGAGTCCTCGTCGACGGTGAAGTCGTCGCTGACGGCGTAGATCGACGCCGACGAGGAGAAGACGAACCGGGTGAGACCGTGCCGAGCAAGGCTCCGAAGGAGCTCGACGCCCTTGCCGACGTTGTTGGCGTAGTAGTCGAGGGGCTTCGCGACCGAATCCGGCACCACGATCTTCGCGGCGCAGTGCACGACGGCGGCGATGTCGGGGTGCTCGGAGACGACGCGCGAGATGAGCACGGGGTCTCCGACGTCGCCCACGTACAGCGGTCGCCCGAGGGCGAACGCCGAGAGGCCCGTCGAGAGATCGTCGAGGAGCACGGGCTCGTGCCCGGCCTGCTCGCACGCGCTGGCCACCGTGCTGCCGATGAACCCGGCGCCGCCGGTGATCAGAACCTTCACTGCACGCCTCTCCGTCTCGTGTGCCCCGGCGATCCTACCCAAGCCGCCTCCGCCGAACGTGGGCGGCCGTGCCGCAGCCTCAGTGCGCCAGGTACTCCCGGAGCACGTCCTCGACCGCGCGCACCGCGAATCCGGTCGCCTCGATCTTCGACAGGTCGAGCACGCTGTTGCGCGGGCGCGGTGCGACCGGTGCGCTCGCAGAGGCGAAATACTCCTCCGTCGACACCGGGCGCACGCGCTGCGGGTCGTGACCGGTCGACACGAAGACCGCGCGGGCGACATCCGCCCACGACATAGGATCCCCGCCGCCCGTGAGGTTGTAGACACCCGGTGCGGGTCGCTCAGCCATGAGGTGCACGATGCCGCGGGCCAGATCGCCCGTGAACGTCAACCGGCCGACCTGGTCGTCGACGACGGCAGGATCGACGCCCCTGTCGGCGAGCTCGCGCATCGTGCGCACGAAGTTGCGGCCGTCGCCGATGACCCACGACGTGCGGACGATGTAGTGCCGGGGGACCGTCGCCACGATCGCGTCCGCCGCCGCCTTCGTCTGCCCGTAGACGCCGAGCGGGCTCAGCGGGTCGTCCTCGTGGTAAGGACGGTCGGATGTGCCGTCGAACACGTAATCCGTCGAGACGTGCACGAGCGTGAGTCGGTGCTCGAGGGCGATCCGTGCGAGGTGGGACACCGCTGTCGCATTGGCCGCCCACGCCTCGCGGCGGCCCTCGGGCGTCTCGGCCTGGTCGACCGCGGTGTAGGCCGCGGCGTTGATGATCGTGTCGTAGTCGCGCCAGTGCCGCGCCGTGAAGACCTCGGGCGAAGCGAGGTCGAGGTCTTCACGCGTCACGTAGTCGATGTGGGAGGCGTCGCCCAGCTCCGCGCGGAGAGCGCGCCCGAGCTGCCCGTTCGCGCCGGTCACGAGGATCTTGCGTGCGGGGACGGGCTCGACGTCGGCGAGTCGCGGGTGAGCGTGGTCCTTCTCGGAGATCTCGGCCCGATCGAGCGGGATGGGCCAGTCGATCGCGACGCTCTCGTCCGCGAGGTTCAGGAACGTGTACGTCGCGTCCGGCGACCAGTGGTCGTTGACGAGATACGTGTAGGCGGTGTCGGGGTCGAGCGTCTGGTAGCCGTTGCCGACCCCGCGAGGGACGAAGATCGCGCGCGACGGGTCGAGCTCCGCCGTGAAGACCATCCCGAACGTCGGACCCTCGCGAAGGTCGACCCACACGCCGAAGACGCGACCCGTCGCCAGCGACACCCACTTGTCCCACGGCTCCGCGTGGATGCCCCGCGTCGTTCCGACAGCGTCGTTGAAGGAGATGTTGTTCTGGACGGGGCCGAAGTCGGGGAGACCCGCGGCGATCATCTTCTCGCGCTGCCAGTTCTCCTTGAACCAGCCGCGGCTGTCGCCGTGGACCGTCAGGTCCCACAGCACGAGCCCGGGGATGGGCGTCTCGGTGGCGCGCAGGCGTTTGCCGAACTCCGTCATCACTGGCCCTTGGCGGCGTAGAACGCCTCGGTCGCGTCCTTCGCGGGCGCCCACCACGCCTCGTTGTCGCGGTACCACTCGATCGTCGCAGCCAGTCCGGACTCGAAGTCGCGGTATTGCGGAGTCCATCCGAGCTCGGTGCGCAGTTTGGTCGAGTCGATCGCGTACCGCAGGTCGTGCCCCGCACGATCGGTCACGTGGTCGTACGCGTCGACCGGCTGCCCCATGAGCGTGAGGATGAGCTCGACGACCTCCTTGTTGTTCTTCTCGCCGTCGGCGCCGATGAGGTACGTCTCGCCGATGACCCCCTTGTCGAGGATCGTGAGCACGGCGGCCGAGTGGTCGTCGGCGTGGATCCAGTCGCGCACGTTCTCGCCCTTGCCGTAGAGCTTGGGGCGGATGCCGCGAAGCACGTTCGTGATCTGGCGGGGGATGAACTTCTCGACGTGCTGATACGGACCGTAGTTGTTCGAGCAGTTCGAGATCGTCGCGCGCACGCCGAACGAACGCACCCACGCGCGCACGAGCAGGTCGGAGCCGGCCTTCGTCGACGAGTACGGGCTCGACGGGTTGTAGGGGGTCGTCTCGGTGAACCGCGCGGGGTCGTCGAGCTCGAGATCGCCGTAGACCTCGTCGGTCGAGATGTGGTGGAACCTCGTGTCGTGGCGCCGCGCCGCCTCGAGGAGCGTGAACGTGCCGACGAGGTTCGTGTCGAGGAACGGGCGCGGGTCGTGGAGCGAGTTGTCGTTGTGCGACTCGGCCGCGTAGTGCACGACGGCGTCGACTTCGTCGAACAGGGCGTCGACGAGCTCCGCATCCGCGATGTCGCCCTTGACGAACCGGAACCGGTTCTCGGGGAGCCCCGCGAGCGACGCGAGATTTCCGGCGTACGTGAGCTTGTCGAGCACCGTGACGTGATGATCGGTGTGCTCGATCACGTGGTGGACGAAGTTCGAGCCGATGAAGCCGGCCCCTCCGGTCACGAGCAGCCGAGCCATCAACGACCCCTTTCCAGCAGAGCCAGCAGGTATGCACCATAGCCCGACTTGAGGAGCTTCTCGGCACGCGCGCGCAGCTCGTCGTCGGTGAGGAAGCCCTGCCGCCACGCGACCTCTTCGGGGGCGCCGATCTTCATGCCCGTTCGGCGCTCCATCGTGCGGACGTATTCCGCGGCATCCGTCATCTGGTCGAAGGTCCCGGTGTCGAGCCACGCGGTCCCTCGTGGCAGCACCTCGACCTGAAGCTTGCCGCGCTCGAGGTACGTGCGGTTCACGTCGGTGATCTCGTACTCGCCGCGCGCGCTGGGGGAGAGCCCGCGCGCGATCTCGACGACGTCGTTGTCGTAGAAGTAGAGGCCGGGGACGGCATAGCTGCTGCGCGGGTTGGCGGGCTTCTCCTCGAGCGAGATCGCCCGACCTTCGGCGTCGAACTCGACGACGCCGTACGCCTGCGGGTCGGAGACCCAGTAGGCGAAGACGGCGCCGCCGTCGATGTCCGAGAACCGCGCGAGCTTCGTGCCGAGTCCGGGGCCGTAGAGGAGGTTGTCTCCGAGCACGAGGGCGACCTTGTCGTCGCCGATGAAGTCGGCCCCGATCGTGAACGCCTGCGCGAGACCGTCGGGGGAGGGCTGCTGGGCGAACGAGATCGAGACGCCGAACTGCGAGCCGTCGCCGAGGAGTCGCTCGAAGTGCGTCGCGTCGTGCGGCGTGGTGATGACGAGGATGTCCCGGATGCCGGCGAGCATGAGCGTCGACAGCGGGTAGTAGACCATCGGCTTGTCGTACACGGGGACGAGCTGCTTGGAGACGCCGAGGGTGATCGGATGCAGCCGCGTGCCCGATCCGCCGGCGAGGATGATGCCCTTCACACCCCAATCGTTTCACAGGCGCTCGTTGCCGCGCGGCGTGCGGCTTCGCGCGGGCCGCGCGGGTGCCCGTTGCTAGCATTGTCGAGCCCTCCCGCCCGCACGCCGATTGGCACCGCCACGTGACCGACCAGTCCTCCCGCACCCGCACACGGTGGGCGCCCGCCGTCTGGGCCGCGCTCTCGGTCGTGCTCACCGGTCTGTTCGGCGCCGCCCGCGTGCTCGTCACGCCGCGCTTCTACTTCGCCGACGACTCCGAGGTCGGCTCGTTCGGGCAGTGGTGGCAGCTCGGAGACAGGCTGCTCAGCGGGCGCCTGCCGATCCTGGATCCGCACGCGTGGCAGGCGGGCAACTACTTCGCCGAAGGCCAATGGGGACTGCTCAACCCCGTGACCTGGCTCATCGCGGTGACCGCCCGCTGGGCCGAGAACCCGGTCGTCCACGTCACGATCGTGAAGATCGCGTTCCTCATGCTCATGGCTGGCGGCGTCTGCCTGCTCGCGCGCTCGTTCGGCGCGAGCGCTCCCTGGGCCGCGGTCGCGGGCGTGCTGGTGCCTCTCGGCGGGTTCACGGTCTACATGGACGCGGCCTCGTGGGCGACCGGCCTGTTCAACGCGGCCGTCCTGCCGTGGGTGTGGTGGGGTCTTCGGCGATCCGTCGAATCCCTGCGCTCGCCGCTTCCGTACCTGATCGCGAGCTACGCGCTCATCACGTTCGGATACGTGTTCGGAGTCCTCATCCTCGTCGTGATCCTCGTCGAGAGTCTCGTGCGCGCGATCGTCGCGCGCGACGGCGGGCGCGCGATCCGGACGCTCCTCGCGTCCGCGTGGGGAGCCCTCCTCACGATCGCGGTCTACCTGCCCGGTGTGCTCACGGCGCCCGTCACCGAGCGTGCGGGATTCCACGTCATCAACACGAGGTTCCTCAACGCCGATCTGAGCGACCTCATGTCGGCCGCGTCGCCGACGGCCACGGCATCCGTGGGGTCGTGGTGGGGCCCTGAGACCGCGGCCCCACTCGTGTATGTCGCGTGGCTGCTGCCGATCATCCCCCTCTTCTTGCCGATGCCGCGCGACGTGGTGCGTCGGTGCATCCCGCTCTTCGTGCTCCTCGCGCTCGTGACCGTCGTCGTCATCGGGCCGAGCGAGATCGGTGCGATCCGCTGGCCGGTCCGCTTCATGCCGTACGTGTGCCTCACCGCGGGAGTCCTGCTGGCCGTCATGGCGACCCACGCCTTCCCCGCCCGCGTCACACGCCGTCGTGTGTGGTGGTCGCTGCTGGTCCTGGTCATCGCCACCGGCATCACCTACGCCAACACGCCGGGCCAATGGCGTTGGCTCGCGCTCGTGATGGTCGTGCAGGCGATCGCGATCGTCGCGATCGGGTACATCGCGCTCACCCGGCGCATCCGGCGCGACGGACAGCGCACCGGCCTCGCCGCCGCGGCGGCCGTCGCGGTGTCGGGGCTGCTGATCATCCCGCAGCTGGCGGTCTTCCCGTACACGCCGCTGCCCAAGTTCGGGGTGCCCGACAGCGTCGCGCGCATGCAGTCGATCCTTCCCGACTCGCCCGACGACGCGATCGTCGTGGGCGACATCTACGCGCACGGCGGTCTGGACGCGAGCTTCGACGAACGCCTCATGGGCAACCTCTGGTACCTGAGCCCCACGCGCGTGAGCAGCCTCTACACGGTCCTGCCGTATTCGACCTTCTCGAAGGACCTGTGCATGGACCTGCGCGGTGCGACGTGCGCGGATGCCCTCGACACACTGTGGACCCGCGACGCCGAGACCGGGCTCCCGGTCGCCGATCTCATGGGCGTGAGCACGATCCTCGCCATCAAGGACACCTTCCCCGAGGCTCCCGTCCCGCCCGACGGATGGCGCCTCGTTTCGGAGGGGGAGTTCACGTGGCTCTTCGAGCGCGACGAGCCGGTTCCCGGAGCAGGCGGGGTCGCGTGGACGGGGCGTGGCACATCCGTCACCGTCGTCGACGTCTCCGAGACCGCGGTCTCGTTCCGTGTGGACGAGATCGGCGACGACGCTCGCGTCGTGCTGGCCCGGCTCGACTACCCGGGCTACACGATCGACGGCGCCGAGCACGCGGATCCCGTCCGGGAATGGCTTCTCACGGTCGACGCGTCGGACGCCCGGCCGGGCGACGTCATCACGGTCTCGTTCCGTCCGCCCGGGCTGCCGCTCATGATCGCGGCCTCGGCACTGTGCGCCGTGATCCTGGTGGCCTGGCCGATTTTGCAGCACCGGTGGCGCCGACGGGCTGAGACGGCGCCCGACGGACTCGGGCTCAGTGAGGAGCTGCCCGTCCCAGCAACTGGGCCTGATACACGCGACTGAGGCCCTCGGGCAGCGTCGTGCGGACGAGCCCGTCGAGGTCGGTCCACACCTCCGAGCGGATGCGGAGATCCAGCGCCTGGCCCCGCGCGTCGCCTCCGCCCAACACGATCGGCCCCCGTCGTCGCCGAAGCCGCGTGAGCTCCGACAGCAGCGCACCGATCGACACCGCCCGCATCGCGCCGATGAGCTTCGTGACGGTCGTCCCGGGGGGTTGGGCCGCGACGCGGCGCATGCCGGCGTCGACGACGGCGGCGCAGTCATCCTCGTAGATGTAGTCGCGCAGCGTGTCGAGCGGCACGTACACCGACGTCGGCTGTCCGCTGAGGTGACCCCTCACGAGGGCCGAGATGAGGCCCTGCGGCTTGGAGAGGTCCTGGCCCGCGCCGTACAGGTTCGTGATGCGGCCGATGAACGATCGCCACTGCCCGTCCGCTGTGGCCTCGCGCAGAGCCGCCTCCATGTGCAGCTTCGTGTCGCCGTACGCGCTCAGCGGCGCGACCGGCGTCGATTCCGTGAACGGCGGCGTGCCCGAGCCCGCGTAGGCGCCGCCGACCGACGACGCGAGGAAGAACGCGAGGCGCGACCTCACGTCGGACGGCGCCGCGAGGAACACCTCGAGGACGCGATCGAAAACGGATGCCTCGACCGCCAGCTGTTCGCGCGGGGTCGAGGTCACGCCGCGGCCCGCGCACCAGTAGACCTCGAGGCGCGAATCGGATGCCGCGAACTCCGGCAACGCGACCGCGATCGCCTCGACGGTGCGGTCGGGGTCGTTCCAGGGGAGCCGAACGGCGAACGCCTCGTCGGGTCGCGCTCGCTCCACCGCCCGCCCGAGGAGGCCTCGGCCGATGATCCAGCGCCGCGCCCGGGTCATTCCCGGTCGACCGCCGGGCGCTCAGGCGGGTCGGCGTGCCCGAGCGGTCCACTCGCCGGATCGCGGACGATGAGGTACGCGGGCTTGCCGAGTGCGGTGCTGACCGCCACGCCGAGGTACTCGGCGATGATCCCGAGCGACACGAGGATCACGCCCGTCCCCACCGCGGTGAGCACCATCTGCGACGTCCAGCCCTCGGGGATGTCGCCCGAGACGAACCGCGCGAACGTGAGGTAGATCGCGAACAGGATGCCGCCCACGAAGAAGAGCACGCCGACGGCGGTGACCAGGCGCAGGCCGCGGGTTCCCGACGTGAGCACCATGCGCCAGAAGTGGCCGAACAGACGGCGGTAGGAGTACCCGGACGGGCGGTCGCCCTCGGCGCGCAGCGTGATCGGCGCTGTCACGACGCGGCTCGCGACCCACGACAGGGCGACGTCGAGGTAGACGCCCGTGCCCGCGTACGCGGCGACGCTGCGCCCGATCTCACCGAGCACGAGGCGGAAGCTGTTGAAGTGCGAGGCCGGGCCGCCGCCCAGAAGCGACTCGAGCGTGCGCTTGGACGCTTTCGACGCGGTGTTGCGCACGAAGCCGTGGGGAGCCCGGTTCACGGGGTCCGCGTAGACGAGGTCGGCACGGTCGGCGAGAGCCTGGTCGAGCAGCACCTGGATCTGTCCCGGGTCGTGCTGACCGTCCTCGTCGATCGTGGCGATCCACTCACCGCCCGAGCTCGCCATGCCCGCGAGCGTCGCGGCGTGCTGACCGAAGTTGCGGCTGAGCCAGACGGGCTTGATCCACGCGTTCTCGGCGGCGAGCTCGCGGATGACGCGGGCCGAGTCGTCGGGACCGCGGTCGTATGCGAGCACCACCTCGTCCACACGTGCGGTGTGACCGGCCGAGGTGACGAAGGGCGACGTGAGCGGGCGGATCTCGTCGATGACGCCGCGCAGGGTGCGCTCACCCTGGTACACCGGGATCACGATGCTGATCCGGTGGACGTACGCCTCTCCGTCGGTCACCGCATTCTCCTCTCGAGCAGACGATACGACAGGCGGCGGGCACGAGCCATCGCCGCGGCCCGCAGGTCGCCGACTCGCACATCCGTCGCCGACAGGACCTCCGGATGCTCCGCCCGCAGCCACGCGTGGAACGCCCGCGCCTGACCGGACTGCTCGCGCACCAGCGCCACGCTCCACTGGGTGGCGCTCATCCGGAAGGTCGCGCCGACCTCGGGGTCGGGGACGAAGTCCCCGCGAAGGAGCACGCGCGAGTAGGTCGCCTGGTCGATCAGATAGGGGAAGCGGTCGAACCATCCGCCGGTCTCGGCCAGCGCTTCCCGGCGCATCATGACCGACGCGGGCTCGCCGAACAGATTCGACCCGGCGCGCACAGCCTTGCGGACGGCGTCGCGCCCCGGCATCCGCTCGTCGAGACCTCTCAGTCCCCACCCCGCCATCAGCGTGCGGCCGTCCGCGTCGACCACGTCGCGACGGCACGCGGTCAGCACCGCGCCGGTCGATCGGAGGATTTCGAGCTGTCGTGCGAGCACACCGGGTCGCAGGACGTCGTCTCCGCACACCAGCTTGATGTACTCGCCGGTCGCGGCCTCGGTGACGCGATTCCAGTTGCGCCCGGCGCCGCCGCCGGCCGGAGTGTCGAGCAGCGTGACGCGCGGATCGTCGGCGAAGCCGCGCATGACCTCTGCGGTGTCGTCGGATGACGCGTGGTCGGCGACGATCAGCTCGAGCCCGTCCACACGCTGCTCCAGCACCGACTCGAGCGTCTCGGCGAGGGTGCGTCCGTTGTTGTAGGCCGGAACGACGACGCTGAGGACGGGGACGGTCACGATTCGAGGCTCCTTCCGCGCGGCCGTCGGCTCCGAGAGGCGGGAAGCTGGTCCGCGGGCGATGGCAGAATGCCAACGGTCGAGCCTAACGCACGCCTCTCCGACCGGCCCGGGAGGCGTACAGGAAGCGCCGTGGGAGCGCGTGTATCGTTGCCCCGATGCGCAATCTGGTCGTGGCGATCTCGAGGCGCCCCGAGGTCCGATACCTCGTCTTCGGTGGCCTGAACACCGCGTTCTCGTACGGTCTCTACGCCGTCTCGCTGCTCGTGCTCGATGCCTGGGGCGTGCCCGGCGACTTCGCGATCGCGATCACCTTCAGTTGGATCGTCTCGAACCTGACGTCGTTCCTGCTCCAGCGCCACTTCGTGTTCCGCGGCACGGGGCATCCGATCGGCGAGTTCATCAAGTTCACGTCGGTGACGCTCGGCTCCTTCATCGCGAACCTCGCCCTGAGCTGGTTCTCGGCCCAGGTGCTCGGCTTCGACAGCGCGACCGAGAAGCTCATCAGCCAGCTCATCGTGACGGCGTTCCTCGTCGTCGTCACCTACGTGCTCCACAAGACCTTCTCCTTCCGCAAGGCGGGGGCGGCGCCGTCGGGCATGGTCGCAGTCGAGGAGGAGTCCGACATCGAGGACCAGGCTCCCGCACACGACCGACCCTGACCGAGGATCCGCCCCGCGGGCTCCCAGGAATGCCCCGAGTCCGTCGGTAAGCTTGTGTCACGCGGCGGCCCCTCGTGCCCGCCGCATCTCCGCGTCTAGGACCCGCACGGGCGCCCGAGCGAATCAGAAAGCACCCCAACCGCATGGATCTCCTCATCGTCGGCTCCGGCTTCTTCGGCCTCACCATCGCAGAGCGGGCCGCGGCATCCGGTCGCAAGGTCACCGTGATCGAACGCCGCCCGCACATCGGCGGCAACGCGTACAGCGAAGACGACCCGGCGACCGGCATCGAGGTCCACAAGTACGGCGCCCACCTGTTCCACACCTCGAACCCGAGCGTGTGGGAGTACGTCAACCGCTTCACGACGTTCACGAACTACGTCCACCGTGTGTACACGAACCACAAGGGCGTCGTGTATCCGCTGCCGATCAACCTCGGAACGATCAACCAGTTCTTCCAGGCGGCGTACTCGCCCGACGAGGCCCGCGCGCTCGTGCACGAGCAGGCGGGGGAGTTCGACGCGAAGAAGGCAGCGAACCTCGAGGAGAAGGGCATCGCCCTCATCGGCCGCCCGCTGTACGAGGCGTTCATCCGCGATTACACCGCGAAGCAGTGGCAGACCGACCCCAAGGAGCTTCCCGCCGAGGTCATCAGCCGCCTTCCGGTGCGCTACAACTACGACAACCGGTACTTCAACGACAAGTGGGAGGGACTGCCCACCGACGGGTACACGGCGTGGCTCGAGCGCATGGCCGACCACCCGAACATCGAGGTGAAGCTCGACACCGACTTCTTCGACGAATCGCAGCCGCTCAGCAAGAAGGCGACGGTCGGGCAGGTGCCGATCGTCTACACGGGGCCTGTCGACCGCTACTTCGACTACACCGAAGGCGCCCTGTCATGGCGCACGCTCGACTTCGAGCGCGAGGTGCTCGACGTCGGCGACTTCCAGGGCACGTCGGTCATGAACTACGCGGATGCGGATGTTCCGTACACGCGCATCCACGAGTTCAAGCACTTCCATCCCGAGCGCGCGGATCGGTACCCGTCCGACAAGACCGTGATCATGCGCGAGTACTCGCGCTTCGCGGAGCGCGGCGAAGAGCCCTACTACCCCGTGAACACCCCGGAGGACCGCGCGGGCCTCCTCGCGTACCGCGAGCTCGCGAAGGGCGAGAAGGATGTGTTCTTCGGCGGGCGCCTCGGCACATACCAGTACCTCGACATGCACATGGCGATCGGCTCGGCGCTGTCGATGTGGAACAATCAGCTCGCGTGACTCCGCGCCCGTAGGATCGTTCGCGTGACCACCGCTGCCGTCGGCGCACCCGGATCGCCGCGCCGCTACGCGCATTCCCTGTGGCTGCTGTCGGCGAGGGATCTGCGCGTCCGGTACGCGACGAGCGCGCTCGGGTACTTGTGGTCGGTGCTCGATCCGCTCCTGATGAGCGCGATCTACTGGTTCGTCTTCACGCAGGTCTTCCAGCGCACGGTCGGCCAGGAGCCTTACATCGTGTTCCTCATCACGGCGCTGCTGCCGTGGGTGTGGTTCAACTCCGCCGTGTCGGACTTCACGCGTGCGTTCAGCAAGGACGCGCGCCTCGTGCGGTCCACCGCGATCCCGCGCTCGATCTGGGTGAACCGCATCGTGTTGAGCAAGGGCCTCGAGTTCGTCTTCTCCCTGCCGGTCCTCGCGCTGTTCGTGATCGTCGCGCAGTTCTCCGCGACGCCGGCCGAGCTCAACTGGGGCCTGCTGTGGATCCCTGTCGCGGTCCTGCTGCAGACGGCGCTCCTCGTCGGCCTCGGACTGCTCGTGGCGCCGCTGTGCACCCTCTACACCGACCTCGAGCGGGCGACCAAGCTCATCCTGCGCCTGCTCTTCTACGCATCGCCCGTCATCTACAGCATCGGCGACCTGCCGGGGATCTTCCCGACCCTCGCCGTCTTCAACCCGCTGTCGGGGATCTTCACCCTGTACCGGGTGGGGCTCTTCCCGGAGGTGTGGGACACGCTCGCCGTGGTGGTGGGCGCCGCGATGTCGCTCGCGTTCCTCGCCCTCGGCGTGTTCGTGTTCCGCCGCCTCGAGCGTCCGGTGCTGAAGGAGCTGTGATGGCCGACGCGACTCTCACGACCGACGTCGCCATCCAGGTGCGCGATCTCGGCATCCGGTTCCGTCGAAATCGTCGCGGGCGTCGGAACTTCAAGGATCTGTTCGCGGACTCGTCGCGGCGCAGCCGGCCGGGTGAGTTCTGGGCGCTTCGCGACGTGACGTTCGACGTGCGCGCCGGCGAGGCGATCGGCGTCGTCGGCCGCAACGGTCAGGGCAAGTCGACGCTGCTGAAGCTCGTCGCAGGTGTCCTCTTGCCCGACGAGGGGAGCGTGCGCGTGCACGGCGGCGTCGCACCGCTCATCGAGATCACGGGTGGCTTCGTGGGTGATCTCACCGTGCGCGAGAACGTGCGCCTCACCGCCGGGCTGCATGGCATGTCGCGCGCGGAGGTGGAGCGGCGCTTCGACGACATCATCGCGTTCGCGGAGCTCGAAGGATTCCTCGACACCCCCTACAAGCACCTCTCGAACGGCATGAAGGTGCGCCTCGCGTTCGCCGTCGTCTCGCAGCTCGAGGAGCCGATCCTGCTCGTCGACGAGGTGCTCGCGGTCGGCGACAAGGCGTTCCGCGAGAAGTGCTACAAGCGCATCGACGAGCTGCTCGCCGCCGGACGCACGCTCTTCTTCGTGTCGCACAACGAGAAGGACCTGCGCCGTTTCTGCTCGCGCGGGCTGTACCTCGACAAGGGCCGCCTCGCGATGGACGCGACGATCGGCGAGGTGCTCGACCGCTACAACTCGGACTACGAAGTCGGCTGATCCGTCAGCGGCGCCATCGGCTTCCACGACGGATCCTTGGCGATCTCACGTCCGTCGCGAAGACCCCGGAAGAGGTTCGACGTGCCGCGGACGGTCCGCTCGACGAAGACGAGGCGGATGAGCTCCTTGCAGAACGTCATGAACGTGCCGAGGCCGAACAGCACCGGGTTGTAGACGCCGAGTGCGCGGTAGTACCGCTTGATGATCGCGCGGTTGCGCATGATGTAGTACCGGTACGCGTTGCTCGAGGCATTGAGGTGGCGGATCCCCATGTCCCACTGCTTGATCTCGCGCGTGCGGCGCAGCACGAACTCGTTCACGATCACCGACTGCGTCTTGCGCGAGGCGAGCCATCCGTACAGCTGGTCGTCCCAGTAGATGAAGAACCGCGGGTCGGGCAGGCCGATCTCGCGCACGATGTCGCGGTGGATGAACATGCCCTCGAAGCAACCGGAGTTCATCGGCTTGTAGCCGCTCTCGTCGAAACCCGCGGGGGCGAACGGGATCGGGATGCCCATGCGCTCGGCGATCCGGTACTGCCAGTAGAACTCGCTGCCGTCGTAGTCGTAGCGCCGGCCCTGGATGCTCTTGAACCGCGGCGCCCACTTGCCCATCTTCGCGAGACCGTCGGGGATGACCTCGACGTCGTCGTCCATGAGCCAGATCCAGGTCGACCCCAGCTCATAGGCGATGCGCATGCCCTCGCTGAACCCACCCGAGCCGCCCGTGTTGGTGTCGAGGCGGCGGTACACGAGCGCCGACGGCGCGAGCCGCTCGCGGTAGGACTCGACGACCTCGCCTGTGTCGTCGACGGATGCGTTGTCGACGATCACGATGTGCCCGGGCTTGGGATCCATGCGCTCGATGCTCTCGAGCAGCCTCGCCAGCAGGCCCGAGCGGTTGTAGGTCACGATGGCGATGGTCGCCGTCGCTGGATCGAACGCTTCGGTGCTGGGGGTCGTCGGCGAGACCATCGTCACTTCGACTCCTCGAACGTCTTGCGCCACGCCTCCAGCGAGGTGAGCTCGTCCATCGCCGCGCGGTAGCGCTTCGACAGCTCGGGCCACCGGCGACGCAGGCGCGCGTGGAGGACGACGGTGTCGAACAGCATCCGGCGGTACTTGCGGCGGTCCCTCGTGTAGATGTTCTTGCCCGAGCCGTCCGCGGCGCTCACGAGCGCGCTGTCGAAGAGCGGCAGGCGCCACCAGTACGCGTCGCCCTTGCCGAACTCGACTTCGGGTGTGGAGATGTTCTCGGGCCGCGGGGCGTGGATCCAATGCGACACGAGGGTCGACAGCGTGAACCACCGCAGGCGCAGACCCGTCGGGCTGTCGAACGTGTGGCGGGGCATCCGCTTGAAGACCTGACGTCCCTTGCGCGACCGCATCGGCACACCCGAGTCCTTGTGGACGACGGTCTCGGGGTAGTCCTTCGCGAGGGCGCGCGCCTGCGGCATGGCCGTCGCCAGGCCTGCTCGCATGTGCTCGGGACCGGAGAGGATGTCGCGGATGGCCCGGTGACGCAGCGCCACGGGGTAGTACTGCATCATCATCAGGTGCTTGAGGTCCATGCGGCGGCTGTGGCGCAGGAGCGTGCCGCCTCGTGGGATCGACGAATGCAGGAGGCCGGCGACGATCCGGTTGCGCGCGTGGAAGTAGGCCTGCCAGTCGATCGAGTCGTCCTTGCCGACCCAGGACACATGCCACAGTGCGACACCCGGCATCGAGACGGTGGGAATGCCGTGGTCTCGTGCTCGCAGGCAGTACTCCGCATCGTCCCACTTGATGAACGCGGGGAGCGGAAGCCCCGCCTTGCGGAGCGCCTCGACCGGGATGAGGCACATCCACCAGCCGTTGTAGTCGGCGTCGAGCCGCATGTGGAGCATGGGCGACTGGCGCAGGTTCGCCGCGCTGAAGTCGTGCGGCATCTTCTCCTGATAGAGGGTGCGCCACATGAAGGGCACGTC